>NZ_JAPEPX010000001.1:2122500-2380000 GCF_026339935.1 Streptomyces sp. NBC_01551
GAGGTCTCGCGGGGCCGCCGGCGCAGCCGTCCCGGGATCTCCAGCCGGTCCAGGAGCCCGGCGGCCCCGTCCGACCAGCTGCACGCGATGGGCGCGGCGGTGGTCGGGCGGCGCAGACCGGTCTCGGAGATCTGCACTCCGGCGAGTGAATTGAAGAGCGTGGACTTGCCGCTTCCGGTGGCTCCGGCGATCGCGACGACCGTGTGCTGCGGTGACAGCCCGCGGCGCGCGGCCGCCTCGTCGAGGACCCGGCCGGCCTCGGCGAGGGTCTTGCCGTCGAGCCGGGTCCGGGACAGTCCGACGAGCTGGCGCAGCGCGTCGAGGCGCAGCCGCAGGGCCTGCCCTTCGGGGCTGAGCGGGGCGGCGGGCGCCTTGCCGCCGTCGCTGCCCGCGCCGGAGACGGTGCCGGAGACGGCCCGTACGAGGGCGTCGTCGCCGTCCTCGCCGTCGCGCTCGTCGTCCTGGTCGAGGGCCTGGGGGCGCGAGCGCGCGATGAGTCCGTCGTCCCAGCGGTCGTCGGTGCGGTCGGTCAGGGCGGTCACGGCGTCACCTCTCCTTCTGCAGTACGGACAGCGCGGCGATCAGCTCGGCCTGTGGTTCCGGGGTCACTTCGAGCGCTTCCAGCGGTGCGAGGCGGCGGTCCCGTTCGGCGCGCAGCACCTGGTCGAGGTGGTCGCCGACGAGTTCCCCGCCCCGGTCGCGCAGCCGTACGGCGGCCTGGACGCCGATCCGTTCGGCGAGTTTCTCCCCGGCGGGCCGGGCCCGCTTGCCGCCGAGGAGGGCGGCGACGAGGAGGGCCGCGACCGCGTCGGGGTCGGGCGCGGGCTGCTTGTCGAGCTTCCCGACCTCTTCCTCGGCGAGTTCCTCCAGGACCCGCCGCCAGCGCCGTACGGCCATGCCGATACGTTCCGCCGCCTCCCGGTCGGGCGCGGGCAGGGCCACCGCTCCGGAGGCGGGTTCGCGCCGCCAGGCCTCGGCGATCCGCTCGTCTGCGGCGGCCACGGCGCACTGGAGGAGCGCGGCGAGGGATTCGGCGAGCGAGTCGAGCAGCTCGTCGGCGGTGGTGTCGAGCGGGTAGCCGCGCCAGCGGGTGAGCGCGTCCCCGGAGAGGACGGCGCCGCTGTCGAGCCGGCTGCGGACCCGCTTGCCCTCCCTCTTGTACGCGTCCTCGACGGCCGAGGTCAGCCGTACGGCGGCGGCGTGCTGGGCGGCGACGGCGGAGGCCAGCTCGGGCATCCGCCGCTTGAGGGAGTCCAGCGCGCCCAGCGCGGTGCGTCCGACGGCGTACTGACGGGCCGCCGGGTCCTGCGCGTGGTGGGTGAGCCAGGCGGACAGCGGCGCGACGGCGCTGGCCGGCAGCAGCCCGCCTCCGCCGGCCGATTCGGGCAGTTCGGGCACGGTGAAGCGCGGCACCTCGCCCAGCCCGGCCCGGGTCAGCAGCGCCCCGTACTGGCGGGAGACCTCGGCGAGCACCTGGTGCGGGACCCGGTCGAGGACGATGACGAGGGCTGCCTTGTACTGCTTCGCGGTGCGCAGCAGGTGCCAGGGGATGGCATCGGCGTAGCGGGAGGCGGTGGTGACCATGACCCAGACGTCGGCGGCGCAGATGAGCTCGGCGGCGAGGGTCCGGTTCTCGACGACGAGGGAGTCGATGTCGGGGGCGTCGAGGACGGCGAGCCCGCGGGGCAGGGTCGAGACGGTCTCGATCCGCAGCTCCCGGGTGGCGTGCGTGGTCCCGTGGGAGCCGTGGCGCTGCGGGGGTGGAGGGGGTTCCTCCTCCCCCTGCGGCGCCCAGACGCGCATCAGGTCGGGCAGGACCCGCATCCCGGCGAACCAGTAATGATCATCCGGATGGCAGACAAGCACCGGGGTGCGCGTGGTCGGGCGCAGCACCCCCGCCTCGCTGACCTGCCGTCCGACGAGGGAGTTGACGAGCGTTGATTTGCCGGCCCCGGTCGACCCGCCGACTACGGCGAGCAGCGGCGCCTCGGGCGCCTTGAGCCGGGGTACGAGGTAGTCGTCGAGCTGCGCGAGCAGCTCGGCTCTGGTCTGGCGGGCGCGTGGAGCGCCGGGCAGGGGCAGCGGCAGACGCACGGACGCGACCCGGTCGCGCAGGGCGGACAGGGCATCGAGCAGCTGAGGCCGAACATCCAAGGTCACCACATGCGAAGAATGCCCAATTTGGGACCATTTTTGAAGCTTATACGCCCTCTGCGCGCCGACCGCGACTTCAGCGGGACATGATGGACAGAGCGGACGAGTGGGGCGCAGGCATAACGAGTGCACAACACCCAGGGCGCCGCGGCGCAAAAGCGGTGCGAGAATCGCACCTGCCTGCGATTATCGGGACCGCTTCACCGAACCTCCACATCGTGGCACGCGGGTGAAGCAACCGGGACAAGGCAACCGGAGCCCTATCCTTGACCCGGCATGGACCACAGCCCCACCCCCACCCGGGGCTCCAGGCCACACGGCCACCTTCCGGCCCCCGTAGCTCAGTGGATAGAGCAGGTGCCTTCTAAGCACTTGGCCGCAGGTTCGAGTCCTGCCGGGGGCACTCTCCACGTCCCACCCCGGAGCCCTCCCTCAGTGGAGGGCTTTCGTGCAGGTCAGCGGGACTTTAGCGAGCAGGCCGTAGCGAGGCCGTAAGCACCCCGCCGAGCCGGTCGGTGCGGCTTCGGGTCAGGCCGCGGGGGTGTCTTGCGCGGGGACACCGAAGGCCTTGACCGCCTGGTAGTAGGTCCAGGCCGTGCCGGTGCAGGAGGTCTTCCTGGCTCCCGAGTACCGCGCGCAGACCCGCTTGAGGTCCGCGTGGAAGGCCTCGTCCAGACGGGACTTGTTGGCGTCGAAGGACCCGGCCGCCCTGTAGTTGCGGTAGCCGAAGTCGTGGCGGGCGCACGCGGTCCGGAAGGGGAACCCGAACGGGTTGTCCGGGGACGTGGTGCAGTAGTCGGTCGACCAGTCGAAGCCGTACGCCGACCACTGGCCCCGGTTCGCGCGCGCCGCGGCCCACGCGTCCTGGCTCGCCGCGCTGGTCCGCGTCCAGCCGCTGAGCACCTGGGGCTTGTCCGCGGGCGCGGCGGGGCCGGGGGTGGCGGACGCGGGGGCGGCGACGGCCAGGACGGCCGCCATGGCGGCGGCGGAAAGGGCGGGTACGGGACGACGGCGCACGGGAGTCCTCCGGGAGTTGGCGTCCGCCGCCCGGACTCCCGGGCGGCGGCTGGGGATCACTCTCGGAGAAGGAATATCGGCGCCGTCCGCGGTCCGGATGCGTTCGCGGCTTCACCGCCGGAACGGAGTACACGGAACTCGGGTGTGCCGGCCGGGACTCAGGTACGACGACCGGGACTCAGGTATGACGCCGTGTGCTACTTCCGGCAGACGTCCGGTTCGTCCTGGGGAGGGACGCGCCTCGGGGGTCGCGCGGCGAACACTTGTGGCATGAACCGCCGTCGCCCGCTCGTCGTCGCAGCAGCCACCGTGGGAGCCCTCGCCACCGCGGCCTTCGCGCTGCCCAACCTCCCGCCCAACCCGGTCACAGATGCCGTCAACGACCGCGTTTTCAAGGAGCGGCAGAAGCGGTTCGCGACCGCCGCCGAGGCACCGGCGCGCGGGGAGACCGCGTTCGCACTGCCGTCGTGGATACCCAAGGACGCCACCGACGTACGGATACGGGCGCGCACCAGCGGCGAGGCCCGGCTGATCCGGTTCACGCTGGGCGCGACCCCGCTGGACGGCCCGCAGTGCACCGCCGGGAGCCCGAAGCGGCTGGGCGCGACGGAGCTGGCCGCGAAATGGTGGCCGCGCGACACCCGGGCCGAGGAGCGGCCCGAGTGCCGGGACTTCCACCAGTACCAGGTCGCCGTGCGGGGCAAGCACGTCTACGCCTGGACCGACGGGACTCCCTCCCCGGGCTCCCGGATACCGGAGCGCACCACGGCCTCGGCCGGCGTGCGGCGTTAGTCGCGGGCGAGGGCGGCCGCCGTGGCCCGGGCGAAGGCCTTGGGGTTGTCCAGCATGATGTTGTGCCCGCAGTCCGGGACGGGGACGACGGCCACGCCGGCCGCCTCCAGCGCCTCGGCCCCCGCGAGCGGCCCGTCCGCCTCCGGGAGCAGGTAGGTGCGCGGGATCTTCAGCTCCAGCAGCAGCTCCCGCATGGTGGGCGTGGTACCGGCGGCGAGGTGGACCGCGGTGCGGTGCAGGGCGGCACGGTCCGCCAGCCGCATGGTGGACCACCAGTGCGCGCCGACCCGGTCGCGGACCTCGGCCCAGCCGCCTGCCAGGAACTCCTCCTCGGTGTAGGAGGCGATCCCGCTGCTGCCGACGGCGGCGGGGACCGGCGGCGCCGGGTCCAGGTTGGCGTCCACCAGCACCAGGCGGGAGACCAGCCGGGGATGCCGGGCGGCCAGCACGATGGCCACCGCGCCGCCCATGCTGTGCGCGATGACCTCGGCTCCGTCCGCGCCGGCCGCGTCGAGCGCCTGGGCCAGGGCGTCCGCGTGCGCCTCCAGGGTGTACGAGAACGCCTCGGGCCGGTCGCTGTGCCCGTGCCCGAGCAGGTCGACCAGCAGCGAACGCCGGCCGACCAGCAGCGGGTGCACGGCGCTCGCCGCGAAGTAGGCGGGCGAGGTCGAGCCCAGCCCGTGCAGGTACACGCGGGCGGGCTCCGCTCCGGGCAGTTCGACCCAGCGGATCCGGTCGCCTTCCGGTGTCACGACGGCGTTGTGCATGGTGGGAGTCCCCCTGGTATCGGTGCGGTGGAAAGGGCAAGCATCAGAGACAACCAGCGCGTCAACCGCCTCGTCTACCCTCAGCGGGTGACCGAGTACGTGAACCAACTCAGCGGCGACACACCCCTGATCGGCGCTCCTCCGGTCGGCACGGACATCACGGTGTGGTCCCTGGACACCACACTGGCCGCGGTCGGCGGGCTCCGGGTCGAGGAAGCGCTGCCGATCCTGGACGCGGCCGAACGGGAGCGGGCGGGGCGGCTGGTGCGGGCCGGCGACCGGCAGCGGTACCTCGCCTCGCACGTCGGGCTGCGGGTGCTGCTCGGCGGATACCTGGGGCTGGCGCCGGAGAAGGTCGCTCTGACGCGGGAGGACTGCCCGTGCTGCGGCGCTCCGCACGGCCGGCCGGCTGTGGTCGGGGGCGGGGTCCACTTCTCGCTGTCGCACAGCGGGGACCTGGCGTACTTCGCCTTCGCGGCGGCCGCGGTGGGGGTCGACGTGGAGGCCGTCCCGACCCCGGCGGCGGTGGCGGACGTGGTGGGTTCGCTGAACCCGGCGGAGAGCGCCGAGCTGACCGCGCTGCCCGAGGAGCAGCGGCGGGTGGCGCTGGCGCGGGTGTGGTCGCGCAAGGAGGCGTACCTGAAGGCGACGGGGGCCGGCTTGGCGCTGGGGCTGACCGAGCCGTACGTCGGGGCGGGGCCGGCGCCGGCGGTGGTGCCGGGGTGGGTGCTGCTGGATCTGGCGGCGCCTGTGGGGTACGCCGCCGCCGTTGCCCTCCGGGGGTGAACCGGACGCCGCCGGGGCGTGCCCCGGGCCTGCGCCTCGATCGCCGGCGGGGCTGGAGGCTTCGGTGCGGCGCCGTTGCGGGGGCTCCGCCCCCGGACCCCCGCGCCTCAAACGCCGGCGAGGCTGATTTTGCCGCCGGGGCTGTTTTGCCGCAGGGGCTGAATATTGCGCGGGCGGGGCTGAGGTCGCCACGCTGTGCGGGAAACGCGGTCGTTGCTCGTCGCGGGGCCATTATCGTGACGGCCATGGACATCCGCCCCGCCCGTACCGTCGCCGACTTCCAAGCCGCGGAGGGGCTCTTCGACGGCCCCGCCCGACTGGACTGGTCCGAGCGGTTCCTCGCCTCGCAGGGTCACCTGATGCTCATCGCCTACGTCGACGACATCCCCGCCGGCATGGTCTCCGGCGTCGAGATGACCCACCCCGACAAGGGCACGGAGATGTGCCTGTACGAGCTCTCCGTGGACGAGGGCTACCGCCGGCGCGGCATCGGACGCGCCCTGACCCTGGCCCTCGCCGACGAGGCCCGGGCGCGCGGGTGTTACGGCATGTGGGTGGGCGTGGACACCGACAACGAGGCCGCCCTCGCCACCTACGCCTCCTCCGGCGCCGAGGACGAGGGCCTCTTCACGATGCGCGGCTGGGTCGTCACCCCGGAACACCCCGGGCAGGCGCCCCACCCCGGGTAACTCCCCCGTCGGCGTGTCGTGCGCCCACTCGGCGCACCCTCCGCGCGCCCGCGCCGCGCCTCGCCGAGCATCGGCCGCATGACCGCATTCACCGCCCTGCTCCCGGCCGCCGCCCTGCTCGCGGCGGCCACCGCCCTGCCGCCCGGATCCGACGGCTCCGACGGCTCCGACGCCTCCGCCCACAACGCCGTCGCCCCGTACGTCGTGGTCCTCAAGGACACCGCCCGGCGGGCCCCGCTCCGCGCCCTCGCCGCCGAGGCGGCCGAGGCGGGCGACAAGGTCGGCGCCGTCTACAACACCGCCCTCAGCGGGTTCGCGGTCCGTACCACGGCCGCCCGCGCCGCCGCCCTGGCCAAGGACCCGCGGGTGGCCTCCGTGGAGCCGGACGCGGAGTTCCGTACCAACGACACCCAGACCCAGACCTCCGCGCCCTGGCCACTGGACCGCATCGACCAGCGCGAGCTCCCGCTCGACGGTTCCTACGCGTACGCGACCAAGGCGCAGGGGGTCACCGCGTACATCGTGGACACCGGGATCAACACCCTCCACCAGGAGTTCGGCGGCCGCGCCCGGGCGGGCTACAACGCCGTGTTCATGCAGTCCTCCGCCGACTGCAACGGCCACGGCACGCACGTCGCGGGAACCGTCGGCGGGGCCACGTACGGGGTGGCGAAGGGGGTCTCCCTGGTCGCGGTGAAGGTGGCCGACTGCCGGGGCTCGGGCAGTCTGTCGGACATCCTCAGCGGCCTCGAATGGCTGGTGAAGGACGCCGCCAAGACCCCCGGCACCCCGGCCGTCGCGAACATGAGCATGGGCGGGACCCCGAGCTTCGCCCTGGACTCGGCGGTCAGGCGGGCGGTGCGCGCCGGGATCACCTTCACGGTGGCCGCGGGCAACGACGGCTCGAACGCCTGCACCGGGTCGCCGGCCCGCGTGCCGGAGGCCATCACGGTCGGCGCGACCGACGCCGAGGACCGGCGGGCCCCGTTCTCCGCCTACGGCCCCTGCGTGGACATCTCGGCGCCCGGCGTGGCGGTGACCTCGGCCTGGAAGGGCTCGCCCACGGCCCTCGCCCGGGCGACCGGGACCTCCATGGCCGCCCCGCACGTGACGGGTGTCGCCGCGCTGATCCTGGCGGGCGGCACGGCGAAGACCCCGGCCCAGGTCTCCGAGGCCCTGGCACGCGCCGCCCTGCCCGACCACATCACCGGCCTCCCGGCCGGCACCCCGAACCGGCTGCTGCACACACCGGCCGACGGGCGGCCGTAGACCTCACCAACCGGTCGGTATCCGATGTGCCATCAGACCTGTTCTGATGGCACATCAATTTCTGTGCCCTTCACCCGAAAACAAGTCATTGACTTCTCATCACCGCGACGCGTCAATGTCGGCCACCGCACCGGCTCGACCTCCTCCACACAGCGGGTGGGGGGAGGGGTTCGTCTGACGAAGGAGTCGCGACCCAGTGAGTACAACGTTCCGACGAAGAGTTCTGGCCGGGGCGGGCGCGTTGTCCCTGGCCCTGACGGGTGGCGTCGTGGCCTTGACGGGCACGGCGCAGGCCGCGACCAAGACCACAGCGGTGTTCGTGGAGTGCGACGCCCCGGCGCCGCAGCCCGACGGTTCGGGCAATCAGAACTTCACGGTGACCGTGCCGGACGGCGCGAAGGCCGGGGACGTCGTCCCGATCACGATCGACCCGGGCGCCAGCCCGCTGATCCCGCAGTTCGCGGTGACCACCAAGAACACCACCAAGGTCGCCCTGCTCGTGGGCGGCTCCGCCCAGACGGTCACCGGCGCACCCGAGACGGTCACCGTCACCCCGGGCGTGCCCCTCGACCCGGGCCCGGTCACGGGCACCATCAAGATCCCGGACGGCACCGAGGGCCAGACGATCGACGTCAAGCTCGACCAGATGGTGACCGACGCCGACCTCGGCGGCACGGTCTTCACCACCGTCTGCACGCCGAAGCCGCGCCCCAGCGCCGCGCTCGGCTCGATCGCCGTCGAGGCCCTGCCCAAGGACCCGGTCACCACGAAGCTGACGCCCAACAGCGGCAAGGCGGGCACCGCCGTCGTCGTCACCGGCGCCAACTTCCCGGCCGGCCCGGTCACCTGTTCCGCGCTGCTCGCCGGTGTGGCCACCGGTGACGCCGGCACCGGCTCGGCGGCCGCGTCCGGCGCCGCCACCTGCAACATCACGGTCACCAAGAAGGCCGACGCCATCAAGATCGACGGATCGATCACCCCGTACAAGGCCTTCGTGTACCTGGAGGACCAGGCGGGCGTGAAGAACCCGGTCGACGTGGAGGTGCTGCCCGGACCGCTGGCCCTCGGCCCGAAGGACGGCCAGCCGGCCGTCAGCTTCGGCTCGGTCACCATCAACGGCAAGGCCCAGTCGGTGGTCGGCGTCTTCAACGCCGCGACCGTCCAGGACTTCCGCGGCGGCTCCCTCGGCTGGGACGTGACGGCGACGCGTACGCCGTTCCTGAACCAGACGACCGGCCACTCGATGGCGAAGGCGCAGATCGGCATCCAGCCGTCCTGCACCGTGACCAACCCGGACAGCCCGAGCACCTGCTCCGCGGGTACGCCCGGCGCGATCTCCGACACGCCGATGAAGGTGGCTTCCCAGGCCGCCGGCGGGGACGAGCTGACCGGTGGTGAGTTCGCCGTCGGCGGCGCCGGGATGATCCAGCTGCCGCCGTTCATGTTCGCCGACACCTACCAGACGGTCGTCACCTTCTCGATCGCCTGACCGGTCCGGCACGGCTCCAGGGTGGTGCGGCGCTCCGGCGCCGCACCACCTTTCCCGCTCTCCGCACCCGAAACGCGCTCTCCGCATCCGAAGAAAACGCCGCCCGTCCCGTCTGGAGACCGCCCATGCGCACCCGCACCTCCCTGTACGGTCTGCTCCTCGGCCTCCTCGTGCTGGGCTCGGGGCTGCTCCCGGCCGCCACCGCGACGGCCGCGGACAACGGCACCTGGGGCGTCTTCCCCACGCCCCCGGCCGGGGCGGCGATGACGGACCGCGCGTACTTCTTCCACCAGGGCGCCGCCGGGACCACCGTCAGCGACAGCGCGACGATCCTGAACTCCTCCGACAAGGAGCTGACGTTCCAGGTCTTCGCCACCGATGCCACGAACACCCGGGCGGGCGGCGCCTTCGCGCTGTACCCGGTCGAGACGAAGCCCGAGGACGTCGGCTCGTGGGTCGCGCTGCCCCCGGAGGCCGCGACCACCGTCACCGTGCCGCCCAAGGGCCGCAAGGACATCCCGTTCACCGTGAAGGTCCCCGAGGACGCCACTCCGGGCGACCACGTCGGCGGGATCGTCGCCGTCAGCACCGTCGTCGAGGGCGTCCGGCAGGACGGCAAGGTCCAGGTCGGCGTCAAGCGCCAGGTCGGCGCCCGCCTGTACTTCCGGGTGCCGGGACCGCTGACCCCCGGTCTGAGCGTGGAGAACGTACGGGTCGACCGGGGCGCGCCGCTGGTGCCGTGGGTCAAGGACGCCCGCGCCACCGTCTCGTACTCCCTGGTCAACCGGGGCAACGTGGTGATCGGGCCGAAGGTGACGGTGTCCGCCGAGGGCCTGTTCGGGCGGGAGGTGCTGGACCGGCCGGCCCGCGAGCTGAAGCTGGTGCTGCTGCCCGGCCAGCGGATCGACCTGACGGAACCCTGGCCGGACGCCCCGCAGTTGGACTGGGTGAGCGTCAAGGTGGCCGCGGGGGCGGCGGCTTACCCGGATCTGGCCTCGGAGTCCGAGACCGGATTCGTCGCCGTGCCGTGGCCCGCGGCGGGCGCGGCCCTGCTGCTGGCCGGCGCCGGGATCGCCTTCCGGGTGCTGCGGCGCCGGCGCCTGACTACCGGAGAACAAGCGGAACCCGCCCCGGACTTGGCTGACGCCCGCTGACCGGCGAGGGTGTCCCCCAGGGGACGGCGACGGCATTCGGCCATCGCCGCCGCAGGGGGGAAGGCACAGCGGATGGCACGAGAACACAGCGGGACCCGGCCCGACCCGTCGGCTCCCGCCGCCCTGGGCTTCGGGCTGCTGACCCGCGTCGAGGGCGCCCTGGGGACCGGAACCGCCGCCTACGCGCCCGGCGACGGCTGGATACGGCTCACGCTGCCGCTCGCGGACGGCGGCCCGGCGCCCGTCACCGTGGACGTGCTCGCCGACGCTGCCCGGGCGCCGCACGGGATCGCGTACCTGCTGCCCGGCGGCGGACTGAACTTCACCGCGGACTTCCTCACTGCGGGCAGCGCCCGTCGGGACGGCCTCGCCCAGCACCTGCGCCGCCAGGGCCTGCTCGTCGTCGGCGTCACCCCGCGCGAGGACGCCGCGACGGCCGCCGACGTCGGCGCCGGCTGGGGGCTCGCGGCGCACCGCCGGGATCTGGCCACGGTGGTGGGCGCGCTGGACTCCGTACTGCGGCTGCCGTACCAGTACGTCGGGCACTCGGCCGGGGCCGCCCTCGCGCTGGACGCGGCCGCGCACGACGAAGGGCCGCGGCTGCGCCGGGTGGTGGCCCTGGACACGACGGGCCCGTACGAGGGTGAGGCCGCGCTGCGGGCGGCCCGTACCCGGGATGCCTTCGCGGGCCTGCTCGCCCGGGGCACGTACGCCGTCGACCCGGGTCTCGCCCCGCTGATCGCCCGGGCGGTGACCGACCCGGCCGCCCCCTCCGCGGTGCCGTGGCCGCCGGATCCCTCGCTCCGGTTCACCGCCGCCGGGCTCGCGCATTTCGCGCTGATCCGGACCGCCTCCCTCCCCGGCGAGGCGAACTGGATCTACACCCGGGGCCACAGCGCCGGCGACTACGCCTTCGGAGCCACCCCGGCCGAGGACCGGTTCTCCCTGGCCCACACCCCGGTGACCGCCTGGCAC
This sequence comes from Streptomyces sp. NBC_01551, assembly GCF_026339935.1. NCBI lineage: Bacteria > Bacillati > Actinomycetota > Actinomycetes > Kitasatosporales > Streptomycetaceae > Streptomyces > Streptomyces sp. NBC_01551. The sequence goes on from NZ_JAPEPX010000001.1 coordinate 2,133,593, forward strand.
GCCGCCACCGCCGCCCTGGGCAGCGGGCTGATCCCGGCCGCCCTGATGCGGGATCTCGCCGCCGTGTGGGCGGGGGACGGGACGACGTACGCGATCCCCTGGGAGCGGATCGGCGCCGAGGTGGTGTGGGTCAACACCGAAGGGGGCCGCGGCCACGAGCCCGGCGGTGCGGAGCTGATCCGGGCGGGCGGCAACGACCGGGTGCGCTTCGCGGTCGTCCCCGGCTACGGCCACGGCGACGCGGTGTGGAGCGCCACGGCGGCCGAGGACGTCTGGTCCCTCCTCGGCACCTGAGCGGGCGCAAGGACGGCATACGGAACTCGCCCCCCGCGTGAGGGATGCGGGGGGCGAGCGGCCGAGCCAGGGGTCAGCGGTCAGCGGTCAGGGGCCAAGGCGAGCGGTCAAGGCCGGCCGTCGAGGCGAGCGGTCAAGGCCCGCAGTCAAGGCCCGACCGTCAGTGGTTGCGCGGGAACCCGAGGTCCACGCCCGCCGGGGCATCGGCCGGGTCCGGCCAGCGGGTCGTGACGACCTTGCCGCGGGTGTAGAAGTGGATGCCGTCGTTGCCGTAGATGTGGTGGTCGCCGAAGAGCGAGTCCTTCCAGCCACCGAACGAGTGGTAGCCCACCGGCACCGGGATCGGCACGTTCACGCCGACCATGCCCGCCTCGATCTCCAGCTGGAAGCGGCGGGCCGCGCCGCCGTCCCGCGTGAAGATCGCGGTGCCGTTGCCGAACGGCGAGGCGTTGATGAGCGCCACGCCCTCCTCGTAGGTCTCGGCGCGCAGCACGCACAGCACCGGGCCGAAGATCTCGTCGCGGTAGGCGTCGGAGTCCGTCTTGACGTTGTCCAGCAGCGACAGCCCGATCCAGTGGCCGTTCTCGTTGCCCTCGACCGTGTAGCCGGTGCCGTCGAGGACGACGTCGGCGCCCTGCGCGGCCGCGCCCGTGACGTACGAGGCGACCTTGTCGCGGTGGGCGGCGGTGATCAGCGGGCCCATCTCGGAGGTCGGGTCGTTGCCGGGGCCGATCTTGATCTTCTCGGCGCGCTCGCGGATCTTCTCGACCAGCGTGTCGCCGATCGCGCCGACGGCCACGACGGCGGAGATCGCCATGCAGCGCTCGCCGGCCGAGCCGTAGGCGGCCGAGACCGCCGCGTCGGCGGCCGCGTCCAGGTCGGCGTCCGGGAGCACCAGCATGTGGTTCTTGGCGCCGCCCAGCGCCTGGACGCGCTTGCCGTTGGCGGAGGCGGTGGTGTGGATGTGACGGGCGATCGGCGTGGAGCCGACGAAAGACACGGCCGCGATGTCGGGGTGCGACAGCAGCGCGTCGACGGCCACCTTGTCGCCGTGGACCACGTTCAGCACGCCCGCCGGCAGACCGGCATCGCTCATCAGCTCGGCCAGCTTGTTGGCGGCCGACGGGTCCTTCTCGCTCGGCTTGAGGATGAAGGTGTTTCCGCAGGCCACGGCCAGCGGGAACATCCACATCGGGACCATCGCGGGGAAGTTGAACGGGGTGATGCCCGCGACCACGCCGATCGGCTGGCGGATCGAGGAGACGTCCACGCGGTTCGAGACGGACGTGGACAGCTCGCCCTTGAGCTGCGTGGTGATCCCACAGGCCAGCTCGACGATCTCCAGACCGCGCGCGACCTCGCCCAGCGCGTCCGAGTGCACCTTGCCGTGCTCGGCGGTGATCAGCTCGGCGATCGCGTCACGGTTGGCGTCCAGCAGCGCGCGGTAGGCGAACAGCACCTTGGTACGGGCGGCGAGCGAGGACTGGCCCCAGGTCTGGAAGGCGTCCTTCGCGACCTGTACCGCCGCGTCGACCTCGGCGGCCGAGGCGAGGGCGACCTGCGTGGTGACCTCGCCGGTCGCGGGGTCGGTGACCGGGCCGTAGTTGCCCGACGCGCCCTCGACGGTCTTGCCACCGATCCAGTGGTTGACGGTCTTCATTGCCTTGCTCCTTCACAGATGGCGACGTCGCTGCGCGGCTTGCCGGTCGTACTCTTCGCGGGCCTCGATCGCCGCCGCACGGGTCGCGGTCTCGGCCACAGGAACATCCCACCACGCCTGTGCCGGGGGTGGGCCCGACACAGTGTCGGGTGTTCGGGTCTGTGCGTAGACACATGTGGGACGGTCCGCCGCTCGCGCCTCCGCGAGGGCTTTCCGCAGGTCACCGACGGTGTGGGCGCGGATCACGGCCATCCCGAGGGAAGCGGCGTTGGCCGCGAGGTCCAAAGGCAGCGGCGCGCCGCTGTACACACCGTCCACCGCCCGGAAGCGGTACGCCGTCCCGAAGCCCTCGCCGCCCACCGCCCCGGAGAGGCCGCCGATGGAGGCGTAGCCGTGGTTGTCGAGGATGACGACCTTGACCGGGATGCCCTCCTGCACGGCGGTGACGATCTCGGTCGGGTTCATCAGGTACGTCCCGTCGCCGACCAGCGCCCACACCGGGCGGCCGGGCGCGGCCAGCGCCACCCCGATGGCGGCCGGGATCTCGTAGCCCATGCAGGAGTACCCGTACTCCACGTGGTACTGGTCGGCGGACCGGGCCCGCCAGAGTTTGTGCAGGTCGCCGGGGAGCGAGCCGGCGGCGTTGATCAGGATGTCGCCGTCGTCGACGAGCGCGTCGAGCAGCCCGAGCACCTGGGCCTGCGTCGGGGCGTCGTCCTCGCGGGAGACGGCGTAGGCCCGGTCGACGCGCTCCTCCCAAAGCCGTTTGCCTTGCCTGTACGCGGACTCGTACGCGGCGTCGACCCGGTACCCGGCAACCGCCCGGCGGAGCCCCTCCAGTCCTTCGCGCGCGTCGCCCACGAGGGGCCGGGCGGCGAGTTTGTGGGCGTCGAACGGGTCGAGGTTCAGGCCGACGAACCGGACGGCCGGATCCTGGAAGAGCGTCGCGGAGGCGGTGGTGAAGTCCGTCAGCCGGGTCCCGGCGGCGATCACCAGGTCGGCCCCCCGCGCCAGCTCGGCGGCGGCCGCCGTCCCCGTGTGCCCGACCCCGCCCACCTCGGCGGGATGGTCGTACGGGAGGACGCCCTTGCCCGCCTGGGTGGTGGCCACGGGGATCCCGGTGGCCCCGGCGAACTCCGCCAGGGCGGCCTGCGCCCCGCTGTGCCGGATCCCGCCGCCGGCGATGAGCAGGGGGCGCGCGGCGCCCCGTACCGCCTCGGCGACCGCGGCGAGCTCCGCCTCGTCGGGCCGGGGCCTGCGCACGCCCCACACCCGCTCGCGGAAGAACTCCTCGGGCCACTCCCACGCCTCAGCCTGCACGTCCTGCGGCAGCGCGAGCGTGACGGCGCCGGTCTGCACCGGGTCGCTGAGCACCCGCATCGCCTGGAGCGCGGCCGGGATCAGCGCCTCGGGCCGGGTGACGCGGTCGAAGTAGCGGGAGACGGGCCGCAGCGTGTCGTTGACGGAGATGTCGCCCGCGTGCGGAACCTCCAGCTGCTGGAGCACCGGATCCGCGGGCCGCGTCGCGAAGCTGTCGCCGGGCAGCAGGAGCACGGGGATCCGGTTGATGGTGGCGAGCGCCGCCCCGGTCACGAGGTTCGTCGCCCCGGGTCCGATGGAGGTGGTGACGGCGTGCGCGGACAGCCGGCCGCACTGGCGCGCGTACCCGACGGCGGCGTGCACCATCGCCTGCTCGTTGCGGCCCTGGAGGAACGGCATCTCCTCGCGGCCGGTCTCCAGGAGGGCCTGGCCGATGCCGGCGACGTTGCCGTGGCCGAAGATCCCCCAGGTGGCGGCGATGAGCCGGTGGCGCCCGCCGTCGCGCTCGGTGTACTGGCGCGCGAGGAAGCGGACGAGGGCCTGGGCGACGGTGAGCCTCATCGGGTCTCGTCCTCGTCTCGGCGGAGCGGCCGGGGGTAGAAGGGGAGCCGGGGGTCGATGCCCTGTCCGGCCCAAGTGCCACGGATCCAGGCGTGGTCGGGATGGTCGCGGATCAACCACGCGCGGGGCGGTCCCGGCGGCCCGGCCATCACGTTGAGGTAGTACATGTGGTGCCCGGGCGCGGCGATGGACGGCCCGTGCCAGCCGTCCGGAATCAGCACCGCGTCCCCGCTCCTCACTTCGGTGAGGATGTCGGTCTTCCCCGCCGGGGAGGGGGTGACACGCTGGTAGCCGAGGCCGGGGGTGTCACCGTGCGGGGCGATCTCGAAGTAGTAGATCTCCTCCAGCCTCGATTCCCGGCCGGGGTGGTCCTCGTCGTGCTTGTGGGGCGGGTACGAGGACCAGTTGCCGCCGGGGGTGAGGACCTCGACCGCGATGAGGCGGTCGCAGTCGAAGGTGTCGGCGGCGGCGAAGTTGTTGACCTGGCGCGAGCACTGGCCGGCCCCGCGCAGCTCGACGGGGACGTCCGCCGCCGCCCCGTACCGGGCGGGCAGCCGCCGCTCGCACCGGGCTCCGACCAGCGCGAACCGGCCGCCGGCGGCGGAGACGACCTCGACTTCCGCGTCCCGGGGCGCGTAGGCGAAGTCACTGACCGCGCTGAACACCCCCTCCCGGCCCCGCAGTTCGAACACCGACGCCGACGCCGACACCGCCCCGTCAGCCTCGGGCGACGCCGCCGGCGAGGCGCCCGGCGAGGCACCCGGCTCCGCGCAGCGGACCACGCAGGCGCCGGCCAGCGGGAGGACGATCCACTCCCGCTCCCCGCACGCGTGCGCGTACGTCTCCCCCGCGCCCAGGCTCAGCACCCGCAGCGCGGTGTGCTCCGTCTCGTACGACGCGGTCACCGGCACGACTCCAGCACCTCCTCCACCTCGGCGGGGAACGGCATCGCCGTCGAACACGCCAGCCGCGTGGCGACGATCGCCCCGGCCGCGTTCGCGTAGCGCATCGTCCGCTCCACGTCCCATCCGGCGAGCAGCCCGTGACACAGCGCGCCGCCGAACGCGTCGCCCGCCCCTAGGCCGTTGACCACTTCCACCCGGACGGGCGGGACTTCGACCGCCGTGCCGTCGCGGTGCACCGCGAGCACGCCCGCGGGGCCCTGCTTGACCACCGCCAGTTCCACCCCGGCGGCCAGCAGCGCCCGCGCCGCCGCGTACGGCTCCTTCTCGCCCGTGGCGATCGCGCACTCCTCCAGGTTGCCCACCGCGACCGTCGCGAGGCCCAGCGCCCGCTCGTACCAGGGGCCGGGCTCGCTCGACCACAGCATCGGCCGCCAGTCCAGGTCGAAGACGGTGGTCCCGGACTTGGCCCGGGCCTCCAGGGCGCCCAGCGTCGCGGCGCGGCTCGGCTCCTCGCTCAGTCCCGTCCCCGTCATCCAGAACACCTTCGCGGCGCGCACCGCCGCCGTGTCCACCTCCCCCGGCTCGATCTCCAGGTCGGGCGCCTTCGGCGAGCGGTAGAAGTACAGGGGGAACCGGTCCGGCGGGAAGATCTCGCAGAACGTCACCGGGGTCGGGTACGCGGCGACCTCCGCCACCCACCGGTCGTCGACCCCGAACCCGCGCAGCTCCGCCCGCAGATACGCCCCGAAGGGATCCGCTCCGGTCCGGGTGATCACCGCCACCCGCCGCCCCAGCCGGGACGCCGCGACCGCGACGTTCGTCGGCGATCCGCCGAGGAACTTCCCGAAGGTGTCCGCCTCCGCCAGCGGTACGCCCGTTCTCAGCGGGTAGAGATCAACCCCGATGCGCCCCATCGTGATCAGGTCGAAAGCGTTACCGTCCCCGGTAGTCACCGGCAGTCCTCCCACTCGTCTCGCACCCTAAGGTGGCCGTCATGACCTCCTCCCCACCCCCGTTGACCCGTATCCGCGTCGGTTCGGCTCCGGACTCCTGGGGTGTCTGGTTTCCCGACGATCCCCGGCAGACCCCTTGGGAGCGTTTCCTCGACGAGGTGGCCGACGCCGGCTACGAGTGGATCGAACTCGGCCCGTACGGCTACCTCCCCACCGATCCCGCCCGCCTCGCCGACGAGACCGCCAAGCGCGGGCTGCGCGTCTCGGCCGGGACCGTCTTCACCGGACTCCATCACGGGCCCGGCGTCTGGGAGGACACCTGGGAGCACGTGTCGCGGATCGCGGCGCTCACCCAGGCCATGGGCGCGGCCCATCTCGTCGTGATCCCGTCGTTCTGGCGGGACGACAAGACCGGCGAGGTGCTGGAGGACCGCACGCTCAGCCCCGCGCAGTGGCGCGAACTGACCACCCAGACCGAGCGGCTGGGCCGGGAGGTCGCGGACCGCTACGGGCTGCGGATCGTCGTGCACCCGCACGCCGACACCCACATCGACACCCCCGAGAACGTGGCCCGCTTCCTGGACGCCACCGATCCCGGGCTGGTCTCCCTCTGCCTGGACACCGGGCACTACGCGTACTGCGGCGGCGACAGCGTCCAGGCCATCGAGGCCTTCGGGGAGCGGATCGGCTACCTCCACCTCAAGCAGGTGGATCCGGCGATCCTCGCCGAAGTGGTGGCCGGGCAGGTCCCGTTCGGGCCGGCCGTGGCCCGGGGGGTGATGTGCGAACCGCCGTCGGGGGTGCCCGCGCTGGAGCCCGTGCTGGCCGCCGCCGAGCGGATCGGCGTGGACCTCTTCGCCATCGTGGAGCAGGACATGTACCCCTGCCCGCCGGACAAGCCGCTGCCGATCGCCCGCCGCACCCGTTCCTACCTGCGCTCCTGCGGCGCACGCTGACCCCGCTCCGGGAAGGACCTCGCACATGAGCAGCACCCTCGGCATCGCCGTCATCGGCACCGGGAGGATGGGCGCCGACCATGCCCGCCGGATCGGCCACACGGTCGGCGGGGCCCGGGTGGTGGCCGTGGCCGACCCGGACGGGGACCGGGTCAAGGAGGTCGCCCGGGGCTTGGAAGGAGCCGGCGCCTACACGGACCCGGCGGCCGCCGTGGCCGCCCCCGGGGTGGAGGCCGTCCTGATCGCCTCGCCGGGACCCGCCCATGAGGAAGCGATCCTGCACGCCCTGGAGCGGGAGCTGCCGGTGCTGTGCGAGAAGCCGCTGACCCCGGATGCGGCGGGGGCGCTGCGCGTCATGGAGGCGGAGCGGCGCCTCGGCCGCAGGCTCGTCCAGGTGGGCTTCATGCGGCGCTACGACGCCGAGTACGAGCGGCTGAAGGCGCTCCTGGACGCGGGCGCCATCGGGCGGCCGCTGTTCCTGCACTGCCGGCACCGCAACGCCTCCTCGCCCTCGTGGTTCACCAGCGACATGCTGATCAGCGACTCGGTGGTGCACGAGGTGGACGCCGCCCGCTGGCTGCTGGGCCAGGAGATCACCGCCGTGACGGTGCTCTCCCCCAAGCCGTCCTCGGCGGCCCCCGAGGGGCTGAGCGATCCCCGGCTGGTCCTGCTGGAGACCTCCGGCGGGGCGATCGTCGACGTGGAGATCTTCGTCAACTGCGGCTTCGGCTACCAGGTTCGATGCGAGGCGGTCGGCGAGTCCGGCAGTGCCCGGATCGGCGACGGCCACGCGATGGTCGTCGAGTCCGCCGGCCGCTGGGGCGGGGAGATCGCCCAGGACTTCACCGTCCGGTTCGCCGACGCCTACGACCGCCAGCTGCGGCGCTGGGTGGCGCAGGCCGCCCGGGGCCGGGTCGAGGGTCCGACCGCATGGGACGGCTACGCCGCGGCGGCCGTCTCCGAGGCGGGCCTCACCGCCGGGCGTACCGGCGTGCGGACCGAGGTGGAACTGGCCGAACGGCCACCGCTGTACCGCTGACCCCAGGTGCCGCTTCCGTCACGGCCGTCACCCTTGTGTCACGCATGTCCGCATTATGCGGGTCTTCCGTCACAGCCGGTCGACAGCCACTCGCCTGCCTTCACTGTGCGTCGTTCTCCGGGCACAACCCGAGTGATCGTCACTGTCCACGTGCCGGCTCCCCCGACGGCCTCCCGGCCGGCCCCGCGGCGTGGACCAGGAGGTGTCGTTGATGAGCGACCGACAGCTGTGGTCCTACAAGGAAATCGCCGCCCATATTCGGGTCCAGCCTGACACCGTGCGCTCCTACCGCAAGCACGGGCTGCTTCCCCCGCCCGACCACGTGGAGGGCGGCAAGCCCTACTGGTACGCCGACACCATCCGCGCCTGGGTGGCCCGCCGCCCCGGCAACCGGAGCCGCCGCGAGGACTGACCCCCGGGGCCGGGCCACGGACGGGGCCGCACCACGCGCCCCGTCCGCCCACGGCCCGCGCCCCGCTAGTGCTGCCCGGCCGGTATCTTCTCCGGCCGCCCGGCCTCCGGCTCCGCCGGGACGGCGGCCGCGGCGGCGGGAGCGGACTCCCCCTCGCTCAGACCGAACCGCTCGTGGAGCCTGCGCAGCGGACGCGGCGCCCACCAGGTGGCCTTCCCGGTCAGCTTCATGACCGCCGGGACCAGCAGGCTCCGCACGACCATCGCGTCCATCAGCACGGCCAGCGCGATCCCGAGCCCCAGCATCTTGGTGTTGGTGACCCGCGAGGTGCCGATGGCCACCATCACCACCGCCAGGATCACGGCCGCCGCGGTGATCAGCCCGCCCGTGCGGGCCAGCCCGGTGCGCACCGCACCCTCATGGTCCCCGGTCCGGTCGTACTCCTCCTTGATCCGGGATATGAGGAACACCCCGTAGTCCATGGAGAGCCCGAAGGCGATGCAGAACATCAGCACCGGCAGGGTCGTCTCGATGTCCCCGGTGGAGGTGAAGGAGAGGAAGCCGGAGAGGTTGCCCTCCTGGAACACCCAGACCACCGCCCCGAACATCGCCGTCAGGCTCAGCGCGTTGAGCAGCACCGCCTGGAGGGGTATCAGCACGCTGCCGGTGAGCAGGAAGACCAGCAGGAGCGTGGCCAGCACCACCAGTGCCAGCGCGGCCGGCAGCTTCTCGGCTATGGCCTCCTGGGCGTCGACCAGCACCGCCGCCTGCCCGGTCACCGAGGTCTCGAACGGGGCCTGCACCTTGCGCACCTCGCCGACCAGGTCCTGGGCCCGCTCCCCCACGGCCTCGCCCTCGGTGGCGACGGAGAAGTAGGCGTACCGCGCGCCCGGGCCGGAGCTGACCGGCCCGTCCACCCGGACCACCCCGTCCAGGCCGGCCACCCGCTGCCGGTAGGCGTCGAGGTCGCCGGCTCCGGCGGCCCCCTCGGTCAGCACGATCAGCCCGCCCCCGGGGCTGCCGGGGAAGCCGTCCCGGATCTGCTGCTGGACCACGTGCGAGGACGCGGTCTTCGGCAGCTGCCGGTCGTCCACGGTGCCGAACTTGACGCCGAGGAAGGGCAGCCCGAGGAGCAGCAGCCCCGCCGTGGTGACGATGGCGAACACCGGGGCCCGGCGCATCACCAGCGCGGTCAGCCGCGCCCAGCCCCGCCCGGCCCCGTCGGCGGAAGCTGCGGCCGCGCCGTCGGCCCCCGCCGCACCCCGGCGCCGGCGCCACAGGCGCCGCAGGTCGAGGGAGTTGACCCGCTCCCCGAGCAGCACCAGCGCCGCCGGCAGCAGGATGAGCGCGGCCGCCGCCGCGAGGAGGACCACCGCGACCCCGGCATAGGCGAAGGAGCGCAGGAAGTACATCGGGAAGAACAGCATCGCCGAGAGCGCGACCGCGACGGTCAGGGCGGAGAACAGCACCGTACGCCCGGCGGTGCGCAAGGCGGCCCCGACGGCCGCCACCGGGTCCCGCCCGGCGGCGAGTTCCTCGCGGAACCTCCGCACGATGAACAGGGCGTAGTCGATGGCGAGTCCGAGGCCGAGCGCGGTCGTCAGGTTCTGGGCGAAGACGGAGACGTCGGTGAACTCGGTGAGCCCGCGCAGCACGGCGTTGGTGCCCAGGATCGCGACGATGCCGACGCCGAGCGGCAGCAGGGCCGCGACGGCGCTGCCGAACACGAGGATCAGCAGCACGAGCGTCACCGGGAGGGCGATCAGCTCGGCGCGCAGCAGGTCCTCCTGGATCGTGGCGGTCACCTCCCGCTGGACGGCGACCGGCCCGCCGAGGGAGACCCGCAGCGGGCCGTGATCACCCTCGTAGCGCGGGGCGATCCGCTCCAGCGCCTGGGTGGCGGTCTTCTCGTCGCCGAGCACCCGGGCGGCGATCAGCGCTTGGCGGCCGTCCTCGGAGCGCAGGGCGGGCAGCGGGGTCCGCCAGTAGGAGCCGACGCCGGTCACCCCCCGCTCGGCGGCGAGCAGCCCCGTCAGCCGCTCGGCCTCGGCGGCGACGGCGGGGGCATCCACCCCGCCGGCCGCGTCGGCGTCCACGAGCAGCAGCAGGTTGGGCTGGGAGGCCGGGAATTCGCGCTCCAGGGCCTCGGCGGCGTAGGTGGACCGGGCGTCCGGGTCCTCCCAGCCGCCGCTGCCCATCCGGTCGGCGGCGCCACCGCCCGCGAACACGGCCAGCGCCGTGACGACGAGGGCGAGCAGCAGCGAGAGCCGCGGCCGGGCCGTGACGAACCGGGTCCACCGGCCGCTCTCCCCGGGCGGCGGCGGATTTTTGACTTCGGACATGACTCGGTGTCCCCTTCACCGTGATTGCCAGGCCAAATTAGACTGGCAAACACGAGCAGTCGCTCGCGTTCCCCAAGAATGCGAGCGCCCTCTCGCGTTTGTCAATCGCCCACGGGAAGCAAGGGATCGGACATGCCGGAGAGCCCTCAGGCCCAGCCGAAGGACAAAAAGGGAGAAAAGACCTCGGAAGCGGCGGCCGCGCCGCGCCGCCGCCAGGCCCGCGGGGAACGCCGGATCGCCCAGCTCCTCGCGGCCGCCGCCGGCGTGTTCTGCCGTACCGGCTACGCCGCGGCGAGCACGAACGCCATCGCCCGCGAGGCCGGCGTCTCACCGGGCACCCTCTACCAGTTCTTCCCGAACAAGGAGGCCATCGCGGTCGAGCTCGGCGGCCAACTGCTGCACCGCGCGCACGAGATGCACGGCCAGGCGTTCCTGCCCGAGAACCTGGCCAAGCCGCTGCCCGAGCTGCTGGACGCCGTCCTCGACCCGGTGATCGCCTTCAACTGCGAGAACCCGGCCTTCTGGGCGCTCATGCACGGCTCCGGCGTCCCCGGCATCCAGCAGGAGCACGAGGAGCTGCACTCGAGCCTGCTGACCCGCGTCGAAGGCGTCATGCGCAGCTTCTGCCCGGACAGCACGCCCGCCGAGCTCGCCCGCGTCTCCAACATGGTCCTGGGCATCTTCAAGTCCTCGCTCGACCTGATCCTCGCGACCGAGGGCGCCGAGCGGGCCGCCTACGTCGCCGAACTGAAGACCGTGCTGCTGCGCTACGTGGAGCCGATGATCACCACGTCCCGCCCCCACTGACCGGGCCGACACGCGGCGGGGCGGAAAAGAACGCCGGAAGATGCTCGCCTGATACCCCCTAGGGGTATAGTCTCTGAGTGGCCGGGGAGGACGGTGGGAGGATCCGCCACCACACCCGGCACCGGACACGCAAGCCCCCGAAGAGGAGAACGACATGACCGCCGAGACGGAAACCCAGCAGTCGGCCGGTTCCTGCTGCTCCCCCGCAGGTTCCTGCCACGACACCGCGGCCGACGTCCAGATCGGCGCCGTCACCGCCGTCTACCGGGTGACCGGCATGACCTGCGGGCACTGCGAGGGCGCGGTGACCGCCGAGCTCACCGCGCTGCCGGGGGTCAGCTCCGTCAAGGCCGTCGCCGCGACCGGCGAGGTCACCGTGGTCTCCGCCGCCCCGCTCGCCGAGGACGACGTGCGCGCCGCCGTGGACGAGGCCGGGTACGAGTTCGCCGGCCAGGCCTGAGCAGCCCCCACCGCGACCGCGGGCAGCAGGCAGCAGGCAGCAGGCAGCAGGCAGCACGAAGAACGCGCACGCAGTACCCCGCCGGGTCGTACCGGCCAGCTCATACTGGTTCCGTACGGCTCGGCCCACCCCCTGGAGCCGGACATGAGCAGCAGCACAGTGCACGACGGACCCATAGCGGCGCAGGCCCAGACCGCCGAGGTCGAGCTGACCATCGGCGGTATGACCTGCGCCTCCTGCGCGGCCCGCATCGAGAAGAAGCTGAACCGGATGGACGGGGTCACCGCGACGGTGAACTACGCCACCGAGAAGGCCCGGGTCTCGTACGCCGGTGACGTGCGGGTCGCCGATCTCATCGCGACCGTCGTGAAGACCGGGTACACGGCCGAGGAACCCCCTCCGCCGACCCCGGAGCCGGAAGCGGGAGCCGGGGCGGAGACCACCGGAGCCGAGGCCCCGCGCGATCCCGAGTTGGCCGCGCTGCGCCAGCGGCTGCTGGTCTCCTCGGTGCTCGCCCTTCCCGTCGTGCTGCTCGCCATGATCCCGGCCCTCCAGTTCGACAACTGGCAGTGGCTCTCGCTGACCCTGGCCGCCCCCGTGGTCGTCTGGGGCGCCCTCCCCTTCCACAAGGCCGCCTGGACCAATGCCCGGCACGGCGCGGCCACGATGGACACCCTGGTCTCGGTGGGCACGCTGGCCGCCTTCGCCTGGTCCCTGTGGGCCCTGTTCTTCGGCGACGCCGGGATGCCCGGCATGCGGCACGGCTTCACCCTCTTCACAGTCCAGGGGGGCACCATCGGCCGCACGGACGGCGCCTCCGCCATCTACCTGGAGGTCGCGGCCGGAGTCGTCAGCTTCATCCTGCTCGGCCGCTACCTGGAGGCCCGCTCGAAGCGGAAGGCGGGCGCCGCCCTCAAGGCCCTGCTGGAACTCGGCGCCAAGGACGTGGCCGTCCTGCGCGGCGGCGCCGAGGTACGCGTCCCCGTGAGCGCGCTCACCGTCGGCGACCGGTTCGTCGTCCGCCCCGGCGAGAAGATCGCCACCGACGGCACCGTCGTCGAGGGCAGCTCCGCCGTGGACGCCTCGATGCTGACCGGCGAGTCCGTCCCGGTCGAGGTCGCGGTCGGCGACTTCGTCACCGGCGCCACCGTCAACGCCTCCGGCCGTCTCGTCGTCCGGGCCACCCGGGTCGGCTCGGACACCCAGCTCGCCCGGATGGCCCGGCTCGTCGAGGACGCGCAGAACGGCAAGGCCGAGGTGCAGCGGCTGGCCGACCGGATCTCCGGGGTGTTCGTGCCGGTCGTCCTGCTGCTCGCGCTCGGCACCTGGGTGACCTGGCTGCTGATCACCGACAACCCGACCGCCGCCTTCACCGCCGCCGTGGCCGTCCTGATCATCGCCTGCCCGTGCGCCCTGGGCCTGGCCACGCCGACCGCGCTGATGGTCGGCACCGGCCGGGGGGCCCAGCTCGGCATCCTGATCAAGGGCCCCGAGGTGCTGGAGTCCACCCGCCGCGTGGACACCGTCGTCCTGGACAAGACCGGAACCGTCACCACCGGCCGGATGACCCTGGCCGGCGTCCACCCCGCCGAGGGCGTCGACGAGAACGAGCTGCTCCGCCTCGCGGGTGCCCTGGAGCACGCCTCGGAGCACCCGATCGCCCGGGCCATCGCCACCGGCGCGGCCGAGCGCAGCGGCGAACTCCCCGTACCCGAGGGCTTCGAGAACCTCGCCGGGCTGGGCGTGCAGGGCGTGGTCGACGGTCACGCCGTCCTGGTCGGCCGGGAGAAGCTGCTCGCCGACTGGGCGATCACCCTGCCCGCCGGGCTCTCCGAGGCCAAGGCGGCCGCCGAGGGCGCCGGCGCCACCGCGGTGCTGGTGGCCTGGGACGGCGCGGCGCGCGGCGTGCTGACGGTCGCGGACGCGGTCAAGGAGACCAGCGCGGAGGCGGTGTCCCGGCTGCGGGCGCTCGGCCTCACCCCGATCCTGCTGACCGGCGACAACAAGGCCGTCGCCGAGACGGTGGCCCGCGAGGTGGGCATCGACGAGGTGATCGCCGAGGTGCTCCCGCAGGACAAGGTGGACGTCGTGCGCCGGCTCCAGGCGCAGGGCCGTACGGTCGCCATGGTGGGCGACGGGGTCAACGACGCGGCCGCCCTCGCCCAGGCCGATCTGGGCCTGGCCATGGGCACCGGCACCGACGCCGCGATCGAGGCCGGCGACCTGACCCTTGTACGGGGCGACCTGCGGGTCGCGGCGGACGCGATCAGGCTCTCCCGCAGGACCCTCGCGACCATCAAGGGCAACCTGTTTTGGGCCTTCGGCTACAACGTGGCGGCGCTCCCGCTCGCCGCGGCCGGCCTGCTCAATCCGATGATTGCAGGGGCCGCGATGGCGTTCTCCTCCGTTTTCGTGGTGAGCAACAGCCTCCGGTTGCGATCCTTCCGATAGGGGCCCTCCTCCTTCACTCTGACACCGTTTCTTCACAAGAGACGCAAATCACAGTGATGGGAGCGTAACCATCGGGCGGTCGGGTGGGTCTAATGGGGCGATGCCAAGAACGTCTTGGGGGACGTTCACGGGGGTCTTGGGGGACGTCCGAGGCATCAGCCGGCCGGGACGCGTGCCCACTGGGAAGCTTTGAGCGGCCCTCCCGACCCGTACGGGTCCCGGCAGAAAACCCATCGGAGCGCGCCTCGTGCGCGCTCCTCGCCGACGCCCCGGCTCGGGTCCCGTGGGGGGAATCCGTTCCGGGGAAAAGGAAAGCGCCCCGACCGTCGACCCGTGGGGGGATCGACGGCGGGGCGCTTTTCGCTGCCTGCGCCAAAGGCCGCCACGAACGTGGCGGCCTTTGACTGTGCGCAATCGCGTGGAGCCGTGTGCGGCCTCAGCCTCAGCGGGCCTCGACCGGGACGAAGTCGCGCAGGACCTCGCCGGTGTAGATCTGGCGCGGGCGGCCGATGCGGGAACCCGGCTCCTTGATCATCTCGTGCCACTGGGCGATCCAGCCGGGAAGCCGGCCGAGCGCGAAGAGCACGGTGAACATCTCGGTCGGGAAGCCCATGGCCCGGTAGATCAGACCCGTGTAGAAGTCCACGTTCGGGTAGAGGTTGCGCTCGACGAAGTAGTCGTCGGCCAGCGCGTGCTCTTCCAGCTTGAGCGCGATGTCGAGCAGCTCGTCGCTCTTGCCGAGCGCCGAGAGGACGTCGTGCGCCGCAGCCTTGATGATCTTCGCCCGGGGGTCGAAGCTCTTGTAGACGCGGTGTCCGAAGCCCATGAGGCGGACGCCGTCTTCCTTGTTCTTCACCTTGCGGATGAAGGCGTCGACGTCGCCGCCGTCGTTCTTGATGCCTTCCAGCATCTCGAGGACGGACTGGTTGGCGCCACCGTGCAGCGGGCCCCACAGGGCCGAGATGCCGGCGGAGATCGAGGCGAACATGTTCGCCTGCGAGGAGCCGACCAGGCGCACGGTGGAGGTCGAACAGTTCTGCTCGTGGTCCGCGTGCAGGATCAGCAGCTTGTCGAGCGCCGACACCACGACCGGGTCCAGGTCGTACTCCTGGGCCGGCACGGAGAACGTCATGCGCAGGAAGTTCTCGACGTAGCCGAGGTCGTTGCGCGGGTAGACCACCGGGTGGCCGACCGACTTCTTGTACGCGTACGCCGCGATCGTCGGGAGCTTGGCCAGCAGCCGGATCGTCGAGAGGTGCCGCTGCTTCTCGTCGAACGGGTTGTGGCTGTCCTGGTAGAACGTCGACAGCGCGCTGACCACGGAGGACAGCATCGCCATCGGGTGCGCGTCGCGCGGGAAGCCGTCGTAGAAGCGCTTCACGTCCTCGTGCAGCAGCGTGTGCTGGGTGATCTCGTTGCGGAACGACGCGAGCTGGTCGACGGTCGGCAGCTCACCGTTGATCAGCAGGTACGCGACCTCGATGAAGGTCGAGCGCTCGGCCAGCTGTTCGATCGGGTAACCGCGGTAGCGCAGGATGCCCTGCTCACCGTCGAGGTAGGTAATCGCGGACTTGTAGGCGGCGGTGTTTCCGTAGCCACTGTCCAGAGTGACGAGCCCGGTCTGGGCCCGCAGCTTCGAGATGTCGAAGCCCTGGTCACCGACGGTGCTCTCGACCACCGGGTAGGTGTATTCACCGTCCGCGTACCGGAGTACTACAGAGTTGTCGCTCACGTCATCCCTCACCGACGTAGTGCCTCTTCTTCGAGGTGCCCTGACTGCCTCTACCTTCCCCCATTTGGCGCAGGAGAGTGCACTCGGGGTCGGCCTTTGGTCTTTTTGACGGCACTGAGTGCCTTCAACCTGCTCATCCTGCCCCCTCCGCACCGGTGCGGGAACCCCAAATGATCGATCATCTAGGTGATGTTTCCCACCGGTATCCGACCGGACAGCCTGGGTGCGACCGCTGTGAACCTCCTGCCTGCGGAAACGGTACGCACAGCCTGGCCGAGAGCCTTGCGGGACCCGACCAGCACGACGAGTTTCTTCGCCCTGGTCACCGCCGTGTAGAGCAAGTTGCGCTGGAGCATCATCCAAGCCCCGGTGGTGACAGGGATCACGACGGCCGGATATTCACTCCCTTGGGAACGGTGGATGGTGACGGCGTACGCGTGGGCCAGCTCGTCGAGCTCCGAGAACTCGTACGCGACCTCCTCGTCCTCCTCCGTCCGGACGGTCAGGCGCTGTTCGTCCACGTCGAGTCCGGTGACCACCCCGACGGTGCCGTTGAACACGCCGTTGGCCCCCTTCTCGTAGTTGTTGCGGATCTGGGTCACCTTGTCGCCGACCCGGAAGACCCGGCCGCCGAACCGCTTCTCGGGCAGGTCCGGCCGCGCCGGGGTGATCGCCTGCTGGAGCAGTCCGTTGAGGTTGCCGGCGCCGGCCGGGCCCCGGTGCATGGGCGCCAGTACCTGGATGTCGCGGCGCGGGTCGAGGCCGAACCTGGCCGGGATCCGCCGGGCGGCCACGTCCACGGTGAGCCGCCCGGCCTCCTCGGTGTCCTCCTCGGGGAAGAGGAAGAAGTCCGGGAGACCGTCGGTGATCGGCGGCGCGCCGGTGTTGATCCGGTGGGCGTTGGTGACCACGCCCGACTGCTGGGCCTGCCGGAAGATCCGGGTCAGCCGCACCGCGGGCACCGGCCCGCCTTCGGCCAGCAGGTCCCGCAGCACCTCCCCCGCGCCGACCGACGGCAGCTGGTCCACATCCCCCACCAGCAGCAGGTGTGCACCCGGTGCCACGGCCTTGACCAGCTTGTTCGCGAGCAGCAGGTCCAGCATCGAGGCCTCGTCGACCACCACCAGGTCCGCGTCCAGCGGCCGTTCGCGGTCGTACGCCGCGTCCCCGCCCGGTTTGAGCTCCAGCAGCCGGTGCACGGTGGAGGCGTCCGCCCCGGTGAGCTCCGAGAGCCGTTTCGCGGCCCGGCCGGTCGGCGCGGCGAGCACCACCTTGGCCTTCTTCGCCCGGGCCAGCTCCACGATCGAGCGCACCGTGAAGGACTTCCCGCACCCCGGGCCGCCGGTGAGGACGGCGACCCGCCGGGTGAGCGCCAGCTGCACCGCCTCCCGCTGCTCGGGCGCCAGCTTGGCGCCGGTGCGCCCGGCCAGCCAGTCCAGGGCCTTGGCCCAGTCCACGTCCCGGAAGCCCGGCATCCGGTCCTCCTCGGCGTTGAGCAGCCGCCGTACCTGCCCGACCAGCGACAGCTCGGCCCGGTGGAAGGGCACCAGGTACACGGCGGTCAGGGGGTCCGGGCCGCCCTGCGGATCCGGCACGGATTCCCGTACGACGCCTTCCGGGTCGGCGGCGAGCTCGGCCAGGCACTCGATCACCAGCCCGGTGTCCACCTGGAGGAGCTTGACCCCGTCGGCGATGAGCCGCTCCTCGGGCAGGAAGCAGTGCCCCTGGTCGGTGGACTGGGACAGGGCGTACTGGAGCCCTGCCTTGACCCGCTCGGGGCTGTCGTGCGGTATGCCGACGGCCTGCGCGATCCGGTCGGCGGTGAGGAAGCCGATGCCCCACACGTCGGCGGCGAGCCGGTAGGGCTGGTTCTTGACCACCGAGATGGAGGCGTCGGCGTACTTCTTGTAGATCCGGACCGCGATGGAGGTGGAGACGCCGACACCCTGGAGGAAGACCATGACCTCCTTGATCGCCTTCTGCTCCTCCCAGGCGGCGCCGATCAGCCTGGTCCGTTTGGGACCGAGGCCGGGCACCTCGATCAGCCGCTTCGGCTCGCCCTCGATGACGTCCAGGGTGTCGAGGCCGAAGTGCTCCACGATCCGGTCGGCGATCTTCGGGCCGATGCCCTTGATCAGGCCGGAGCCGAGGTAGCGCCGGATGCCCTGGATGGTGGCGGGGAGGATGGTCGAGTAGTTCTCGACCGTGAACTGGCGGCCGTACTGCGGGTGGGAGCCCCAGCGGCCCTCCATGCGCAGCGATTCGCCCGGCTGCGCCCCGAGGAGGGAACCGACGACGGTGAGCAGGTCGCCGGCGCCGCGGCCGGTGTCGACCCGGGCGACCGTGTACCCGCTCTCCTCGTTGGCGTAGGTGATGCGCTCCAGCACCCCCTCGACCACCGCCTGTTGTACCGCCCCGTTCGTCGTCATGGCACGAAGCTACCGGTAGCCGCCGACAGCCCGCCGGGCCTGTGGACAACTCGGGAACGACGAGGCCGCGGAACCCAGAGGGGGTCCGGCCTCGCGGCCGGACCCCCTCACGGTTACCCCTCCCTCGTCGGACTTCCCGATCCCCCCAGATCCCCTCCCGGAAGTGCCGACGCACCATATGACCCTCGATCCCCCCAGACGGTTGCACGCGGAATCGCAGATTTATTTTTCGTTGACCCGAGGTGCCGGAAAATCGGGACGGACGTAGCGTTTCCGGCATGAGTGAATCCTCGTTCCAGGACGACGTGCTCGGAGAGCTCGGGCCCGACCGGCTGACCGAGATCGCGTCCCTGCTCGGCACCGACGAGAGCGGTGCGAAGGAGACCGTCGCGACCACGGTCGGCGCCATGACCGGCGGCCTCCAGCAGAAGGCCGACGCCGATGACGACGACGGCAACGAGGTGCGCCAGGCCTTCGCCGAGGTGGCCGAACCCCCGCTGCAGGGCGTGGCGACGCTCGGCGGCGGGCTGCTCGGCGGCGGGCTGATGGCCGGGGTGCTCGCGAAGGTGAGCAAGCCGGTGGCCGCGGCCGTCTCGAAGAAGACCGGCATCCCCGCGCCCACCATCGCCCGGGTCATCGAGATGCTGATCCCCGTTCTGCTGGCGGTCTTCGCCAAGCGCGCGGCCGGCGCAGGCAATGCGGGCAACGTCGCCGGCCAGGGCTCCCCGACCGCCTCCGGGACGGCCCCCGCCGGCGCGGCCCCCGGGTCCGCCCCGGCGCAGGGCGGCGGGCTCGGCGACCTGCTCGGCCAGATCCTGGGCGGCGGCAAGAAGTAGCCGGCGCGCTATCCTCGGGGGCCATGGAGCCCCCTGCTGACACCCCTCCCGCGAAGGTCCTCCTGCGGGATCCGGAGCCCGGCGAGCTGGGCTGGATCGTGCAGCGGCACGGCGCGCTCTACGCCGGCGAGTTCGGCTGGAACCAGGAGTTCGAGGGCCTGGTCGCCCGTATCGTCGCGGACTTCGCCGAGGACCACGACCCCCACCTGGAGCGCGTCTGGATCGCCGAGCTGGACGGGGCGCCCGTCGGCTCGGTGATGTGCGTACGGGAGGACGGCGCGCCCGGGACCGCCCGGTTGCGGCTGCTCCTGGTGGAACCGGCCGGCCGCGGTCACGGCATCGGGAGCCTGCTGGTCGACACCGTGGTCGCGTTCGCCCGTTCCGTCGGCTACCGCGAGCTGGTGCTCTGGACCAACGACGTGCTGACCTCGGCCCGTTCCCTGTACGAGCACGCCGGGTTCACGCTGGTCTCCGAGCAGCCGCACCGCTCGTACGGCGTCGCGCTCACGGGGCAGGACTGGCGACTGCCGTTGCGGGAGAGCTCCCCGCGCTGACGGCGGTGCGAGCCGGCGTACGGGCCGGGGCCAGCGAGGTCACCGCCACTCCGCCGACCAGCAGCACCGCCGCGACCCAGCGCAGCCCCGAGATCCCCTCACCCAGCACCAGCGCGGCCGAGGACATCCCGAACACCGGCACCAGCAGCGAGAACGGCGCCACCGCGGAGGCCGGGTAGCGCCGCATCAGGTAGCTCCAGGCGCCGAAGCCGAACACGGTGGACACCCACGCCACGTACGCGATGACGGCCGCCCCGGACCAGTCCAGGCCGCGCAGCGCCGCCAGGTCCCGGCCGGGCCCCTCGAACAGCAGCGAGAGCGCGAACAGCGGCAGCACCGGGACGGTGCAGACCCACACCATGAAGTTCATCGCGTCGGGCGGCGCCGCCTTGCGGGTCAGCACGTTGGAAACGCCCCAGCAGGCGGCGGCCGCCACGACCAGCGTGAAGCCGAACACCGGCCCGGAGGCGCCGCCGTCCACGGCGGCGACGGCGATCCCGGCGAGCGCGACGCCCATGCCGAACACCCGCACCCGGCCGGGCCGCTCGCGCAGCACGACGGCGGCGAGCACGGCGGTGAACACGGCCTGGATCTGGAGCACGAGCGAGGACAGCCCGGCCGGCATCCCGGCGTCCATCCCCGTGAAGAGCAGGCCGAACTTGGCGATCCCGAGGGCCGCGCCGACCCCCAGGATCCACTTCCAGGCGACCTTGGGCCGCCCGACGAAGAACACGGCGGGCACGGCGGCGACGAGGAAGCGCAGGGCGGACAGGAGCAGCGGCGGGAAGTGGCCGAGACCGATCTGGATGACGACGAAGTTGAAGCCCCAGACGGCGGCGATGAGCACGGCGAGTGCGGTGTGTACGGGACGCATGCTCCGAGCATCGACGCCCGGACCATGTAGCACCAGCGCGGATCTCTTCCGGGATGGATGAAGCATCCCTTACGAATGCCGGTCGGTGCGGAGCTGCCTACGATGGGCCGCATGCTCGACCTCTCCCGGCTGCGCGCCCTGCACGCCGTCTCCGTCCACGGCTCGGTCGCGGCCGCGGCCGCCGCCCTCGGCTACACCCCCTCGGCCGTCTCCCAGCAGATCACCAAGCTGGAGCGCGAGACCCGCACCACGCTGCTGGAGCGGCGCGGCCGCGGGGTCGCGCTCACCGAGGAGGCCCGGCACCTGGCCGACACCGCCCAGGAGTTGCTGGCGATCGTGGAGCGGGCCGAGACCACCCTGGAGGAGCGGCGCGGGCAGCCGAGCGGGCTGCTGCGGGTGGCCGCCTTCGCCTCGGCGGCGCGCGGGCTGCTGCCGGGCGTGCTGGCCGACCTGGCCCACCGGCATCCGGCCCTGGACGTCCGCCTCACCGAGGTGGACCCGCACCTCTCCGTGGACCTGGTGGCCCGGGGCGTCACCGATCTGGCGGTGGCCCACGACTGGGACATCGCCCCGCTGCCGGCGCCGGAGGGAGTCGAGCAGGCGGTGATCGGGAACGACCGCTGTGAACTCGTCGTACCCGAGGGCCACCCCTTCACCACCCGCGGCGTGATCCGGCGGGCGGACCTCGGCGGCCAGCGCTGGGTGTGCCAGCCGCCCGGCCGGGTCTGCCACGACTGGCTGACGCGGACCCTGCGCACGGCCGGGATCGAGCCCGACATCGCGCACGTCGCCGAGGAGAACCACACCATCGTGGCGCTGGTCGCGGCGGGGCTCGGGGTGGCCGTCGTACCGCGCCTCGGCACCGGCCCGCTGCCGTCCGGGGCGGTGGCGGTCCCCCTCGAACCGGCGCCCGTACGCCGGCTGTACGCCCTGTGGCGGGCGGGGGCCGCGCGCCGCCCGGCGATCACGGAGGCCGTCCGGACACTGCGCGAACACTGGCCCCACGTAGCCCAGGAGGCCCCACTTCCGGGGGATCCGGCGAGTGTCCCCTGCCCGGCGGACCCGGCGCCGCAGTAGGGTCCGGCGCGTGCCGTATCACGCCTCACGCCGGACCCTGCTCGCCGCGGCCGCCGTCGCCGCCGTCACGGCCGGCGGGGCGGTGTCCGTCGCCGGCCGGTCCCGGGCCGCGCCCGACGACGCGCGGCCCGGGGACCGCGCGCCCGAGCCGGCGTCGCCGGCCCGCCTGCTGGGCCTGATGAGCCTGGAGGAGAAGGTCGGGCAGCTCTTCGTGTCCCGGGCGTACGGGCATTCGGCGACCGATCCCGACCCGGAGGACGCCGAGAAGAACCTGGCGCAGTTCGGCGTCCGCACGGCCGCCGAGCTGGTCTCCCGCTACCACCTCGGCGGGGTCATCTACTTCGCCTGGGCCCACAACACCCGTACCCCGCACCAGATCGCCGAGCTGTCGAACGGTCTCCAGCGGGCGGCCGCCTCCTCCGGCCCGGGCATCCCGCTGCTGCTCTCCACCGACCAGGAGCACGGCATCATCGCCCGCATCGGCAAGCCCGCGACCCTGCTGCCGGGGGCGATGGCGCTGGGCGCCCGGGGCTCCACCGCCGACGCCCGCCGGGCCGGGCGCATCGCGGGCGCCGAGCTGGCCTCGATGGGGATCCGGCAGGACTACGCGCCGGTGGCCGACGTGAACGTGAACCCGGCCAATCCGGTGATCGGCGTACGGTCCTTCGGCGCCGACCCGGGCGCGGTGGCGGGGCTGGTCACCGCCCAGGTACGGGGCTACCAGGGCGCGGGGGTGGCCGCCACGGCCAAGCACTTCCCGGGACACGGGGACACCGAGACCGACAGCCACGTCGGGCTGCCGGTGATGCGCCACACCCGCGAGCAGTGGGAGGAGCTGGACGAACCGCCGTTCCGGGCGGCCGTGGAGGCGGGCGTGGACGCCGTGATGACGGCGCACATCGTCTTCCCCGCGCTCGACCCCTCGGGGGACCCGGCGACCCTCTCGCGGCCGATCGTGACGGGGATCCTGCGCGAACGCCTGGGCTTTGGGGGCGTGGTGGTCACCGACGCGCTGGACATGGCCGGGGTCCGCCAGAAGTACGGGGACGACCGGGTTCCGGTGCTGGCCCTGAAGGCTGGCTGCGACCAGCTGCTCAACGCCCCGGACCTGGCCTTGGCGCAGCGCGCCGTGCTGGCGGCCGTGGCGGCGGGCGAGCTGTCGCAGGACCGGATCGACGAGTCGGTGCTGCGGATCCTGGAGCTCAAGGCCCGCCGGGGCCTGTTCACCGAGCCGTACACGACGGCGGAGCGGGTGGATGCGGAGACGGGCACCGCCGCCCACCTGGCGGCGGCCGACGCGATCGCGGCCGGTACGACGACGCTGCTGGCCAATCCGGTGAAGCTGCTCCCGCTGGATCCGGCAGCCGAGCCCCGGCTGGTGGTGACCGGGACCGACCCGGCCTCCCCCAGCGGTACGACGGGACCCCCCACCTCGGTACTGGCCCGGGAGCTGACCGCCCTGGGCTGCCGGGCGAGCGCCGTGCCGCCCGCGCGGGCGGTGGCGGCGGCACCGGGCAACGCCGCGGTGCTGGTGTGCACGTACAACGTCCCGGAGGGGGAGAGTCCGCAGCGCACGCTGGTCGAGGAGCTGCTGGCCACCGGGGTGCCGGTGGTCGTGGTGGCGATCCGCAATCCGTACGACCCGGCGCGGCTGCCGCGGTGCGCGGCGGAGCTGGCGACGTACGCGTGGACGGACGTGGAGCTGAGGGCGGCGGCCCGGGTACTGACCGGGGCGGTGCGGCCGCTGGGCCGCCTCCCGGTACCGGTGCCGGGCCGGTACCCGCTGGGCCACGGGCTGGCGTACGACTGACGGGTACGCCGGCCCGTGGCCCCTGGGGCTGACCCCTTGGGCGCTGGGGCTACCTGGGAGCTACGGGCGCAGCTGCTGCTCGCGCTCCAGGTCATGCTGGTCGAGCCGCGCGTCCGGCTTCGCCAGCGGCGTCGCCCGGCCCGCGTCGGTGAGCGTGGCGGCCGGGGCCACTCCGGCCCACTGCAGGATCTTCGCGGTGGCCAGCGTCTTCTCGCCGTCCAGGAGCTTGGAGACGCTGGCTCCGTGGTTGGCGCCCGGAGCCGTCATCACGTAGCTGTCGCGCACCCCGTAGCCGAGGTGGAACGGTTCCGCGCCCCACGGGTCGTTCTGCCCGTACACGAACAGCATCTGGTTGGCGTTGTCGCGGACCCAGCTGTCCACGTCCGCCATGGCCGTCGGCTGGAAGGACATCGGGATGTCGCGGGGGACGAAGTTCCGCGGGCCCTGGTAGCCGTAGCGGCTCAGGTTGCCCAGGTGCGGCAGCTTGATGGTGGGCGCACCGAGCTGGGTACCCGCCTGGTAGTAGTACGGCGTGTACGTCTCCAGTCCCTGGTCGGTGTAGGCCGAGAAGCCGGAGATCGTGTCGATCGAGTCCCAGATCTCCTGGTCGGTCGCGGTGGCGGCCGTCGGGATGGTGCCGCAGTCGGAGAGCAGGCTGTACTGCCAGTAGGCCCACACGTAGTCGAGGACGACGGCCTCGTAGGCCTTGTCAAGGTTGCCGATGGTGGTGAAGGTCCAGCCGTTCTCGGCGGCGGCGGCCGCGTACTTGACCTCCAGCGCGTCGCGGCGCACGAGCGCCTCGCGCTGCACGGCGTTCAGCTTGTCGCGGCACTCCTTGGTGCCGACCTTGGTGAAGAACCGGTCGTAGGCCGAGTCCTCCTTGTTGACGACGTCGTTGGGCGCGACGTACGCGACGACGCCGTCCATGTCACGCGGGTAGAAGCGCTCGTAGTAGGTGGCCGTCATGCCGCCCTTGCTGGCGCCCGTGGCGAGCCAGTTCTTGGTGTAGATCTTCTTCAGGGCGGTGAAGACGCGGTGCTGGTCGCTGGCGGCCTGCCAGATGTCCAGGTTCGCCCAGTTGGCGGGATCGGGCCGGGAGGGAGTGAAGAACCGATACTCCAGGGACACCTGGTTGCCGTCGACGATGGTCGTCGGCTCACTGCGGCGCGGGTTGGTGTTGACGTTGTAGCCGGACGTGAAGAACACCGTCGGGCGGGACGTGTCCTTGTGCAGCAGCGTCAGACGCTGCTGGAAGGTGCCCTTCCAGGGGTTCTTGTGGTCCACCGGCTGCGTGTAGTTCAGGACGAAGAACTGGTACCCCGGGTACGGCTTCTCCTCGACCAGGCTCATCCCCGGGACGCCGAGAATCCGGTCCTTGATGTCCGGGCCGGCGGCGCGGCCGGCGGCTGTGGCCGCCTGAGCCGTGAACCCGGCCGCACCCATGGTGCCGATGAGCACCACGAGCGACAGCAGCCATCCGAGCGTCTTGCGCATAGACCCTCCCCTTCAGTTCACTGCGGTGCGCGTGAACCTAGCGGGGTCAACACATGCATGACCAGACCAAGTTGGGCCGCAAGAGCTGCCTTTCGGGCCAGGCCGGACCCGGGACGGCCCGCCGACCTGCGGGTCAGGTGCCGATCAGCACAGAATCCAGCCGGAAGCGACCGATCCGGCCCCCACGCTGCCCTTTACATACACACAGCGGTTGATCGCACCAACGGTGACAGGTCCGGCATAGCGGGTGAATTGCCCGGAATCGCGGACAGGGACTCCGCCACGCGGCTGGATGCTGACCGACATGGCGCGGCGCGTGCCCGGGCGGTGGGTCACGGTCATGGCGCACGCCTGGGTGCGGCTCTTGTAGACGCGGACCTCGCCCGTCGAGAACGGCAGCGACGTGACCAGCCGCCCCGGGCAGCCACCGCCCGCGGCGTGCGCCGGGGTGGCCGTCAGCAGCCCGCCGACGCAGAACCACAGAGCCGATGCCAACGCCCCGAGGAGCGCGGCCCGTCGGCCCCTCCCCTTGCCTCCGTACAGCATGTAGTCCCCCGATCGGTCGTACGTAACACGGCGCGCGGTACGCACGTACGTACGACGCGCGGACCCCCTGGATGGTTGCGCGGGGCAAGGGCCGTCCAGGGGGTCCAAAAGGGCAGACTTGGGAAACCGCCGGTCAGGGCGGTCCGGGTTCCGCTCAGGCGGCGGCCCGCTCGTCCTCCCCGACGAACGTGCGCCACAGCTCGGCGTACCGGCCGCCGCGGGCCAGCAGTTCGGCGTGGGAGCCGTCCTCCACGACCCGGCCGCGGTCCATCACCACGACCCGGTCGGCACGGGCGGCGGTGGTCAGCCGGTGCGCCACGACCAGGGTGGTCCGCTTGCCCGCGAGCCGGTCGGTGGCCTGGTTGACCTGCGCCTCGGTGGCGAGGTCGAGCGCGGCGGTGGCCTCGTCGAGCAGCAGCACGTCCGGGTCGACGAGTTCGGCGCGGGCCAGCGCGATCAGCTGGCGCTGGCCGGCCGAGAGGTTGCGGCCGCGCTCGGCGACGGCGTGCAGGTAGCCGCCGTCCAGGGTGGCGATCATGTCGTGGGCGCCGACCGCGCGGGCGGCCGCCTCCACCTCGGCGTCGCTCGCCCCGGTGCGCCCGTAGGCGATGGCGTCGCGGACCGTCCCCGGGAACAGGTACGGCTCCTGGGGGACCACGCCGAGGCGGTGGCGGTACGCGGTCATGTCGAGCTCCCGCAGATCGGTGCCGTCGGCGGTGACCCGGCCGGAGGTCGGGTCGTAGAACCGGGCCACGAGCTTGACCAGGGTGGACTTGCCGGCCCCGGTCTCGCCGACGAAGGCGACGGTCTGCCCGGCGGGTATCCGCAGGCTGATTCCGGACAGCGCCTCGCCCTTCTCGCCCCGCTCCTCGGCGGTGCCGTAGGCGAAGCGGACGTCCTCGAAGGCGATGTCGCCACGCAGCTCCCGCACCTCGACCGGGACCTCGGGCCGCGGGGTGGTGGTGGGTTCGCGCAGCAGCCCCTGGATGCGGCCGAGGGAGACGGTCGCCTGCTGGTAGCCGTCGAAGACCTGGGAGAGCTGCTGCACGGGGGCGAAGAACAGGTCGATGTAGAGCAGGTACGCGACCAGCGCGCCGGTGGTGAGGGTGCCGGCCTCGACCCGGCCCGCGCCGACGATCAGCACGGCGGCCGCGGCGCCCGAGGACAGCAGCTGCACGAACGGGAAGTAGACGGATATCAGCCACTGCCCGCGCACCCGGGCCTCGCGGTACGAGTCGCTGCGCTCGGCGAACCGGGCGGCGCCAGAACCCTGGCGGCGGAAGGCCTGGACGATGCGCAGGCCGGAGACGGACTCCTGGAGGTCGGCGTTGACCAGGCTGACCCGGTCGCGGGCGAGCTCGTAGGCGGCGACCGACCTGCGGCGGAAGACGATCGTGCCGACGACCAGGACGGGGAGGGTGGCGAAGACGATCAGCGCGAGTTCGACGTCGAGGACGAGCAGGGCGACCAGGATGCCGAAGAAGGTGAAGACGGAGACGACGGCGGTGACGAGCCCGGTCTGCAGGAAGCTGGAGAGGGAGTCCACGTCGGTGGTCATCCGGGTCATGATCTTGCCGGTCAGCTCGCGCTCGTAGTAGTCGAGGCCGAGGCGCTGGAGCTGGGCGAAGATCTTGACGCGGAGCGCGTACAGCACGCGCTCGCCAGTACGGCCGGTCATCCGGGTCTCGGCGAACTGCGCGGCCCACTGCGCCACGACGACCACGAGGGCGAGGAGGGCGGCCGCCCAGACGGCACCGAGGGCGGCCTGCTCGACGCCCTTGTCGATGCCGTGCCGGATCAGGATCGGCAGGAGCAGCCCGGAACCGGCGTCGACGGCGACGAGGCCGAGGCTGATGGAGAGCGGCGCCCAGAAGCCGTGGAGCAGCCGGCGCAGGCCGTAGCTGTCCTCGGCGGCCGCGGCGCGGGTCTCGTCCACGTCGGGGGTGTCCTCGGCCGGCGGCAGCGCGGCCACCTGCGCGAGCAGTTCGGGGGTCGCGGGCATGCCGTCGATGGCGGGACCGGTGACGGCGTCGGTCGTCTCCCGGCGGCGCCAGAGCTCGGGGGTCACCCCGTCGGCGACCCGGCGCTTGGCGCTGACCTGTTCGGAGTCGATCTCGGCTTCGAGTTCGATGTCGCGCTCGATGTTGCGGTCCAGGTCGCGCTCGAACTCGGCCATCGGCGGCGCGTCGGGGGTGCGCGGCGATCCGGCGCCCAGCGCGTCCGGGTCGGTGAGCAGCCGGCGGTAGAGGGGGGAGCGGCGCTCCAGCTCCTCGTGGGTGCCGATGTCTGCGAGGCGGCCGCGGTCGAGTACGGCGATCCGGTCGGCCAGGCCGAGCGTGGAGCGGCGGTGGGCGATGAGGAGGGTGGTGCGGCCGGCCATGACGGCCCGCAGCGCCTCGTGGATCTCGTGTTCGACGCGGGCGTCCACGGCGGAGGTGGCGTCGTCGAGGAGCAGCAGCCGGGGGTCGGTGAGGATGGCGCGGGCGAGGGCGATGCGCTGGCGCTGGCCGCCGGAGAGGGTGAGCCCCTGCTCGCCGACCTTGGTGTCGTAACCGGCGGGCAGGGCCTGGATGAAGCCCTCGGCCTGGGCGGCGCGGGCGGCGCCCTCGATCTGCTCGTCGGTGGCGGCGGGGTGCCCGTAGGCGATGTTGGCGCGGATGGTGTCGGAGAAGAGGAACGAGTCTTCCGGGACCAGGCCGATGGCGGCGCGCAGGGAGTCGTACGTCAGGTCGCGGACGTCGTGGCCGCCGACGCGGACGGTGCCGCGGTCGGTGTCGTAGAAGCGCGGCAGCAGGAGGGAGACGGTGGACTTGCCGGAGCCGGAGGTTCCGACGAGGGCCACGGTCTCGCCTTCGGCGAGGGAGAGGGAGAAGCCGTCGAGCACGGGCCGCTCGGGGTCGTACCCGAAGGCCACGTCCTCGAACTCGACGGTGGCGGGCGCGTCGGAGGGCAGCTCGGTGGTGCCCTCCCGGATGACGGGCTCGGTGTCGATCAGCTCGCAGACCCGCTCGACGCCGGCGCGGGCCTGCTGGCCGACGGTGAGCACCATGGCGAGCATGCGGACGGGGCCGACGAGCTGGGCGAGGTAGGTGGAGAAGGCGACGAAGGTGCCGAGGGTGACCTGGCCTTCGGTGGCCATCCAGCCGCCGAGGGCCAGCATCGCGACCTGGGCGAGGGCGGGCACGGCCTGGAGGGCGGGGGTGTAGCGCGAGTTGAGGCGGATGGTCCGCATCCGCCCGGCGAACAGGCGGCGGCCGGCGGCGCGCAGCTTGCCGGTCTCCTGCTCCTCCTGCCCGAAGCCCTTGACGACGCGGACGCCGGTCACGGCGCCGTCGACGACGCCGGCGACGGCGGCGGCCTGGCCCTGGGCGTACCAGGTGGCGGGGAAGAGCTTCTTGCGGCTGCGCTTGGCGATGAACCAGAGGGCCGGGGCCATGAGCAGCGCGACGAGGGTGAGCAGCGGGGACAGCCACAGCATGACGCCGAGGGATATCCCGAAGAGGAGGAAGTTCCCGATGGTCATCGGGAGCATGAAGAGCAGGCCCTGGATGAGCTGCAGGTCACTGGTGGCCCGCCCGACGACCTGTCCGGTGGACAGCTCGTCCTGGCGCCGGCCGTCGAGGCGGGCGATGGTGTCGTACATGTCGGTGCGGAGGTCGTGCTGCACGTCGAGCGCGAGCCGGCCGCCGTAGTACCGGCGTATGTAGGTCAGCACGTACACGAGCACCGCGGCGCCTATGAGCAGGCCGGCCCAGACGCCCATGGACTTGGTCTTGTCCCCGATGACGTCGTCGATGATCACCTTGGTGATCAGCGGCACGAGCGCCATGACGGCCATCCCGGCCAGCGAGGACCCGAGCGCGAGCAGCACATTGAGCTTGTACCGCCAGGTGTACGCGGCGAGCCTCCTGCCCCAGCCCTGTTTTCCCTCAGCCGCCGTCTCTGCCGCCGCCACGTGATGCCTCCCCGTTCGTCCGGTCCTGCCGCCTCCCCCAACGCGCCGACCGGCGGATTTCATCCCGCTGCAACAATCGCACTCCCGTACGTGACCCCGCGCGCGCACTTCACCCTTCCGGGGAACGCCCGGCCGAGGCGGCCGGATCGGCGCGGCTGAGGCCGCGGGCCGGTATCGGGGTCTTCGAGGGGTTCCCGGTGGCGGCGGATCAGGTCGTGGAGCGCGGCTCGCCGTCGTGGCCGCGCTCGCCCTGCGGTGGGGGCAGTGTCCACGGCGGTGCGGGATCGGGAAGGCCGTGTGGGCCGAAGTCAGAGGTGGGTCGGGGTGAAGATCTTGAGGGTGGTGGGGAGGATGACGACCGAGGGGCCCCGGGTTTTGAGGGCCTTGGTGAGGTCCGCGCGGAGGGAATCCGGGGTGGTGGTCGTCGCCGGGACGTCGAAGGAGGCGGCCAGGGCCGCGAAGTCGGGGCCGGGGAGGTCGGTGCCCGTCGCGCAGCCGTACTCGCGCAGGATGCCGTAGCCGCCGTCGTCCACGATCAGCCAGGTGACGTCCAGGGCGTGCTGGACGGCGGTGGCCAGTTCGGCGATCGAGTACATCGCGCCGCCGTCGCCGGAAACGGCCAGGACCGGGGTGCCCGGTTCCGCGAGGGCCGCGCCGAGGGCCGCCGGGAAGGCGTAGCCGAGGCCGCCCGCGCCCTGCGCCGAGTGCATGGTGTTGGGGTGCTTCGCGTCGAAGGCCGACCAGGCCCAGTAGGACAGGATCGTCATGTCCCAGAAGGACGGGGAGCGCGGGGGCAGGGCCGCGCGGATCGAGGTCAGGAGCTGTTGTTCCAGGGCCACGTCCTGCGCGGCGAGGCGGGTCTCGATGTCCGCCAGGAGCAGGCGGACGCGCTCCGGAGCCGACGGGTCCTCGCGTTCGGACACCGTTTCCAGCAGGGCCTGGAGCGCCAGGCGGGCGTCCGCGTGGATGCCGAGGCCCGCGTGGTTGGACTCCAGCTTGCCGAGGTCCGCCTCGATCTGGATGACCCGGCCCGTCGGGAAGAACGTGTGGTAGTTCGAGGAGAGTTCGCCGAGCCCCGACCCCACGACCAGCAGGACGTCCGCGTCCTCCAGGAAGTCCGTCATGTGGCGGTCCTCCAGCCAGGACTGGAGGGAGAGGGGATGGGTCCAGGGGAAGGCGCCCTTGCCGCCGTAGGTGGTGACCACCGGGGCGTTGACCCGTTCCGCGAGTCGGCGCAGCTTGCCCGCCGCGTCCGACCGGATGACCCCGCCGCCCGCGATGATCACGGGGCGGGCGGCGTTCTCCAGCCAGTGGGCGGCCACGGCGGTGAGCTCGGGCCGCGGCGCCAGCTCGTGCGGGGTCGCGTCCACGCCCGTGACCTGCGGGATCACGGTCTCGGCGCGCAGGACGTCCTCCGGGATCTCGACGAACACCGGGCCGGGCGGGGCCGCCAGGGCCGACTCCCAGGCCTCCGCGATCACCGAGGGGATCTGGGAGGGGGTGCGCGCGCTGTGGACCGACTTCACCACCTCGCGGAAAGAGGCGGACTGGTCGCGCAGCTCGTGCAGGTGGCCGC
The DNA here is from genome assembly GCF_026339935.1 of Streptomyces sp. NBC_01551. NCBI lineage: Bacteria > Bacillati > Actinomycetota > Actinomycetes > Kitasatosporales > Streptomycetaceae > Streptomyces > Streptomyces sp. NBC_01551. The sequence continues at coordinate 2,164,636 of NZ_JAPEPX010000001.1, forward strand.
GGCGGCCGCCGCCGAGGCCCGCGGTCGGGACCTGGGCGGAGATCGCCACGACCGGGGCGGACGCCGCGGCGGCTTCCGCCAGGGCCGGCAGGGACATCAGGGCACCCGGGCCGGTGGACAGCAGCAGCGGGACCGCCTCGCCCGTCATCCGGCCGTACGCGTCGGCCGCGAAGGCCGCGCTGCTCTCCGTACGCAGGCCCACCAGGCGCAGGTCGGAGCGGCCGACCGCGGTGAAGAGGGCGAGCGCGTGCTGGCCCGGCAGGCCGAAGACGGTGTTCGCGCCGAGCGAGCGCAGCGTCTCCACGACCAGGTCCCCGCCCGTCCGGCCCGGCGGCGGCGCGAGGGCGGCCGCCTTCTGGGCGTCGGTGGGACGGAGTACCAGGTCGTGGTCGTGCGTCACGGTGCTTAGTTGCCCTTCGCCTTCGCCGCAGCGATCTGACGGCTCATGATCGTGGTGAGCTCGTACGCGGTGTGCGAGGCCGCGACCGAGGTGATCTCGGCGTGATCGTACGCCGGGGCGACCTCGACGACGTCGGCGGAAACCAGGTTGCAGGACGACAGGCCGCGGATGATCTCCAGCAGCTCGCGGGAGGTCATGCCGCCCGCCTCCGGGGTGCCGGTGCCGGGCGCGTGCGCCGGGTCGAGCACGTCGATGTCGATCGAGATGTACAGCGGACGGTCGCCGATGCGCTGGCGCAGCTGGTCCGCGACCTCGTCGGCGCCGCGCCGGTAGACGTCGGCCGAGGTGACGATGCCGAAGCCCATCTTGGCGTCGTCGTCCAGGTCCTGCTTGCCGTACAGCGGGCCGCGGGTGCCGACGTGGGAGAGCGCCTCGGTGTCGAGGATGCCCTCCTCCACGGCGCGGCGGAACGGGGTGCCGTGCGTGTACTCGGCGCCGAAGTACGTGTCCCAGGTGTCGAGGTGCGCGTCGAAGTGGAGCAGGGCCACCGGGCCGTGCTTCTTGGCGACCGAGCGGAGCAGCGGGAGCGCGATGGTGTGGTCGCCGCCGAGGGTCATCAGGCGGGAGCCGGAGCCGAGCAGCTCGTCGGCGGCGGCCTCGACCGTCTCGACGGCCTCGTTGATGTTGAAGGGGTTCACCGCGATGTCACCGGCGTCGGCGACCTGGGCGAGCGCGAACGGGGAGGCGTCCTGGGCCGGGTTGTACGGGCGCAGCAGGCGCGAGGCCTCGCGGATGGCGTTGCCGCCGAAGCGGGCGCCGGGGCGGTACGAGACACCGGAGTCGAACGGGACACCGACGACGGCGACGTCGGCGGAGCCGACCTCGTCGAGGCGGGGCAGGCGCGCGAAGGTGGCGGGGCCCGCGTAGCGCGGGATGCGGGAGGAGTCGACGGGTCCGCGCGGCTGCGTGCTCATGAGGGGTGCCCCTTTTGTCTCTGTACGTACTGACGTGTGCGGTCCTTCGAGCGTAAGCGGACCCCGGGGAGCCGCGAAGTGTACGTTTCATCCACAGGTCATCGCTGATATGTACGGAGTATCCATGCCGGCCATGCCGTCCGCCCCGCCCACACCACCCACACCACCCACACCACCCATGCCGCCCACGCCGCCCACGCCCGGCGTCGCGCTCGCGGCCCTCCTCGCCGACCGCGAACTCGGCCTGCGCGCGCTGGTGGGCGAGGGCGGCCAGGCCGCCGCGGGAGACACGGACGGCGCCCCGGTCGGCGTCGCCGTGCACGCCGTCCACGCGTCCGAGATGGCGGACCCCTCCCCCTACCTCCTGGGCGGGGAGCTGCTGCTCACGGCCGGAGCCCAGCTGGAGGCGGACGCCGACGCCTACGTGGCCCGGCTCGTCGCGGCCGGCGCGGCCGCGCTCGGGTTCGGCGTGGCGCCGGTGTACGAGGAGGTGCCCCCGGCGCTGGTCGCCGCATGCGCGCGGCACGGGCTGCCGCTGCTGGAGGTCCCGCCGCGCACCCCCTTCACCGCGGTCGCCCGCACCGTCTGGCGACTGATGGCCGAGGCCCGGACCCGCGAGCTGCGCCGGGTCACCGAGGCCCAGCAGTCGCTGGCCGCGGCCGCCGCCCGGCCCGATCCGGTGCCGGCGCTGCTGCGCCGGCTGGCGGCGACGCTGGCCGGCCACGTCACCCTGCTCCCGCCCGGCCAGGCGGAGCCGGCGGGCCGGGCCCTGCCCGCCGAGGCCGCCGGGGCGCTGGCCGCGCTGCTCACCCGGGTCGGCGCGCCGGGCGGCCCGGCCACCGCGACCGACTCCGCGGCGGGGTGGCACCTGACGGCGTACCCCCTGGGCGGCGAGGGGCGGGTGCTCGGTGTCGCCGTCCCGGACCGCACGCCGGGCGATCACGCGATCACCGCGATCGCCGCCGTGCTGCTGACGCTGCTGACCACGCACCGCCCGGCCGGGACGGAGGCCGGGACGCTGACCCGGCTGCTGCTCGGCGACTCCCCCGCCGAGGCGCTCGGCCCCGGCCCGTGGCACGTGGTGCACGCCCGGGGCACCGGGGATCCGCAGGCCCTCGCGGCGGCGCTGGGCACCGTACTCGTGGACTCCCACGGGGAGGACGTACGCCTGCTGGCCGAGCGGGAGCCCGCCCCGCGGCCCGGCTGGCGCCTGGGGGTGAGCGCTCCGGCCGGACCGGGGGCGCTCGCCACCGCCGAGGCGCAGGCCCGGCGGGCGCTGCGCCGCGCCGAGGCGGCCCGGGCCCCGCTGGCCCGACACACCGCCGGGGGCCTGGACGCCCTGCTCGACCCGGCGGAGGCCCTGGCCCACGCGAGGGCCCTGCTCGCCCCGCTGAACCCGGAGCACGCACGGACCCTGCGCGCCTGGCTGGCCCACCACGGCAGCTGGGACCGGACGGCCGCCGACCTCGGAGTCCACCGCAACACCGTCCGCCAGCGCATCGCCCGGTGCACGGCGCTGCTCGCGCGCGACCTCGACGACCCGGACACCCGGATGGAGCTGTGGTTCGCGCTACGTTCTCTGGACAGGCATGACAACCGGCCGGTAACTTAATTGAGCAAGCGCTTAGACATCAGCCATCAATTGAGCAACCACGACGGCGCGCGACCACCTCCGCGAGAGCGGTCGGCGGTTTAGCCGCAGAGGGAGGGTCGGCCGTGCGCCGTACCGTTTTCAGCGAGGACCACGAGGCATTCCGCGAGACCATCCGCGCCTTCGTCGAGGCCGAGGTCGTCCCCGTCTACGACGAGTGGTTCGCCGCCGGCCAGGCGCCGCGCGACTTCTACTACAAGCTCGGCGAGCTGGGCATCTTCGGCATCAACGTGCCCGAGGAGTTCGGCGGCGCGGGCCTGGACACCCACAAGTTCGAGGCCGTCCTCTACGAAGAGACCGCCCGCGCGGGCGTCAACTTCGGCGGCTCCGGCGTGCACGTGCTGCTCGCCCTCCCCTACATCAAGATGCTGGCCGACGACGAGCAGAAGAAGCGCTACCTGCCGAAGTTCGTCTCCGGCGAGGAGATGTGGGCCCTGGCCATGACCGAGCCGGGCACCGGCTCCGACGTCGCGGGCATGAAGACCACCGCCAAGCTCTCCGAGGACGGCACGCACTACGTCCTCAACGGCGCCAAGACCTTCATCACCGGTGGCGTGCACGCCGACCGCGTGATCGTCTGCGCCCGCACCTCCGCTCCGCGCGAGGACGACCGCCGCTTCGGCATCTCCCTCTTCGCCGTGGACACCAAGTCCGAGGGCTACTCCATCGGCCGCAAGCTGGACAAGCTCGGCCTGCGCACCTCCGACACGGCCGAGCTGGCCTTCGTCGACGTCAAGGTGCCGGTCGAGGACCTGCTGGGCGAGGAGAACAAGGGCTTCTACTACCTCGGCGCCAACCTGCCCTCCGAGCGCTGGGGCATCGCCTTCGGCGCGTACGCGCAGGCCAAGGCCGCCATCCGGTTCGCCCAGCAGTACGTGACCGAGCGCACCGTCTTCGGCAAGCCCGTCGCGCACTTCCAGAACACCAAGTTCGAGCTGGCCGCCTGCCAGGCCGAGGTGGACGCGGCCGAGGCCGTCGCCGACCGCGCCCTGGAGGCCCTGGACGCCGGTGAGCTGACCGCTGCCGAGGCCGCCTCCGCGAAGCTGTTCTGCACCGAGGTCGCGCACCGCGTCATCGACAAGTGCCTCCAGCTGCACGGCGGCTACGGCTACATGAACGAGTACCCGATCGCCCGCCTGTACGCCGACAACCGCGTGAACCGCATCTACGGCGGCACCAGCGAGGTCATGAAGTCCATCATCGCCAAGTCGATGGGCCTGTAAGGGCCTTCCGGGACAAGGGACTCACCCCTTCCGGACTTACCCTTCCCCTCATGAACGAGGCACTGACGACCCTCCTCGATCTGCTCGACCTGGAGCAGATCGAGGAGAACATCTTCCGCGGTACCAGCCGTCCGTCGCTGGTACCGCGCGTCTTCGGCGGTCAGGTCGCGGCGCAGGCGCTGGTCGCGGCCGGCCGCACCGTGCCCGCGGACCGCACGGCGCACTCGCTGCACTCGTACTTCCTGCGCGCCGGGGACCCGGGCGCGCCCATCGTGTACTCGGTGGACCGGATCCGCGACGGGCGCTCCTTCACCACGCGCCGGGTCGTCGCCGTCCAGCACGGGCAGCCGATCTTCCACCTCTCCGCGTCGTTCCAGACGTACGAGGAGGGCCTCGACCACCAGGTCGCGATGCCGGACGCGCCCGATCCGGAGACCCTGCCGACCGCCGCCGAGTCGCTGCCCGCGTACCGGGAGATCTTCCGCGACCCCGGCACGGTGGAGCGGCTGATCGACGCGCGCGGCGCGGTGGACCTGCGGTACGCGACGACCCCGCCGTGGGGCAGCGTCGGCGAACCGGTGGAGCCGCGCACGCAGGTGTGGTTCCGTACGGCGGGCAAGCTGGAACGCGATGACGCCCTGCTGCACACCTGCCTGGCCACATACGTCTCGGACATGACCCTGCTGGACTCGGTGCTGCTCGCGCACGGCCGGGGCGGCTGGGCGGTCGGCGACGTGGTGGGCGCCTCGCTGGACCACGCGATGTGGTTCCACCGGCCGTTCCGCGCCGACGAGTGGCTGCTGTACGACCAGGAGTCTCCCTCCTCGTCCGCCGGGCGGGGCCTGGGCCAGGCCCGTATCTGGACGCAGGACGGCCGGCTGGCCGTCACCGTGATCCAGGAAGGCGTGGTGCGGGTCCCGCGCACCTAGTGCGGTCACAGCACTGGCGGCGCCCCCGGATCAGTCCCACCAGAACCCCCAGGACGCGGAGCCGGTCACGGCCTCGTCCGTGTAGGCGCCCACGCTGCCGGATCCCTGCCAGACGTTGTCGGGGCAGAAGGCGAAGTGCTCGGCGGCGACCGGCAGCGCGGCGGCCGTCGTCAGCGGCGGGGCGGCCACGGACAAGTGGAGCTCGTCGAAGCCGAGGGCGAGCACGCGGGCGCCGAAGCGGTCCTCCCAGGAGCGCAGGACGGTGCTGATGAGGGCCATGTCGCTCTCGTAGTTCGTCGGCCCGCGCCAGCCCATCGCCGTGGGTACGTCGGCTCCCCGGCCGGCGGGTATCAGCGCCAGACGCGGGCCCGGCAGGACGCCGTCCCGGATCAGCTCGTCGGCAAGCGCGAGGGCCACGGCCTCCGGGTCGTCCTCGTCCGGGCCCCCCTGCGGGGTCCGGTGTTCCGCCAGGCCCGGCCAGTCGCGGCCGAAGGGGGCGATCAGCCCGGCGCCGTCGGGACCGTCGCCCTCCTCGGGGTCGGGGACGACCCGGGCCCAGAACGCGCGCAGGACCGGCTCGACGTGGTGGTCGTCGGGGTCGGACATCGAGGCGGGGCTCAGCTCGTCGCGGGTCCACCAGCTCTCCAGACCGCGCCGCTCCTGGAACAGCACGGCCTGAAGGCCCGCGGCCAGGGCGGGACCGCGGCAGGCGGCGAGCGCACCGGCGCCCACGGGCGCGTCGGAGACCCACAGCAGCGGCTCGCGCCGCGCGTTGCCCCGCAGCCACGCCCGCCCGCCGGGCCGGCCGATCAGCGTGCCCGGCGGCAACTCCAGTCCCAGGGAGCGGCCTTGCGGATCGTCGGCCAGTACGGACAGCGGGTTCGGTGTCTTCGGCGGATTCGTCACGCCTTCGACGCTAGCGGCCGGCACTGACAACGCCCGTTCGCCGGAAGGGCGGTGGCAGCGGGGGCGCTATTCCCTCGGCTGGGCCTTGAGCTTGGCCCAGACGGCCTCCAGCGCGGCTATGTCCGCGTCGTCGAGGCGGGAGTCGAAGACCTCGGCGAGGGCCTCGCGGCGGGTGGCGTCGGCCTCCGCGAAGGCGCGGCGGCCGTCCTCGGTGAGGGCGATGCCCACGGACCGGGCGTCCGTCGGGGACGGGACCCGCTCGACCAGGCCGCGGGCCCTGAGGGAATCGGCGACGCGCGAGACCTGGCTGCGGCTGAGCAGGGTCCTGGCGCCCAGCTCGGAGGGGGCGACCGGCTCGTGCTGGACGCTCAGCCACAGCATGACCTCGAACCACGACAACGGCAGGTCGTGGCGGCGCGTGAGGGCCTGGTCGACCCGGGCGGTGAGGGTGGTGCCGGCCCAGACCAGGCCGTAGAAGGCGTGGTCGCGGGGGGTGAGACCGTCCAGGTTCAGATTCGTGTGCGCCATGGGGCAAGGATACCGGGTTGCGTGCACACGCACACAAAGATAATGTGTGTGTGCACGCACAAACCTAGGGAGCCTTCCATGAGTGCCAAGACCACCAAGACCGTCCTCATCACCGGCACCTCCTCCGGCATCGGCCTGGCCGCCGCGGTCGCCGCCGCCCGGGCGGGCTGGCACACCGTCGCCACCATGCGCGACACCACCAAGGCCGACGCCCTGCTGAAGGCCGCCTCCGAAGCCGGCGTCGCCGACCTGGTCCAGGTCAAGCGGCTCGACGTGACCGACGCGGACTCCGCGGCCGCGTGCGTGGCCGAGGTCGTCGCCGAGCACGGGCACCTCGACGCGGTCGTGAACAACGCGGGCGCCGGCTTCGTCGGGACCATCGAGCAGCACAGCATGGAGCGGCTGCGGGACGTCATGGAGGTCAACTTCTTCGGCGTCGCCGAGCTCACCCGGATCGCGCTCCCCCACCTGCGCGCCTCGGGCGGCCGGGTCATCACCGTGACGAGCGTCGGCGGAGCAGGCGGCGGCGCCGGTCATCGAGGCGCTGACCGCCGAGAAGATGCCGTTCCGGATCCAGACCTCCGACTGGGCCCGCGACTTCGTGGGCATGAAGCTCGCGGACCTCGACGGCTCGGCCGTCCAGACCGAGATGACCGACTGGCTCGGCTAGGACGCTCGCGGGCCGCTGGCACGGGGCGCCCGCACAGCCCGGTGCCGGCGCCGCGCCGGGCGCCGGCGTCGCTAGAGAAGGCCCGCCGTGGACAGCAGGTACGCCACCATCGGGTCGTAGAAACGCGGGTCGCGAACGTGGTCGTCCAGCGGGATCGCCACCTGGAGGGTGCCCTCCGCCTCGCCCAGGAACAGCGCCGGGTCGTTGCAGTCCGCGTAGCCCACCGCGTCCAGGCCGCGCTGCGCCGCGCAGCCCGCCCAGCCGTGGTCGGCGACGACCAGGTCCGGCTGCGGGCGCCCGGTGGCCGCCAGGCCGTCCAGGATCGCCGCCATCGGGGCCGGCGAGTGGGTGTGCCACAGGGTCGCGCCGCGCTCCAGCACCGCGACGTCCGCGAACTGCCACACCGAGCCCTCGTCGGCCATCAGGCCGGACGGGATGACGACGATCTCGCACCCCGCCGCGCGCAGCGCCGCCGCCGTCGCCCGGTGGACGTCCAGCAGGCCGCCGGGGTGCCCGGTGGCGAGCAGCACGCTCTGCCGGTCCAGCGCGGCCTTGTGCAGCCGGGCCGCCAGCCGGTCCAGGCCCGCGACCGTCAGTTCCGGGTCGATCGTGTCCTGGCCGTAGCGGTGCGCCGGGTCGTCCACGACCCCGCACCGCTCCGCCATCACCGCGAGCACGTCCTGCTCGTCGGCCCAGCGGTCGCCCAGTTCCAGGCCGAGCCAGTAGTGCCGATCGCCGTTGGCGAGCTTGCGGTAGTGGGAGAGGTTGTTCTCACGTGGCGTCGCGACGTCCCCGGCGATCCGGGTGCGGACCAGGTGGTCGACGAGTTCGGCGCGGGTGGGTACGGACGTCTCTATCGGCATCGGCATACGCCCATTCTGCCGCCGCCCGGGCGGAGCCGTCCCGTCCATCCCGCCCACCGGACGCGCCGGGTCATCCGGAGAGCGCGCCGAAGGCCCCGTGCGCGAGCCTGCGCAGCAGTGATTCCGTCGCCTCCCGGCCCAGCGCCGCCAGGTGCGGAGTGGAGTTGAGCAGGCCGAACACCGCGTGCACGGACACCCGCACCTCCGCCTCGCCCACCTGGGGGTGCAGTTCGCGTACGACGGTCACCCACAGCTCCACGTACTGGCGCTGCAACTGGCGCACGAGCTTGCGGTCGGCGTCGCGCAGCCGGTCCAGCTCCCGGTCGTGGACGGTGATCAGCGCCCGGTCGTCGAGCGCGAAGTCGATGTGGCCGTCGATGAGGGAGGCCAGCACCAGGGAGGGGTCACCGGCCGCCTCCTGCGCCCGGCGGCGCCCACCGGTCAGCAGCCGTTCGCTGATGCCGACCAGCAGCTCGGCGAGCATGGCGTCCTTGCCCGCGAAGTGGCGGTACAGGCCGGGGCCGCTGATGCCCACCGCGGCCCCTATCTCGTCCACGCCCACGCCGTGGAATCCGCGCTCGGCGAAGAGGCGGGCGGCCTCGCTGAGGATCTGCTCGCGACGGGTCGGGGCGGCGGCACTGGTGCTCATGGGAATCCATTCTAGACAGGGCCGTTAGCGCTCGTTAACCTAGGCGGTACATGCGTTAACGCTCATTAACAGCGTGCACCGAGCAAGGGAGCTCGACCGATGCAGCAGGCACCAGTGCTGACGAGCGCCGCGGACCCGGCGTCCGAGGCCTGGCGGACCAACGAGGCCGCCCACCGCGAGCTGACCGAGGGCCTGCGCGCCCGGCTCGACGCGGCCCGGCTCGGCGGCGGCGACAAGGCCCGCGCCCGCCACACCGCCCGCGGGAAGCTGCTTCCCCGCGACCGCGTGGACACCCTCCTCGACCCCGGATCCCCGTTCCTGGAGCTGGCCCCGCTGGCCGCCGAGGGGATGTACGGGGGCGCGGCCCCTGCCGCCGGGGTCATCGCGGGCATCGGCCGGGTCAGCGGCCGCGAGTGTGTGATCGTCGCGAACGACGCCACCGTCAAGGGCGGCACGTACTACCCGATGACCGTCAAGAAGCACCTGCGCGCCCAGGAGGTGGCCCTGGAGAACCGTCTCCCCTGCCTCTACCTGGTCGACTCGGGCGGCGCCTTCCTCCCCATGCAGGACGAGGTCTTCCCCGACCGGGAGCACTTCGGCCGCATCTTCTACAACCAGGCGCGCATGTCCGGCGCCGGCATCCCGCAGATCGCGGCCGTCCTCGGCTCCTGCACCGCCGGCGGCGCGTACGTCCCGGCGATGAGCGACGAGGCCGTCATCGTGCGCGGCCAGGGCACGATCTTCCTCGGCGGCCCGCCGCTGGTGAAGGCCGCCACCGGCGAGGTCGTCACCGCCGAGGAACTGGGCGGCGGCGAGGTCCACTCCCGGACCTCCGGCGTCACCGACCACCTCGCGGAGGACGACGCGCACGCGCTGCGGATCGTACGGAACATCGTGGCCACCCTGCCCGAGCGCGGGGCCCTGCCCTGGGCGGTCGAGGCTCCGCAAGAGCCCAAGGTGGACCCGGCCGGGCTGTACGGCGCGGTCCCGGTGGACTCCCGCACCCCGTACGACGCGCGCGAGATCATCGCCCGGATCGTGGACGGGTCCCGCTTCCAGGAGTTCAAGGCCGAGTTCGGCACGACGCTGGTCACCGGCTTCGCCCGGATCCACGGACACCCGGTCGGCATCGTCGCCAACAACGGCATCCTCTTCTCCGAGTCGGCCCAGAAGGGCGCGCACTTCATCGAGCTGTGCGACCAGCGCGGGATCCCGCTCCTCTTCCTCCAGAACATCTCCGGCTTCATGGTCGGCCGCGACTACGAGGCCGGCGGCATCGCCAAACACGGCGCCAAGATGGTCACGGCCGTGGCCTGCACCCGCGTCCCGAAGCTGACCGTCGTCGTCGGCGGCTCCTACGGCGCGGGCAACTACTCGATGTGCGGCCGGGCGTACTCGCCGCGCTTCCTGTGGATGTGGCCCAACGCGAAGATCTCCGTCATGGGCGGCGAGCAGGCCGCCTCGGTGCTCGCCACCGTCAAGCGCGACCAGATCGAGGGCGCGGGCCAGGACTGGCCGGCGGAGGACGAGGAGGCCTTCAAGGCCCCGGTCCGCGCGCAGTACGAGGAGCAGGGCAACGCCTACTACGCCACCGCGCGGCTGTGGGACGACGGGGTCATCGACCCGATGGAGACCCGGCAGGTGCTGGGACTGGCCCTGACCGCGTGCGCGAACGCCCCGCTGGGCGATTCGGCTTTCGGCATCTTCCGTATGTGACGTGTGACGTGAGGACCTCTTCGATGTTCAGCACTGTTCTGGTCGCCAACCGGGGCGAGATCGCGGTCCGGGTCATCCGCACCCTGCGGGAGCTCGGCGTACGGTCGGTGGCCGTCTTCAGCGACGCGGACGCCGACGCCCGGCACGTACGGGAGGCCGACACGGCCGTCCGGATCGGCCCGGCGGCGGCCGCCGAGAGCTACCTGTCGGTGGAGCGGCTGCTCGACGCGGCCCGCCGCACCGGGGCCGAGGCGATCCACCCGGGGTACGGGTTCCTCGCCGAGAACGCGGGTTTCGCACAGGCGTGCGCGGAGGCGGGCCTGGCCTTCATCGGGCCGCCGGCCAAGGCGATCTCCCTGATGGGGGACAAGATCCGGGCCAAGGAGACGGTGAAGGCGGCGGGCGTGCCCGTGGTCCCCGGCTCATCCGGGAGCGGCCTGTCGGACGCCGAACTCGTGGCGGCGGCCGAGGAGATCGGCATGCCGGTGCTGCTGAAGCCCTCGGCGGGCGGCGGCGGCAAGGGCATGCGGCTGGTGCGGGACGCCGGGCTGCTGGCCGAGGAGATCGCGGCGGCGCGGCGCGAGGCGCGGTCGTCGTTCGGCGACGACACGCTGCTCGTGGAGCGGTGGGTGGACCGGCCCCGGCACATCGAGATCCAGGTGCTGGCCGACGCGTACGGGAACGTCGTGCACCTGGGCGAGCGCGAGTGCTCGCTGCAGCGGCGCCACCAGAAGGTCATCGAGGAGGCGCCGTCGGTCCTGCTGACGCCTGAGCTGCGGGCCTCGATGGGCGCGGCTGCGGTGGAGGCGGCGCGGTCGTGCGGGTACGTCGGCGCGGGGACGGTGGAGTTCATCGTTCCGGGCGGGGACCCGTCCTCTTACTACTTCATGGAGATGAACACCCGGCTCCAGGTGGAGCACCCGGTGACGGAGCTGATCACCGGGCTGGACCTGGTCGAGCAGCAGCTGCGGGTCGCCTCCGGCGCGGAGCTGGGCTTCGGCCAGGCGGACGTCACCCTCACCGGGCACGCCATCGAGGCCCGGGTCTGCGCGGAGGACCCGGCGCGCGGTTTCCTGCCGTCCGGGGGGACGGTGCTGGCGCTGTCCGAGCCGTCGGGCGGGTCCGTACGGACGGACTCGGGCCTGGTGGCCGGGGTCGACACGGGCTCGACGTACGACCCGATGCTGTCGAAGGTGATCGCGTACGGTCCCGACCGGGCGGCTGCCCTGCGGGTGCTGCGGGGCGCGTTGGCGGACACCGTGATCCTGGGTGTCCAGACCAATGCGGGTTTCCTGCGGAGGCTGTTGGCGCATCCGGACGTGGTCAGCGGGGACCTGGACACCGGTCTGGTGGAGCGCGACCTGTCCACCATGCTCCCGGACGGCGTCCCGCCCGAGGTGTACGCTGCCGCGGCCCTGTTGGCCGTCCCCCACCCCGCCCCTTCCCGAAACCGGGCTCTGCCCGGATCCGCGCCTCAAACGCCGGCGGGGCTGGGGGTTGACGCCCCGGCGGGGCCGCAACGGTGGGTCGACCCGTTCGACGCCGCCAACGGCTGGCGCCTGGGCGGCACCCCCGCCTGGACGGTCCACCACTTCCGCCTCCCGGGTCAGGACCCGGTCGGCGTCCGTACCCGGCCCACCCGGCCGGGGGGGCAGCACACGGAGCTCCTCCTCGACGGCGGCGCCGACCACGATCCGGCCCGGGGCCGGATCGTGGCCCGCACCACCGACACCGTCACCGTCGAACTCGACGGCGTCACGCACCGCTTCGCCTACGCCGCCTCCCCGGAGGGGACCTGGCTCGGCCGCGACGGCGACAGCTGGCACGTGCAGGACCACGACCCCGTCACCGCCGCCCTCACCGGCGCCGGCCACGCCGGCAAGGACACCCTCGCCGCCCCGATGCCCGGCACGGTCACCGTCGTCAAGGTCTCGGTCGGCGACAAGGTGACCGCCGGGCAGAGCCTCCTCGTCGTCGAGGCCATGAAGATGGAGCACGTCATCTCCGCCCCGCACGCGGGCATCGTCGCCGAGCTCGACGTCTCCCCCGGCACCACCGTCGCCATGGACCAGGTCCTCGCGGTCGTCACCCCGGAAGAACCGGAAGAAGAGGAGGCGGCCAAGTGAACGGGCTGCCCATGACCGTCCCGGCCCCCGAGCTGCCGCCCCGCGTCCGGATCCACGAGGTCGGTGCCCGCGACGGGCTGCAGAACGAGAAGTCGGCCGTGCCCACGCACGTCAAGGCCGAGTTCATCCACCGGCTGGCCGCCGCCGGGCTCACCACCGTCGAGGCCACCAGTTTCGTGCACCCCAAGTGGGTCCCCCAGCTGGCAGACGCCGAGCAGCTGTTCCCCGAGCTGCGGGACCTGCCCGGGGTGCACCTGCCCGTCCTCGTGCCCAACGAGCGCGGGCTCGACCGGGCCCTCGCCCTCGGGGCCACCCGTATCGCGGTCTTCGGCTCGGCCACCGAGACGTTCGCCTCCCGCAACCTCAACCGGACCGTCGCCGAGTCCCTCGCCATGTTCGAGCCGGTCGTGGCCCGCGCCAAGGAGGGCAAGGCGCACGTGCGCGGCTACCTCTCCATGTGCTTCGGCGACCCCTGGGAGGGTCCGGTCCCGGTCCACCAGGTGGTCCGCGTGGCCAAGGCCCTGCTCGACCTCGGGTGCGACGAGCTCAGCCTCGGCGACACCATCGGCGTCGCCACCCCGGGGCACGTCCAGACGCTCCTCGGCGAACTCAACGAGGAAGGCGTCGCCACCGACCGGATCGGCGTGCACTTCCACGACACCTACGGCCAGGCCCTGTCCAACACCCTCGCCGCGCTCCAGCACGGCGTGACCACGGTCGACGCCTCCGCCGGCGGCCTCGGCGGCTGCCCGTACGCGAAGAGCGCGACCGGCAACCTCGCCACCGAGGACCTGGTGTGGATGCTCGACGGCCTCGGCATCGAGACCGGTGTCGACCTGGCCGCCCTCACCGCCACGAGCGTGTGGATGGCCGAACAGCTGGGACGCCCCAGCCCCTCCCGTACCGTCCGCGCCCTCTCCCACAAGGAGTAACGAAGACATGTCCCTCGACCACCGGCTCACCCCCGAGCACGAGGAACTCCGCCGCACCGTCGAGGAGTTCGCGCACGACGTCGTCGCCCCCAAGATCGGCGACCTCTACGAGCGGCACGAGTTCCCGTACGAGATCGTCCGCGAGATGGGCCGCATGGGCCTGTTCGGCCTGCCCTTCCCCGAGGAGTACGGCGGCATGGGCGGCGACTACCTCGCCCTCGGCATCGCCCTGGAGGAGCTGGCCCGCGTCGACTCCTCGGTCGCGATCACCCTGGAGGCGGGCGTCTCCCTCGGCGCCATGCCCCTCCACCTCTTCGGCACCGAGGAGCAGAAGCGCCAGTGGCTGCCGAAGATGTGCTCCGGTGAGATCCTCGGCGCCTTCGGCCTGACCGAGCCCGACGGCGGCTCCGACGCCGGCGGCACCCGCACCACCGCCGTCAAGGACGGCGACGAGTGGGTGATCAACGGCTCGAAGTGCTTCATCACCAACTCCGGTACGGACATCACCGGGCTGGTCACCGTCACCGCCGTGACCGGCCGCAAGGCCGACGGCCGCCCGGAGATCTCCTCGATCATCGTCCCGTCCGGCACCCCCGGCTTCACGGTGGCCGCCCCGTACTCCAAGGTCGGCTGGAACTCGTCGGACACCCGTGAGCTGTCCTTCCAGGACGTACGTGTCCCGCTCGCCAACCTGGTCGGCGAAGAGGGCCGCGGCTACGCCCAGTTCCTGCGCATCCTCGACGAGGGCCGCATCGCCATCTCCGCCCTGGCCACCGGGCTCGCCCAGGGCTGCGTGGACGAGTCGGTGAAGTACGCGAAGGAGCGCAAGGCCTTCGGCCGCCCCATCGGCGACAACCAGGCCATCCAGTTCAAGCTGGCCGACATGGAGATGCGCGCCCACATGGCCCGCATCGGCTGGCGCGACGCGGCCTCCCGCCTGGTCGCCGGGGAGCCGTTCAAGAAGGAGGCGGCGATCGCCAAGCTGTACTCGTCCACGGTCGCGGTGGACAACGCCCGGGACGCCACGCAGATCCACGGCGGCTACGGCTTCATGAACGAGTACCCCGTGGCCCGCATGTGGCGCGACTCGAAGATCCTCGAAATCGGCGAGGGCACGAGCGAGGTCCAGCGCATGCTCATCGCCCGCGAGCTGGGCTTCTCCGCCTGACGCGGAGCCGGCGGGCAGACCGCGCACCGAGGGGGTCCTAAAAAACTTAGGGCCCCCTTACCGTTTTCGGCCAAGGTTAGGCTAACCTTCCCTCCGAACGGCCCAGTGGCCGCCTGACACGCACGAAAGCGGACATCGACATGCCCAAGTCCCGTACCTCCTACCTCTCCCGCCGCGGTCTCATCGCGGCCGGCGGCGCCCTCGGCCTCGTCGCGGCGCTCACCGCGTGCGGTGGCTCCGACTCCGCGAAGGGCGAGACGGGCGGCAAGGACAAGGACAAGGCCGCCGCCGCCTCGGGCCCCTGGACCTTCAAGGACGACCTCGGCAAGGACATCAGCCTGAAGGCCGCCCCGAAGAACATCGTGGCCTACACCGGCACCGCCGCCGCGCTCTACGACTACGGCATCCAGGTCAAGGGCGTGTTCGGCCCGACCAAGACCGCCGACGGCAAGCCCGACGTCCAGGCCGGCTCGATGGACATCTCCAAGGTCGAGATCCTCGGCAACGTCTACGACGAGTTCAACGTCGAGAAGTACGCCGCCCTCCAGCCCGAGCTCCTCGTCACCAACACCTGGGACGGCACCTACTGGTACGTGCCCGCGGCCTCCAAGGACAAGATCCTGAAGCTGGCCCCGGCCGCCGCCATCGGCGTGGGCGGCGACGCCTCCCTCGACAAGTCCCTGGAGCGCACGGCCGACCTGGCCAAGTCCCTGGGCGCCGACCTGAGCAGCAAGAAGACCGCCGACGCGAAGGCCCGCTTCGAGGCCGCCGCCGCGAAGGTGCGCGAGGCCACCAAGGCCAACCCGGGCATCAAGGTGCTCGTCGGCTCCGGCTCCGCCGACCTGTTCTACGTCTCCACCCCGAAGACCTCGGCCGACCTGAAGTACTTCGAGACCCTCGGCGTCGAGTTCGTCACCCCGGACAAGGACAAGCTGGACGCGGGCGGCTTCTTCGAGAGCCTCAGCTGGGAGAACGCCGGCAAGTACAAGGCCGACCTGGTCCTGCTCGACAACCGCACCGGCACCCTCCAGCCGGAGGAGCTGAAGGCCAAGCCGACCTGGGCCGAGATGCCCTCCGTCAAGGCCGGCCAGGTCACCCCGCGCGTGACCGAGCCCATCTACTCGTACGAGAAGTGCGCGCAGATCCTGGAAGACCTCGCCAAGGCCATCCAGAACGCCAAGAAGGTCAGCTGACCCTCGGCGCCCGACCCGGCGCCGATCCCGATTCCCAGGGGGGACTCACCGCATGACCGTCACCGCACCCGACGCCGCCCCGGCCGTCGCCCACTTCCGGTTCTTCGAACTCGAAGTGCTCCGCACGCGCCGCCTCGGGCACTCGTTCCTGCGGGTCACGTTCGGCGGTGAGTCCCTGAGGGACTTCCGCTCGGGCGGCTACGACCAGAGCCTCTCGCTCTTCCTGCCGCCCGCGCACCTCGAACACACGGTGCTCCCGTCCACCGACGAGGACACCTGGTTCGGCGCCTGGCGCGCGATGCCCGACGCCGACCGCCCGGTGATGCGCTCGTACACCGTGCGCGAGCAGCGCCGTACCCCCGAGGGCGTGGACGAGGTCGACATCGACTTCGTCCTGCACGGGGACTCCTCGCCGGCCTCCCGCTGGGCCGGCGGGGCCGTCACCGGCCGCCGGATCATGGCGATCGGCCCGGCCGTCGCGGAGAACAAGTCCGTACGCTTCCAGCCGCCGGCCGACACCGACGCGCTGCTGATGTACGCGGACGAGACCGCGCTCCCCGCCGCCGCCGCGATCCTGGACCGGCTGGCCAACGGCACCCGCGTACGGGCCTGGTTCGAGGTCCCGCACGAGGACGACAGGCTCGTCCTGCCCACGCTCGCCGACGCGGAGATCACCTGGATCGTGCGCGACGCCGGCGTCGGCCGCGAGGAGCGCGTCCAGCGGGTGCTCGACGCGATGCGCGTGGCCGAACTGCCCGACGCCGAAGCCCCGTACGCCTGGCTGGCGGGCGAGGCGGGCACCGTCCGCGCCGTCCGCCGGCACGTCGTACAGGAACGTTCCGTCAACCGCCGCGCGGTGCGCTTCACCGGCTACTGGCGGCTCGGCGCGAGCGAGGAGGAACTCCTCGCCGAGGCGTACGCCGGCAAGGCCCCCAGCGAGGACCCCGCGTCCGAGCTGTAGCCCAGGACACCCGCTGTTCACGGGCCCGCCGCTCGACACCAACTTCCGTCGCCCACCGGTGACTTCAGGGATGGGCCCCGGCTTCGGCCGGGGTCCATCCCTATTTGGTTTGCGACTTAGGTTAGGCTAACCTAAGCAATGCATCCCCACCCCCCCCTGCTTCCCCTGCCTGCCCGGAGGAAAGTTGATGCGTTCGCATCTGCTGAATGAGACGACCGCGGACATCTACCGGCGTACCGTCACCGAGGGCGTCGAGCGCGTCGCCGCCAAACTCGCGACCACGGAACGGCCCCACACCGGCATATCCGTCGACGAACTCGCCCCGGTCATCAACGGGATCGACCTGGACCGCCCGCTCGAAGACCCGGCCGCCGTCCTCGACGAGCTGGAGGACGTCTACCTGCGCGACGCGGTGTACTTCCACCACCCGCGCTACCTGGGCCACCTCAACTGCCCCGTCGTGATCCCCGCCGTACTCGGCGAGGCGGTCCTCTCGGCCGTCAACTCCTCGCTGGACACCTGGGACCAGTCCATCGGCGGCACGCTCATCGAGCGCCGCCTCATCGACTGGACCGCCCAGCGCATCGGCCTCGGGGAGGGCGCGGACGGCGTCTTCACCTCCGGCGGCAGCCAGTCCAACTTCCACGCGCTGCTGCTGGCCCGCGACGAGGCCTGCCGGATCGTCATGAAGCAGGCCCTGAACGAGGGCCGGGAGCTCCCGAAGTCCGAGGTCCTCCCGAAGCTGCGCATCTTCACCTCCGAGGCCAGCCACTTCAGCGTCAAGAAGTCGGCCGCCATGCTCGGGCTCGGCTACGAGGCGGTCATCTCCGTCCCGGTCGACCGCAACCGCCGCATGGACACCGCGATCCTCGCCCTGGAGCTGGAGAACTGCCGCCGCGACGGCCTCTTCCCCATGGCCGTCGTCGCCACCGCCGGCACCACCGACTTCGGATCCATCGACCCGCTCCCCGAGATCGCCCGCCTGACCGACGAGCACTCCGCGTGGATGCACGTCGACGCCGCCTACGGCTGCGGACTCCTGGTCTCGCCGACGCGCCGGCACCTCCTCGACGGCATCGAGCACGCCGACTCGGTCACGGTCGACTACCACAAGTCGTTCTTCCAGCCCGTCAGCTCCAGCGCCGTGCTGGTCCGCGACCGGGACACCCTCAAGCACGCCACGTACCACGCGGACTACCTCAACCCCCGCCGCATGGCGGAGGAGCGGATCCCGAACCAGGTCGACAAGTCCATCCAGACCACGCGCCGCTTCGACGCGCTCAAGCTCTGGATGACCCTGCGCACCATGGGCGCCGACGGCCTCGGCTCGCTCTTCGACGAGGTCATCGACCTCGCCGCGGCCGGCTGGGACATCATCGACGCCGACCCGCGCTTCGAGGTCGTCGTCAAGCCGCAGATCTCCACCCTGGTCTTCCGCTACGTCCCCGAGGGCGATGTCCGGGGGGACCTCGTCGACGAGGCGAACCTGCACGCCCGCAAGGCGCTGTTCGCCTCCGGCGAGGCAGTCGTCGCCGGCACCAAGGTGGACGGCGACCAGTACCTGAAGTTCACCCTCCTCAACCCGCAGACCACGACGGCCGACATCGCGGCCGTCCTCGACCTCCTCGCGTCCCACGCCGAGCAGTACCTGGGAGAATCCCTTGTCCACGCCTCGTGAACTCCGCCGGCCCCTCGATTTCATCGGTATCGGCCTCGGTCCCTTCAACCTGGGACTCGCCTGCCTTACCGCGCCGATCGACGAGCTCGACGGCCTCTTCATCGAGACGAAGCCGCACTTCGAGTGGCACGCCGGGATGTTCCTGGACGGCGCGCACCTGCAGACGCCCTTCATGTCCGACCTGGTCACGCTGGCCGACCCGACCTCGCCCTTCTCCTTCCTGAACTACCTGAAGGACAAGGACCGGCTGTACCAGTTCTACATCCGGGAGAACTTCTACCCGCTGCGGGCCGAGTACAACGACTACTGCCGCTGGGCCGCCGACCGCCTGGACAACGTCCTGTACTCCACCTCCGTCACCGAGGTCACGTACGACGAGCAGGCCGGCCTGTACGAGGTCCACACGGACAAGGGCGAGACGTACCGCGCCCGCCGCCTGGTCCTGGGCACCGGCACCCCGCCGTACATCCCCGAGGCGTGCGCGCAGGTCGGCGGCGACCTCACGCACAACTCCGCCTACATGCAGAACAAGGCGGAGCTCCAGAAGAAGAAGTCGATCACCCTGGTCGGTTCCGGCCAGAGCGCGGCGGAGATCTACTACGACCTCCTCTCCGAGATCGACGTGTACGGCTACCAGCTCAACTGGGTGACCCGCTCGCCGCGGTTCTTCCCGCTGGAGTACACGAAGCTGACCCTGGAGATGACCTCCCCGGAGTACGTGGACTACTTCCACGCCCTCCCGGAGGAGACCCGGTACCGCCTGGAGACCCAGCAGAAGAACCTGTTCAAGGGCATCGACGGCGAGCTCATCAACGCGATCTTCGACCTGCTCTACCAGAAGAAGATCTCCTCGCCCGGTCCGGTCCCGACCACCCTGCTGACGAACACCTCGCTGAACTCGGCGGCGTACGACACCACCACGGGCGTCTACACCCTGGGGCTGCGCCAGGAGGAGCAGGAGCGCGACTTCTCCCTGTCCACCGAGGGCCTGGTGCTGGCCACGGGTTACAAGTACTCCTTCCCCGAGTTCCTGAACCCCGTCCGCGACCGTCTGAACTTCGACGGCCACGGCCGCCCCGACGCCGCCCGCAACTACAGCATCGACACCACCGGCCGCGGCGTGTTCCTCCAGAACGGCACGGTGCACAACCACTCCATCACCTCGCCCGACCTGGGCATGGCCGCGTACCGCAACGCGTACATCATTGGGGAGCTGCTCGGCCGCGAGTACTACAAGGTCGAGAAGTCCATCGCGTTCCAGCAGTTCGCAGCCCCGGAAGGCACGCACGCATGAGCACCACCGAAACCCTGTACAGCCGCACCGACGCGGAACTGGGCACCTTCTCCGTGAGGCCCCTGGACCCGTTCGCCGACGCGGAACTGCTGCACGGCTGGGTCACCCACCCGAAGGCCTCGTTCTGGATGATGCAGGACGCCTCGCTCCCGGACGTCGAGCGCGAGTACATGCGGATCGCCGCCCACGAGCACCACCAGGCCTTCATCGGCCTGCACGAGGGCCGCCCGGCCTTCCTGATGGAGACGTACGACCCGAGCGAGCTGGAGCTCGTCGGCCTGTACGACGCCCAGCCCGGCGACGTCGGCATGCACTTCCTCGTCGCCCCGAGCGAGAAGCCGCTGCACGGCTTCACCCGCGCGGTCATCACCACCGTCATGGCGGCCGTCTTCGCGGACCCGGCGACCGAGCGCGTCGTCGTCGAGCCGGACGTGCGCAACACGGCCGTGCACGCCCTCAACGAGGCCGTCGGCTTCGTCGCGGAGCGCCCGGTGACGAAGCCGGAGAAGGAAGCCCTGCTGAGCTTCTGCACCCGCGCCCGGTTCGAGGCGGCCACCGGCCTGACGGGGGCCTCCATATGAGCCTCGCCGACGCCATCTCCCACCTCTCCCCCGAGCTGTGGGACCGCGCGAACCGCGCCCTGGTCCGCAAGGCCCTCGCCGAGTTCTCGCACGAGCGCCTCCTGACCCCGAAGCCGCTCGGCGGCTCCGCGTACTCCGTCCTGAGCGACGACGCCACCGTGGAGTACCGCTTCGAGGCCGTCCTGCACGCCCTGGACCACTGGTCCGTGGACGAGGCCTCCATCACCCGCCACCGCGACGGCGCCGAGCTGCCGCTGGACGCCCTCGACTTCCACATCGAGCTGCGCGAGGCCCTCGGCCTGAGCGCGGAGGTGCTGCCGGTCTACCTGGAGGAGATCTCCTCCACCCTGGCGGGTTCGGGCTTCAAGTACACGAAGCCGCAGGTCTCCTCCGCCGTCCTCGCGAAGTCCTCCTTCCAGGACATCGAGACCGGCATGACCGAGGGCCACCCCTGCTTCGTGGCCAACAACGGCCGGCTCGGCTTCGGCGTGCACGAGTACCTCTCGTACGCCCCGGAGACCGCGAGCCCCGTCCACCTGGTGTGGGTCGCGGCCCGCAAGGACGTGTCCACCTTCACGGCGGGCGCGGGCCTGGACCACGACTCGTTCGTCCGCGACGAGCTGGGCGAGGAGACCATCGCGGCGTTCTCGGCGCGGATGGCGGACCTCGGCCTGGACCTGGCGGACTACCACCTGCTGCCGATCCACCCCTGGCAGTGGTGGAACAAGACCACGGTCACCTTCGCGGCCGAGATCGCCAACCGCCGCCTGGTCCTGCTCGGCGAGGGCTCGGACGCGTACCTGGCCCAGCAGTCGATCCGTACGTTCTTCAACACGAGCGCCCCCGAGAAGCACTACGTCAAGACGGCGATCTCGGTGCTCAACATGGGCTTCATGCGGGGCCTGTCGGCCGCGTACATGGAGGCCACGCCGGCCATCAACGACTGGCTGCACCAGCTCATCGAGGGCGACGAGGTGCTCCGGTCGGTGGACTTCTCGATCATCCGCGAGCGCGCGGCGATCGGCTACCACCACCGCCAGTACGAGCGCGCCACCGACCGCTACTCGCCGTACCGCAAGATGCTGGCGGCCCTGTGGCGAGAGTCCCCGGTCGCCTCCCTGCAGGGCGGCGAGCGCCTCGCGACGATGGCCTCGCTCCTGCACGTGGACGCCGAGGGCAAGTCCTTCGTCGGCGCCCTGATCGCGGAGTCGGGCCTGACCCCCGAGGAATGGCTGCGCTCCTACCTCAAGGCGTATCTGGTCCCGCTGCTGCACTGCTTCTACCAGTACGACCTCGCGTACATGCCGCACGGCGAGAACACCATCCTCGTCATCGAGGGCGGCGTCGTGAAGCGGGCGATCTTCAAGGACATCGCCGAGGAGATCGTCGTCATGGACCCGGACGCGGTCCTGCCGCCCGCGGTCGAGCGGGTCCGGGCGGACATCCCGGAGGACATGAAGCTGCTGTCCATCTTCACGGACGTCTTCGACTGCTTCTTCCGCTTCCTGGGCTCGATCCTGGTCTCGGAGGGCATCTGCGAGGAGGACACCTTCTGGAAGGCGGTCGCCGACTGCGGCCACGACTACCAGGAGTCGATGCCGCAGCTCGCCGAGCGCTTCGAGCGGTACGACTACTTCGCGCAGGAGTTCCAGCTGTCCTGCCTGAACCGCCTCCAGCTGCGGAACAACAAGCAGATGGTCGACCTCGCCGACCCGTCGGCGGCCCTCCAGCTGATCGGCACCCTCAAGAACCCCGTCGCGCGCTTCGCGCGCCGGTAGGCATCGCGCGGGCCTTGCCGGACGATACGGTCCCTCGTCCGGCAAGGCCCGCCTTTGCGTTCCGCGCTACCGCCCCCAGGGGACGTCCGGGGCGCGGTGGAAGGCGATGTCCTGGGCTTCCAGGCGCGGGGCCTGGGCCGACAGGCGCTGCCGGTACTCCGCCCAGTCCAGGGCGCCCGGCGGGGACCAGCCCAGTTCCGCGAGGCCGAGGACCCGGGGGAACGCCATGTACTCCAGATCGGCACGGGTCGCGATGGTCTCCGTCCACAGCGGCGCCTCGACGCCGAGGACGGCGGATTCCGCGACGCCCGCCAGGTAGGTCCCCGGGTTCCAGGAGTAGGCGCGCTGCACCGGGACGTACCCGGCCCAGGCCAGGCCCGGCTTCGTCGTCTTGTCGTACTTCATGTCGAGGTACAGCCGGTCCGCCGGCGAGAGGATCACCGGGTGGCCGGCCTTGGCCGCCGTGGCCACCGCCGCCTTCTCGGCCGCCGGGGTCTTGTCGTGGCCCCAGTACTGGAGCACCGCGCCCGGCGCCGGGCGGGCCGTCGCCAGCTGGTGCCAGGCCACCACCGTCTTCCCGTGCCGCGCGACGACCTGCTGCGCCCGGTCCATGAACGCCGCGTAGTCCGCCGCCGGGGTCGAGTGCGCCTCGTCGCCGCCGATGTGGAGGTAGCGGCCCGGGGTCAGCTCGGCCAGCTCGCCGAGCACGTCGTCGATGAACTCGTACGTCCGCTCCTTGCCGACGCACAGCGAGCTGAAGCCCACGTTGATCCCGGTGTACCGCTCCCGCGCCTTGCCGTCGCAGTTCAGCTCGGCGTAGGAGGCCTGCGCCGCGTTGACGTGCCCCGGCATGTCGATCTCGGGGACCACGTCCACGAACCGCTCGCCCGCGTAGGCCACCAGCTCCCGGTACTCGTCCTTCGTCCAGTACCCGCCGGGGCCGCCGCCGACCTCGCTGCCGCCCCCGTACTCCGCCAGCCGCGGCCAGCCGTCGACGGCGATCCGCCAGCCCTGGTCGTCCGTGAGGTGCAGGTGCAGGGTGTTGACCTTGTACTGGGCGAGCTGGTCGACGTACCTCTTGACCTGGTCCACCGTGAAGAAGTGCCGGGCGATGTCGAGCATCGCCCCGCGGTACGCGAACCTCGGCGCGTCGGTGACGGTCCCGCCGGGCACCGTCCCCGCCCCGGCGACCGGCAGCAGCTGGCGCAGCGTCTGCCCCGCGTGGAAGAGCCCCGCCGGGGTGCGGGCGGTCAGGACGACGCCCGAGGCCGAGGCCTCCAGCCGGTACCCCTCGGCCCCCAGCCCCCCGGCCCCCTCGTCGAGGCGCAGCCGGACGCCGTCGCCCCCCTCGCCGTCGACGACGGGCAGCGGCAGCCCGCTGGGGCCGCGCAGCTGCTGCGCGAGGAGCTCGCCGACCCGGCGGACCTCCTCGTCGCCGTCGGCGCGGCCGGTACGGATGACGGTGCCGGCCCCGAAGGCGTACCCGGGGCCGCCGGGGCGGGCGGAGGCGGGCGCGGGCAGGAGCCGTTCGTAGGGGGTCAGGGCCGCGGGGCGGTCGCCCCCGGGTTTGGCGTCGTCGCCGTGGGCCGCGGTGCAGGAGACGGCCGCGGCGAGGACGAGGAGGGTGCCGAGCGTGCGTCGCAGGACTCTCATGTGCCAGATATAGGCCAACTCCCGTCTCCGCGTGAGTGTGGGAATCACAAGATGGCGGAAATCATCCGGAAGGACGGCACCTGGACCTCGGCGGGCGACGAATTCGCGGCGGCGAAGGCCTTGATTCTGCGCTGCTTCTGACCGCCCCCAACCGGAATCACCCCTCCACTTGGTCCAGACCAGCAGGATCCTGCCCGAAATCGGGCAGGATTTTTGCATTCCGCCCCGCTGCCGGTCAGTATCTACGGATGCTCGACCGCCGCCCGTCGCACGACGATCTCGTCGACCACCTGATCCGCAGCACCGCGCTCCAGCGCGGTGAGGCTGCCCGGGTGGTGCTGGACGTGCTCGCGTACTTCAACGAGACGACGGAGGAATTCGTCCGCCGCCGCCACCGTGAACTGCAGTCCGGTGGCGCGGTCAACACGGAGATCTTCGAGCGGATCGCGGCGGAACTGCCGCACCGCGCCGTGGCGCCACCGGAGCTCTCGCTCCGGCAGCTGCGCCGCATCGTCTACGGCTGAACCGCAGCCACAGGACGGACAGGGCAAGGCCGCGGCCGCAGACAGGGGCGGCAGCGGCAACAACGGCACGAGCGAACGAATTTCAGGAGGGGTAACACCGTATGTGCGGAATCGTGGGTTACATCGGCAAGCGCGACGTGGCGCCGCTGCTGCTGGAGGGTCTCCAGCGCCTTGAGTACCGCGGCTACGACTCGGCGGGCATCGTCGTCAACACGCCCAAGTCGTCGGCCCTGAAGGTCGTCAAGGCCAAGGGCCGCGTCCGCGAGCTGGAGTCCCGCGTCCCCAAGCGCTTCGCCGGCACCACCGGTATCGCCCACACCCGCTGGGCCACCCACGGCGCCCCGAGCGACATCAACTCCCACCCGCACCTGGACACCGACAACAAGGTCGCCGTCGTCCACAACGGCATCGTCGACAACGCCGACGAGCTGCGCGCCAAGCTGGTGGCCGACGGCGTCGTCTTCATCTCGGAGACCGACACCGAGGTCATCGTCCACCTCATCGCGCGCTCCCAGGCCGACACCCTGGAGGAGAAGGTCCGCGAGGCGGTCAAGGCGATCGAGGGCACCTACGGCATCGCCGTCATGCACGCCGACTTCGCCGACCGCATCGTCGTCGCCCGCAACGGCTCCCCCGTCGTCCTCGGCATCGGCGAGAAGGAGATGTTCGTCGCCTCGGACGTCGCCGCGCTGATCGCCCACACCCGCCAGATCGTCACCCTCGACGACGGCGAGATGGCCACCCTGAAGGCCGACGACTTCCGCACCTACACCACCAGCGGTGCCACCACCACCGCCACCCCGGAGACCGTGGAGTGGGAGGCCGCCTCCTACGACATGGGCGGTCACGACACCTACATGCACAAGGAGATCTCCGAGCAGTCCGACGCGGTCGACCGCGTCCTGCGCGGCCGGATCGACGACCGGTTCAACACCGTTCACCTGGGCGGCCTGAACCTGGACCCGCGCGAGGCGCGCGGCATCCGCCGGGTCAAGATCCTGGGCTGCGGCACCTCGTACCACGCGGGCCTCATCGGCGCCGGCCTCATCGAGAGCCTGGCCCGCATCCCCGCCGACGCCGAGCCGGCCTCCGAGTTCCGCTACCGCAACCCGGTCGTGGACCCCGACACCCTGTACATCGCGGTCTCCCAGTCCGGTGAGACGTACGACGTGCTCGCGGCGGTGCAGGAGCTCAAGCGCAAGGGCGCCCGCGTCCTCGGCGTGGTCAACGTGGTCGGTTCCGCGATCGCCCGCGCGGCCGACGGCGGCGTCTACGTGCACGCCGGCCCCGAGGTCTGCGTCGTCTCCACCAAGTGCTTCACCAACACGGTCGTGGCGTTCGCGCTGCTCGCCGTGCACCTGGGCCGCATCCGCGACCTGTCGGTCACCGACGGCAAGCGGATCATCGAGGGCCTGCGCAAGCTGCCCGCGCAGATCCAGGAGATCCTCGAGACCGAAGAGGACATCAAGAAGCTGGCGGCCGAGTACGCCGACGCCAAGTCGATGATGTTCATCGGCCGTGTCCGGGGTTACCCGGTGGCCCTGGAGGCCTCCCTCAAGCTGAAGGAGATCTCCTACATCCACGCCGAGGCCTACCCGGCCTCCGAGCTCAAGCACGGCCCGCTCGCGCTCATCGAGCCGGCGATGCCGACGGTCGCGATCGTCCCGGACGACGACCTGCTGGAGAAGAACCGCGCGGCGCTGGAGGAGATCAAGGCCCGCAGCGGCCGCATCCTGGCGGTGGCCCACCGCGAGCAGGAGAAGGCCGACCACACCATCCTCGTGCCCAAGAACGAGGACGAGCTGGACCCGATCCTGATGGGCATCCCGCTCCAGCTGCTGGCGTACCACACCGCCCTGGCCCTGGGCCGGGACATCGACAAGCCGCGCAACCTGGCGAAGTCCGTCACGGTCGAGTAGTCCTCCCCGGACACCGGCACCCGGACATGAGTACGGCCCCCCGAGCTTCTCGGGGGGCCGTACTCGTACCCGTACTCGTACCCGCACTCGTACCCGTACTCGTACGCGTACCCGGATCGCGTCAGCTCGCGGCGACCGCGCCGCGGCCCGAGGCCTTGCCGAAGGCCATGGGCCAGCTGGCCACCGCGGCCGTCGCCCCGTACCAGGCCAGCAGCCCGGAGACGGCGGCCACCCAGCCGGCGGCCTTGGTCAGCCCGCCGCTGTCGGCGAAGGCGCCTATCGCGAGGAGCAGCAGGGAGAGGGTGAGCAGGGCGTACACGCCCTGGCCGAACAGTCCGCTCGACGCTCCCATCGTGAGGGTCAGCGCGAGCAGGGCGAAGAGGACGAGGAAGAGTCCGGCGGCGTCTGCCGAAACCTTTCCGTCGGCCCCTTGGGCCCAGGTGAACCAGAAGGCACCGAGACCCGCGAACGCCGTCCCGTTGAACCCGTTGCCCGCACGGAATTCGAGGACTCCGAGGACGAAGAGGGCGAGACCGCCGATGTAGGTCGCGAGTGACACGGAGTTGGCCGCGGTCACGCCGTCGATGATGCCGGTGTGGCCGATACCGAACGCGAGAAGGGTGAGACCCAGGGCGATGTTCCCGAGGGTCGAAGTCGAGGCCGTGCTTCCCGCAGAGACACCATTGTCCACGGCGGGCTCCCTTCGATCTGCAGTTGTTTGCTGCGTCCCAGCAGCATTTATCTACCCTTTACAAGGGGGTTCACAACCGCACGAGCGAAGTACAGCGGGTTACGGAATGACAACAACCGGTCGCTGCGCACGCTTGGCCAACCGCCCCGCCACCGAGCCGAAGATCCTGCCGACGATCCCGTGGGTGGATCCGACGACGATCGCGTCGGCCGAATACTCCCGGCCGACCTCCTCCAGCTCATGGCAGATGTCCCCACCCCGTTCGACCAGGATCCATGGCACTTCCGACAGGTAGTCGGCGCAGGCCAGTTCCAGCCCCAGCACCTCGGTGCGATGGTCCGGGACGTCCACGAAGACGGGCGGCTCGCAGCCGGCCCACACGGTGGTGGGCAGCCGGTTGGCCACATGGACGATGATCAGACCGGATCCGGAGCGCCGGGCCATCCCGATCGCGTAGGCGAGGGCTCGCTCACTGGAGGTCGAGCCGTCGAATCCCACGACGACGCCGTGCCGGAAGGCAGGGTCGCAGGGATGACGTGTCTGTTCCGCCGCGCGCAGGTCGCTGGACGCCTGGTCGGCGACCGGCTTGCGCTTGCGGTCCGCGGGTTCGGAGAATTCGTGACCGGCCATGAGTGTCTCGGCGGAGAGGTCCTTGGGGGAAGCAACAGGGGCGTTTTCGGCAACACAGGTTTTTTGACGACGCAGTGTGACGGAGCTCTGTCCGGGAAGCATCTTCCCAAGCCCATACCCACCAGGGTACGGCGACACTCCCGTCCTGCACAGGGCATGCCGCCCTTGGAGAGCGTCCCAGGGAGCATGCCGGAGAGGCCGCTCCTTGGCAATGGCCGCTGTCCCCTACAGCCAGTGACGAGCCACCCGTGCGCGCAGTGACCGAGCCCGGCCGCGGTGCGTTGGACAGGCGTCCGACCGTCCAGGAAGAGCCGCAGGGAGTACGCCGTGCCCGGCCATCCGGTTCACCCCGTCCAGCCCGCTCAGCCGACGCAGCCCGTCCACACCCCGCATCCTTTCCCACCCTCCCCCGTTCACTCGTCCGTGCACCCCGGAAGGCGGCCCCATGACGACCCCGCGGGTGACGTGGTGCGCTGGGCGGCCTTCAGCTGCCTGCTCGTCCCCGTGGTCCTCGTCGTCTACGGAACCTCCTTCGGCGGCGCGGCGGTCGCGACCCTCGGGCTGGCCGCCGTCACGGCCGCCTGCCGGGTCCTGCTGCGGCACTCGGAGAAGGTCGAGCGGGCCGGCGCCGCCGGGGTCCTGGCGCAGGGCCGCCCGTACCCGGGCGCGGCCTCAGGCCACCGCGGCCGGCACTCGCGCGCCGGGTCAGGTCCGCAGCGCGGCTGCCACGCCTCCGCGACGGTCCCGGGCGGACTGCCGGGAGGGGCGTCCGGCGGTTCGTCCCCTCAGGACTGACCGGTTCGCACGCACACACCCGCATGTTTTCAGCCAACTTCCGGACAGGGTGCCCCCCTTGCCGGAATGTCCACCCAACCCCCCTACCACCAGCGACGACAGAGCCCGGGGGAGCTCGCGACCCTATGGGTACTGGCCATGGCCGGGCGGCGCGCTTCCCACCCCGGTAGCGGAATGGAACGCTTCCTGATCGAATGCTTTTCGCCAAGTTGCCAAGTCGACATAGCGCTGCGTGCTGAACTTGTCACGCCGACACCACGGGACGCAGTAGATTCGATCATGTATTTACGGCGGGGGATCCACGTGCAAGGCCGAGGGGAAACGTGCAGGTGCGACCAGACCAAGGAGTCGCGACACCCAAGGGGGGCTTAGCGCCATGAGCCAGGATTCCACCGTCGTCGTGGACGCGGGCAGGAAGCTCGCGGGGCGTCGCCGCAGGGAGATCGTCGCGGTGCTGCTGTTCAGCGGCGGACCGATCTTCGAGAGTTCCATTCCACTCTCCGTGTTCGGCATCGACCGGCAGGACGCGGGAGTTCCACGCTATCGACTGCTCGTGTGCGCCGGGGAGGACGGTCCGCTGCGGACCACCGGCGGACTCGAACTGACCGCGCCGTACGGGTTGGAGGCGATCGCCCGGGCAGGCACGGTCGTCGTTCCGGCCTGGCGGTCCATCACCTCACCGCCGCCGCCGGAGGCGCTCGACGCGCTGCGCCTGGCGCACGAGGAGGGGGCCCGGATCGTCGGACTGTGCACGGGGGCCTTCGTGCTCGCCGCCGCCGGTCTGCTGGACGGGCGGCCCGCGACGACGCACTGGATGTACGCGCCGACGCTGGCCAAGCGGTACCCGTCCGTCCATGTCGATCCGCGCGAGCTGTTCGTCGACGACGGCGACGTGCTGACGTCCGCGGGCACCGCGGCCGGAATCGACCTGTGCCTGCACATCGTGCGCACGGACCACGGCAGCGAGGCGGCCGGGGCCCTGGCCCGCCGGCTCGTCGTGCCGCCGCGCCGCACGGGCGGACAGGAGCGCTACCTCGACCGGTCGCTGCCGGAGGAGATCGGCGCCGACCCGCTGGCCGAGGTCGTCGCCTGGGCGCTGGAACACCTCCACGAGCAGTTCGACGTGGAGACGCTGGCGGCGCGCGCCTACATGAGCAGGCGCACGTTCGACCGGCGGTTCCGCTCGCTGACCGGCAGCGCGCCGCTCCAGTGGCTGATCACCCAGCGGGTGCTCCAGGCACAGCGGCTGCTGGAGACCTCCGACTACTCGGTCGACGAGGTCGCCGGACGCTGCGGGTTCCGCTCGCCGGTCGCACTGCGCGGGCACTTCCGGCGGCAGCTGGGGTCCTCCCCGGCCGCCTACCGCTCCGCGTACCGGGCGCGCCGGCCGCAGGCCGACGCGGCGCAGGTCTCGGACATCTCGTCCGGCCCGCTGCCGCACCAGCGCACCCCGCAGCCCCAGCGGGCCGCGGCCGCCCTGGCGGCCTCCGGTCCGACGGTGACAGAGCTGTACGCCCCGGGCCGGGTGCTGCGCGAGCACGCGTAGCGCCGCCCGCGGGCACTGCCTGACGGAGGTCCCCCCATCGGTCGTCACCGGCGGGGGGACCTTCCGTGTGTCCGGGCACCGGGCCCTGCGGGTGTGCGATCGGGCCGCGGGCCCGCCACGATCGGCGAGCTACCGCATAAGGTGGGACGCATGAACGATCGCATGGTGTGGATCGACTGCGAGATGACCGGGCTCTCGTTGACGGACGACGCACTTATCGAGGTGGCCGCACTGGTCACCGACTCGGAGCTCAACGTGCTCGGCGAAGGCGTGGACATCGTGATCCGCCCGCCGGACGCGGCCCTGGAAACCATGCCCGACGTGGTGCGCGAGATGCACACCGCCTCCGGCCTGCTCGACGAGCTGGCCGGCGGGACCACCCTCGCGGATGCCGAGGCGCAGGTCCTGGCGTACGTACGGGAGCACGTGAAGGAGCCCGGCAAGGCGCCGCTGTGCGGGAACTCGGTCGGCACCGACCGCGGCTTCCTGCTGCGCGACATGGCGGCGCTGGAGGGGTACCTGCACTACCGGATCGTGGACGTGTCCTCGGTCAAGGAGCTGGCCCGCCGCTGGTACCCGCGGGCGTACTTCAACAGCCCGCCGAAGAACGGTAACCACCGGGCGCTCGCGGACATCAAGGAGTCCATCGCCGAGCTGCGCTACTACCGGGAGGCGGTCTTCGTGCCGCAGCCCGGTCCGGACTCGGACACCGCGCGGAGCATCGCCGCGAAGCACGTGGTGCCCGCCGAGTAGGCCCCTTCCGACGGCACGGAGACGGGCGCGGGGAAAGGGGGGAGCGAGCACCCTCCCGGACCCTGTACCCTTTTCTTCGGCCGGTCGGTTTTCCGACCGGACATGGTGGGTGTAGCTCAGTTGGTAGAGCACCTGGTTGTGGTCCAGGTGGCCGCGGGTTCAAGTCCCGTCACTCACCCTGCGAGAAGGCCCCGGCCCGCGAAAGCGGACCGGGGCCTTCTGTGTGTACGGGGTCAGGCGGGCCTACGAGGACTCCCGGACCACCAGCTCGGTCGGGAGCACGATCGCGTGCTCCGGGGACTCCCCCGCGATCCGCTCCAGCAGGACGCGGGCCATGGTGCGGCCCATCTCCTCGATCGGCTGGCGCACGCTGGTCAGCGGCGGGTCCATGTGCCGGGCCACCACCGAGTCGTCGAAGCCGACGAGCGCCACGTCGTCCGGTATCCGGCGGCCGGCCGCGCGCAGCTCGCGGCGGGCGCCGGCGGCCATCACGTCGGAGGCGGCGAAGACCGCGTCGAGCCCGGGGCGGCGCTCCAGCAGCTCGCGCATGGCCCGGCGGCCGCCCTCCTCGGTGAAGTCCCCGACGACGATCAGCGACTCGTCCACGGGCTGCCCGGCGGCCGCCAGGGCCTGCCGGTACCCGTCGAGGCGGCACTGGGCCCCGTACACGTCCGGCGGCCCGGTGATCGTGGCGATCGCGCGGCGGCCCCGGCCGAGGAGGTGGCGTACAGCCTCGGCGGCGCCCGCCAGGTTGTCCGAGTCCACGCAGGGCAGCACCTCGTCGGCGGAGCGGCGGCCGCTGATGACGGCGGGGATGCCCAGCTCGGCCAGCAGTTCGGGCAGCGGGTCCCCGGCGTGCACGGAGACCAGCAGGACGCCGTCGACCCGGTGGCCGGAGAGGTACTGGGCGAGGCGGCGGCGCTCGCGGTCGCTGCCGGCCAGGGTGAGGACGAGCTGGACGTCCGTCTCGGCGAGGGTGGCGCCGACCCCGCGGACCACGTCCGAGAAGTAGGGCTCGGCGAAGAAGCGCGCCTCGGGCTCGGGGATGACGAGGGCGATGGCGTCGGTGCGGTTGGCCGCGAGGGCGCGGGCGGCGCGGTTGGGCACGTACCCGAGCTCGGCGACGGCGGCCTCGACGGCGGCCCTGGTGTGCTCGCTGACCTTGGACGATCCGTTGATCACCCGGGAGACGGTGCCGCGCCCGACCCCGGCCCGGACCGCCACCTCTTCCAGGGTCGGCCGTCCCCCGCTGCGCCCTTGCCCGTTCATGGCTTCCTCCCGGGTGTGAATCTACCTCTTGACGCGAATGGGAGCGCTCCCACACTGTGTCACACGACACCCGGCACGTTCCGTCCTTCAGGGAGGATGCCCATGCGAGCCAGCGCCCGAGCCCACGCGAAAGTCCGAAGAACCCTCGTCAGCGCGGGAGCCTCGGCGGCCACCGCGGCCCTGCTGCTCACGGGCTGCTCGTCGGATCCGGCCGAGACCTCGAAGCAGGGCGGCCAGAGCGGCGGCAAGGACCAGACCACGCTCACCGTCGGCGTCTTCGGTGCCTTCGGCCTCCAGGAGGCCGGCCTCTACGACGAGTACATGGCGCAGAACCCCGGCATCCGGATCGAGCAGACCTCCATCGAGCGCAACGAGAACTACTACCCGCAGCTCCTGACCCACCTGGGCACCGGCAGCGGGCTCGCCGACATCCAGGCCGTCGAGGTCAACAACATCGCGGAGATCACCGCCACCCAGGCGGACAAGCTGGTCGACCTGGCGAAGGCCCCGGGCGTGGACAAGGCGGCGTACCTGCCGTGGAAGTGGGCCCAGGGCACGGCGCCCGCGGCGAAGGGCGGCGCGACCGTCGGGCTCGGCACCGACATAGGCCCGCAGGGCATCTGCTACCGCAAGGACCTGTTCGAGGCGGCGGGGCTGCCGACCGACCGGGCGGCGGTCGGCGCGCTGTGGGCGGGCGACTGGAACAAGTACCTGGAGACGGGCAAGGCCTACAAGGCGAAGGCCGGCGAGGGGAAGGCCTTCGTGGACTCCGCCTCGGGCGTGATGGCGGCCGTCACCGGCAGCAGCGCCCAGCGGTTCTACGACGAGCAGGGCAAAGTCGTCTACAAGACCAACCCGGCGGTGCGGGGCGCGTTCGACCTGGCGGCCTCCTTCGCCACCGAGGGCCTGAGCGCCAAGCACCAGCAGTTCACCCCCGCCTGGGACCAGGGCTTCTCCAACGGCACCTTCGCGACCGTCTCCTGCCCGGCCTGGATGCTCGGCTACATCCAGGACAAGGCGGGCCCGGCGGGCAAGGACAAGTGGGACGTGGCGCAGGCGCCGAAGCCGAGCAACTGGGGCGGCTCCTTCCTGGTGGTGCCCAAGGCGGGCAAGCACGCCGAGGAGGCGGCGAAGCTGGCGGCCTGGCTGACGGCCCCGGCGCAGCAGGCCAGGCTGTTCGAGAAGCGCGGGAGTTTCCCGAGCGCGAGCGCGGCGTACCGGCTGCCGGCGGTGTCGGGGGCGAAGCACGACTACTTCGGCGGGGCCCCGATCGGGGAGATCTTCGCGCGGGCGGCCGAGGGCGTGCCGGTGGCGGTGGTCGGCCCGAAGGACCTGGTGATCGCGCAGAACCTGGCGGACATCGGAATGCTCCAGGTCGACCAGAAGGGCCGCTCGCCGCAGGAGGGCTGGGAAGCCGCGGTGAAGGCGATCGACAACGCCCTGGACCAGTGAGGGCGGTGGGCGCGGATGACTGACGAGACCGCGCTGCTGTCCCCCTCGCCCGCCCGCCCCGTGCGGGAGGGCGAGGGGGGCGGCCGGGGCCAGGTGTGGCGCTCGCGCCGCTACCGGTGGGACCTGCGCTTCAGTCCGTACGCCTTCGTGGCGCCGTTCTTCCTCTTCTTCGCCGCCTTTGGGCTGTTCCCGCTGCTGTACACGGGCTGGGCGGCGCTGCATCAGGTGGAACTGACCGATCCGGATTCCATGACGTGGGTGGGGCTGAAGAACTTCACCCGGCTGTGGGACGACGAGTTCTTCTGGAACGCGCTGCGCAACACCGTCACCATCGGGCTGCTGTCCACGGTGCCGCAGCTGCTGATCGCGCTGGGGCTGGCGCACCTGCTCAACTACCGGCTGCGGGGCTCCGCCTTCTTCCGCGTGGCCGTGCTCACCCCGTACGCGACGTCGGTGGCGGCGGCCACGCTCGTCTTCGTGCTGCTCTTCGGCCGGGACTACGGGATGGTCAACTGGGCGCTGTCCGGGCTCGGGTTCGGGCCGGTGGACTGGCAGAACGGCCCGCTGGCCTCCCAGGTGGCGGTGTCCACGATCGTCGTGTGGCGGTGGACCGGCTACAACGCGCTGATCTACCTGGCGGCCATGCAGGCCGTGCCCGGGGAGCTGTACGAGTCCGCCGAGCTGGACGGGGCCTCGCGGTGGCGGCAGTTCGTCCACGTGACGGTGCCCTCGCTGCGGCCGACGATCTTCTTCACCTGTGTGGTCTCGACGATCGGGGCGACCCAGCTGTTCGGCGAGCCGCTGCTGTTCAACGGCGGGGCGGGGGCGACGGGCGGCTCGGACCACCAGTTCCAGACGCTGGGGCTGTACCTGTACGAGCAGGGCTGGGTGAACCTGCACCTCGGGCGGGCCTCGGCGATCGCGTGGGCGATGTTCCTGATCCTGCTGCTGATCGCGGGCGCAGCCCGGCTGCTGCGGGGGCGGGGGGAGGCGCGATGAGGTCACTGCGCGCGGGCAGGCTGACGTACGTGATCCTCGGGGTCTTCACCCTCGGGTCGCTCTTCCCGCTGGTGTGGACGGCGATCGCGGCGTCGCGCAACAACACGCGCCTGGCCCAGACGCCGCCGCCGTTCTGGTTCGGCGGGAACCTGGGGCGCAACCTGTCGGTCGCCTGGACCGACGCCAACATGGGCACGGCCCTGCTGAACACCGTGGTCGTGGCGGGGACCGTCGCGGCCGGCACGGTGGTGTTCTCCACGCTGGCCGGGTTCGCTTTCGCCCGGCTCCGGTTCCGGGGCAGCCGGGTGTTGCTGACGCTGGTGGTGGGGACGATGCTGATCCCGCCGCAGCTGAGCGTGGTGCCGCTGTACATGCTGATCGCGGAGCTGTCGTGGACGGACCGGCTCCAGTCGGTGATCCTGCCGACCCTGGTCTCGGCGTTCGGGGTGTTCTTCATGCGGCAGTACCTGGCGCAGGCCCTGCCGATGGAGCTGGTGGAGGCGGCGCGGACCGACGGGGCGAGTTCGCTGCGGATCGTGTGGCACGTCGTGTTCCCGGCGGCCCGGCCCGCGATGGCGGTGCTCGGGATGCTGACCTTCGTGATGGCCTGGAACGACTTCTTCTGGCCGATCGTCGCGCTGACCCAGAACGGCAGCCCGACGGTGCAGGTGGCCCTGACGGGGCTGGGCCGGGGCTACATCCCCGACCAGTCGGTGATCATGGCGGGCGCGTTGCTGGGCACGCTCCCGCTGTTGCTGGTGTTCCTTCTCTTCGGCCGCCAGATCGTGGGCGGCATCATGCAGGGGGCGGTCAAGGGATGACGGACAGGACATTCCCCGAGGGGTTCCTCTGGGGCACGGCCACGGCGGCCTTCCAGATCGAGGGCGCGGCGGACGGACGCGGGCCGTCCATCTGGGACACCTTCTGCCGTACGCCGGGCAAGGTGCTCGGCGGGGACACCGGCGACGTGGCCGCCGACCACCACCGGCTGTGGCGGGAGGACGTCCGGCTGATGGCGGGGCTGGGGCTGGGGGCGTACCGCTTCTCGGTGTCCTGGCCGCGGGTGCTGGCCGGCGGGATCGGCTTCTACGACGCGCTCGTGGACGAGCTCCTCGCGCACGGGATCCAGCCCTGCGTGACCCTGTACCACTGGGACCTGCCGCAGGAGCTGGAGAGCGCCGGCGGCTGGCCGGAGCGGGAGACGGCCTACGCGTTCGCCGCGTACGCGGAGACCGTCGCCGGGAAGCTCGCCGACCGGGTGTCGCTGTGGACAACCCTCAACGAGCCCTGGTGCAGCGCCTTCCTGGGCTACGCCTCCGGAGTGCACGCGCCCGGCCGGACCTCCCCGGCCGATTCCCTGCGGGCCGCCCACCATCTCAACCTGGCGCACGGGCTGGCGGCGTCGGTGCTGCCCTCCTCGGTGCGGGCCGGGATCGCGCTCAACCCGAGCGCGGTACGGGCGCTGACGGACGCCCCGGCCGACCTGGACGCGCGGCGCCGGATCGACGCGCTGGCGAACCGCGTCTTCACCGGGCCGCTGCTGCACGGGGCCTACCCCGAGGACCTGCTGGAGGACACCGCCGCGCTCACCGACTGGTCCTTCGTACGGCCCGGCGACGCGGCGCTGATCCACCGCCCGCTCGGCTTCCTCGGGGTGAACTACTACAGCCCGGCGCTCGTCTCGGCGTCCCCGGACGGCCCCCGGGCCGACGGCCACGGCGCCACCGGTCGCTCGCCCTGGCCGGGGGCGGACTCCGTCGCCTTCCACCAGCCGCCGGGCGAACTGACCGACATGAACTGGTCGATCGACCCGACCGGCCTGTACGACCTGCTGATGCGGTTCACCCGCGAGGCGCCGGGGCTGCCGCTGCTGGTCACCGAGAACGGCGCCGCGTACGCGCCGGACCTGCACGACCCGCTGCGCATCTCCTACCTGGAGGCGCACCTGGCCGCGGTCCACCGGGCGATGGGCGACGGCGCCCCGGTGGGGGGCTACTTCCTGTGGTCGCTGATGGACAACTTCGAATGGTCCTACGGCTACAGCAAGCGGTTCGGCATCGTCCACGTCGACTACGAGACCCAGATCCGCACCCCGCGTTCCAGCGCCCACTGGTACGCCGCCCTAGCCCGCAGCGGCACCCTGCGAGCCCCCTTGTAGATTCAGCCGCATGACCCGCACGACCGCGCCACGCCCGATCGACGTCGAGGCCCTCTTCCCCGGGCTGGCCGGCCACCGGCGCACGACGACCCGGCTGCACCCGCGCCCCGGTGCGCCGGGCGTGCGCGACAGCCACGTCGGCGGGCCGCTGCTGTGGCCCGCCGACGAGCCGTGGCCGGTGTGCGAGGCGCCGCACAAGCGGGGCGGCGGGCTGCGCCCGGCCGAGATCCGGGCAGCGCGGGCGGGCCTCGCCGAGCCCGCGCCCCGGCACAAGGTGTCCCGGCTGTCGCCTGCCGACCCGCTGCCGATGCTCGCCGTCGCGCAGCTCTTCGCCCGTGACGTCCCCGACCTCCCGGCCGGCCCGGCGGGCCTGGACCTGCTCCAGGTGTTCTGGTGCCCCTTCGACCGCCACGGCCCGACGGGCCACGGCATGCACCTCCACCTGCGCTGGCGCTCCTGCGCCGAGGTGCGCGAGCCCCTGGCGGAGCAGCCGGAGCCGGAACTCGTCGGCTCCGAGGGATACCTGCCCGAGCCGTGCGTGCTGCACCCGGAGCGGGTCACCGAGTACGAGTACATCGAGCTGCTCCCGGGCCGGCTCGGCCGGCGCGTGGAGGCCTGGGAGGAGGACCAGGAGGAGCGGGAGGGGGCCCCGACCTACATGTCCGACCTCTCCATAGCCCCCGGCTGGAAGGCGGGCGGCTTCGCCGCCTGGAACCTCACCGGTCCGGGCGAGCTGCACTGCGCGGCCTGTTCCCGCGTGCTGGAGCCGCTGCTGACGATCGGCACCCACGAGTGGGGATCCGACACCGCCGGCTGGCGCCCCCTGGAAGACCCCGCCGACGCGTGCGCACCCACCCGCGTCGTGGTCGGCAACCACGGCAAGCTGAACGTCTTCGCCTGCCCCGGCGATCCCTCCCACCCGCACGCGTTCAGCGTGCAGTAGGCCAGCGCTCCAGCGTGACGTGCAGGGCGTCGATGACCCGGGCCCAGGACGCCGAGGTGTCCCGGGCATGCCCGAAGCCGCCGGCGGCCTCCAGGCTGCTGTAGCCGTGGAAGGTGCTCCGCAGCAGTCGCACCGCGTCGGTCAGGTCGGGCTCGTCCAGGCCGTAGCCCCGCAGCATCCCGTACGTCAGCTCCACACAGCGCAGCAGCGCCGGGGACGCGGCGACGACCTCCGGGTCGAGCCGCATCTGCGTGGCCGCGTACCGCCCGGGGTGTTCGAGGGCGAACTCCCGGTAGGCGTGCGCGAATCCGCTGAGCGCGTCCTTGCCCGACCGGCCGGCGACGGCCGGCCCGATGCGGTCGGTCATCTCGACGGTGGCGAGTACCGCGACCCGGGTGCGGAGGTCCTGGACGTTCTTGACGTGCGAGTACAGGCTCGCGTCCTTCACGCCGAAGCTCCGGGCGAGCGCGGACACGGTGATGCTGTCGAAGCCGACCTCGTCCGCGAGATCGGCCGCGGCCCGCGTGACCCGCTCGGCCGTCAGGCCCGCACGGGGAGCCATGTACCCACCTCCACTGACATGTCCCCGCATTCTAGGTCGGCCGGCAGAGCCTCCTAAGCGGTCGGCGCGAACTCGGCGGCGTGCTCCTCCACCCAGCTCTCGAAGGAGCGCGCCGGGTGGCCGGTGAGCTGCTCGACGGCGTCGGTGAGTTCGGCCGGGAGCCCGTCGGAGGCGGCCCAGTAGTCGAGGAGCGCGTCGGCGTACGGGCCGGGTATGTAGCCGTCCACCTCGGACTTCCACTGCTCGGCGGAGACCTCCTCGAAAGCCGTGGGCCGGCCGAGGACCCGGCCGATCACCGCGATCTGGGTCGCGAACGTGAGCGAGTGCGGGCCGGTCAGGGTGTAGGCGCGGCCGCCGAGTCCGGGGTCGGTGAGGACGGCGAAGGCAGCCTCGGCGATGTCGGCCTCGTGGATGGCGTCGCAGTGGGAGCCCGGGTAGGGCAGGTGGACCGGACGGCCGGCCTTCAGGGACCAGGCCCAGCCGCGCGCGTTGCCCGCGAAGGCACCAGGTCGCAGCATGGTGGTGCGCAGCGGGGAGGCCTCCAGGGCCCGCTCCACGGCCAGGTGCGCGGCGGCCAGCGGGCTTTCGGCGGCGTCGGGGCTCAGCACCGAGGAGGAGGACAGGAGGACGACATGCTCGACTCCGGCGGCGACGGCCTCCTTGACGAAGCCCTCGATCCCGGACGCCTCGGCGTAGAGGAAGACGGAGCGGATCCCGGCCAGGGCGCCGGGGAAGGTGGACGGATCGGTGAGATCGCAGCGGACGGTACCGGGCGAGTCCGGCTCGCGGGAGGCGAGGCGGTAGGGGACACCGCGGGCGTGCAGCAGGGCGGTGAGGCCACGGGCTACTGCGCCGCGGCCGCCGGTGACGAGGATCGTCTGCTGGTTCGACGAGATCGACGGGTTCGGCTGGTTCGGCTGGTTCGACATGGGGGCTCCCGCTTCCTAAAGTAGGTACGTGGTGCAGATTCTGTGCGACACATTCCCTGCGTCACACAGATAAATTTGGAGCATGGAGAAGCCGATGTCAACCGATTCCCCCCGTTCGAGTGAGGCGTGGACCCGCGCCGAACTCCTCGCGCGCATCGTCACCGAGAGCCAGCGGCACTACGCCGACTACTCGCTGTTCAGCCAGGCCATGGCCGACCACGTCGGACTGCACCCCACCGACATGCAGTGCGTGGCACTCCTCGACATGGAGCCCGGTCCGGTCAGTACCGGCGACATCGCCCGTCTCACCGGCCTGACCTCCGGCTCCGCAACCCGCCTCGTCGACCGCCTCGTCAAGGCGGGCATCGTCGAGCGGCACGCCGACCCGCACGACCGCCGCCGCTCCCTCGTGACGCTCGCCCCCGAGGCACGCGAGCGGATCGGCGCCGCCTGGGACATCCCCGGCCGGGCGTTCGGAGCCGTCCTGGACGGCTACTCGGACGCCGAACTCGCCGTCATCGGCGACTACCTGCACCGGGCCGCCGAAGTCGGCCGGGCCCAGGCCCAGCGGCTGAACTCCGGCGCGTGATCTCCGGCGCCTGAGAACGGGCCGCGGCCCGGACACGCCGCGGGCGCGCCAGGGACAGGCCCCGCACCCGGGCTACCGAACCCCCCGTTCCGCGACTACGGTCCGCTCAACGGGCACCAGCGCGCGCCGGA
Organism: Streptomyces sp. NBC_01551; assembly: GCF_026339935.1. Classification (NCBI taxonomy): domain Bacteria; kingdom Bacillati; phylum Actinomycetota; class Actinomycetes; order Kitasatosporales; family Streptomycetaceae; genus Streptomyces; species Streptomyces sp. NBC_01551. The sequence goes on from NZ_JAPEPX010000001.1 coordinate 2,204,399, forward strand.
GACACGGGAGGGTCGGCGTGCGGATGGAGGTTGCCCGCATTGTCCACGTCCCCCGCCGCCGCCCCGCGCGGCCTCCGCGGAGTGCTCGCACTCGGCGGCAGCGCCCTGCCCGTCTTCGCGTTCCTCGCCCGGCTCCCCGCCGCGCTGTGCCCCATCGGAACGCTCTTGCTCATCAACGCCCGCGACGGCATCGGCGAGGCCGGCGCCGTCGCGGCCGCGCTCTGGCTCGGCCAGGCCGTCGGCGGCCCGGTGATCGGCCGGCTCGCCGACCGGCGCGGCCACCGTCCCGTGCTGCTCGCCGCCTGCGCCGCGAACGCCACGGTCCTGGCCGCCCTCGTGGCGGCCGTCCTCGGCGGGCTGCCGCCGGCCGCCCGGATCGCGCTCGCCGTCGCCGCCGGGCTCACGGTCCCGCAGGTCGGGCCGCTGGCGCGGGCCCGCTGGGCGCGGCTGGCCGGGCCGGACAAGGCCCTGCTCGGCTCGGCCCTGTCCTTCGACACCACCCTCGACGAGGTCGGGTTCATGGTCGGCCCCGCGCTGGCCGGGATCCTGGCGGTGACCGTGCACCCGGCCTCGGCCCTCGTCCTCGCGGCCGTGCTGATCCTGGTGTTCGGAACCCTCTTCGCCGTCCATCCGACGGCGCCCGGGCCCGTCGAAGCGGCCGGCGCGCGGGCCGACGTACGCCTGTGGTCGCCGGGGCTGCTCCTGCTGTTCGCGCTGGCGCTGCTGCAGGGCGCCGCGTGGGGCGGGGCCAACACGGGCGTGAACGCGCTGGCCCGGGCGCTGGGCGAGCCGGGCACCGCCGGGCTGGTGTGGTCCGCGATGGCCGTGACCAGCTCGGTCGCCGGGTTCGTGACGGTGGCCCGGCCGGGCTCGGCGGATCTGACGGTCCGGCTGCGGTGGACGATCGCCGTCCAGGCACTGCTGACGCTGCCGCTGCTCGCGGTGTCGGGGCTGTGGGGCGCCACGTTCGCCGTCGCCGGGATCGGGCTGGCCGTGGCCCCGCACCTGATCGCGCTGTTCGGCCTGGTGGAACGGGCCGGCCCGGCGGAGCGGATGGGCGAGGCCATGACGGTACTGGGCAGCGGCCTGATCGTCGGTCAGGCGCTGGCCGCAGCCGTGGCCGGCCCCCTGGCGGGGGCGTACGGGTACCGGGCGGCCTTCGCCGTGGCCTGCGCGGCAGCCGCCGCCTCGGCGGTCCTCGCCCTGACGTGCACCGGCCCGGCCGCGGGCACGGCGGCAAGCCCGGACGCGGGCACGACCGACGGAGCAGGCGGGGGCACAACAGGCAGCGCAAGCCCAGGCACAGCCGACGGCCCAGGCGCGGGCACAGCAAGCAGCCCCGGCGCGGGCGCGACCCACAGCCCAGGCACGGGCACAGCAGGCACCCCAGGCGCGGGCACGACCGACAGCCGAAGCGCGGGCGCACCACGCAGCGCAGGCACAGCCGACAGCCCAGGCGCGGGCGCAGCAAGCAGCCCAGGCGCGGGCGCGAACGCCCGTCGGTGGGACCGGCTCCGGCCTGCGCTCAGCCCCGTGAGGACATGGCCGCCAGCCCCTTCGCCAGGTCCTCCTGGTTCATCACCGGAGCGACCTCGACCTCGGCGTTGAACTGGAGGAACAGGTCCTCCATCAGCGCCGGCATCTGCGAGCTGTCCTTGAGGTCGAAGACGATCCAGCAGGACCGGACGCCCTCGTGCAGGCCGAAGTAGGCAGCCTCCGGCTTGACCGCTTCCATCAGCTTGGTGATCGTCTGCGGCAGGGCGCCGGTCTTGATGCCCTCGTTGGTGGCGGCCGTGTCCAAGTGGGCGCGGAGCATGACTCTCATGCGGGACTCCTTCCGTCACGCCCACCCTCGATCCGCCCGCGGGCGGCGGCAACATCTCCGCCACCGTCCGGGCGCGGACCGAACGGGCCCGCCTCCGGGAGCCGCCACCAGCCGCAGGCCGCCGGGCGCTCAGAGGTGATGGACCGGCACGCTCCCGTCGTCGGCCCAGTGCCAGTTGACCGGTTCCCACCGCTTCTTCAGGGCCGTGCGCTGCTTCCCGTACGTCCGCAGCGCCTCCTCGACCACCGCGCCCAGCTCCCCGAGGTCGTCCGGGGCGGGCACCCGCAAGACGAGCTGCTGCTTCCCGTGGACCAGGACGAGATCCCCGGTCGGCGAGGCCTCCATGAGCGTGAAACGGGTCAGCGCCTTGAAGGCCTTGCTCTCAGTGGACAGCTTCGCCCGAAGCTGCCCCTCGGGGCCCCACGCGTACAGGCCGTACCGGTTGAGGTGGAAGGCGTGCCCGCGCCGCGGGTCGGCGACCACCCGCCAGCAGAAGCCGGTGAACGGGCTGTCCCGCCACGGCTGCATGCCGCCCAGGCTGCCCGTCATCTCCCCCTGGCCGTTGAGGAGGACGAACGAGAACGGCCGGCCCCGGCTGCCACCGCGGTAGGTCCGCGAGAAGACCGGCACGACGAACCGGTCCTCGCCGAGCACGGCGGGCCGGCCGAGGTGCGAGCCGTCGTACGCGTACGACCGCTCGGAGCCCGGCGTCAGGAGCTCCGTCAGCGCCGGCGACGGCCGGTTGCCCAGACCCACCGGCTCGTCCCGGTAGCGGACGTACGGGCTGAGGTCGGCCTCGCTCTGGTGCGCCGGCTCGGGGTCGAGCGAGGCGATGGCGCGCAGGGCCGGCTTGGCGTCCGGAGTCGGGAGCGTGTCCGCGAGCGCGACGATGTTGGGAATGCGGCTGCCGTACCGGTGGACGCCGTACTCCGTGGTCACGCACACCGCGCGGCCCGCGGGCGTGAGGCTCATCGAGGTCACGAAGGGGCCGCCCGCTTCGCCCGCCCCGGGTTCCTCGGACACCTCGCGGCCCCGCCCGGTGAAGTGCCCGAGGACGGTGCTCAGATCGGGCGCCAACAGGTGGGTCCGGTCCGCCTGCGCGCTCACCGCTAGCGTGCCGTCGGGCAGCGGGCACAGGGCGAACTCGCCGCCGTGGGCGAGTGCGGAGGGAGACTCCCCCGACCCGGGGCGGCGGAACACGGCGGTGGCCAGCGGGGTGCCGTCCGGTGCGTACCGGGTGAGGATCCGGTACGAGAAGTTCTGCCGGGCCGGGTCCGGTTCGGCCCTGTCGACGCCGTAGGTGTGGCGGTACGCCCCGTACAGCGCGTACGTGTCACCGCAGGGCGCGGTGGCGACGTCGTCCGCGGCCATCCACCAACCGGTGGTGTAGGTGCCGTTCAGGTCGATGGCGTGGGTGTCCACCAGGGACGCGGGCAGCGACAGGGGCAGTGTCTGGACCATGCGGGCCATTGTCCGCCCGGCCACTGACAACGCCGTCAGCCGGAGGTGGAGGTTCCGGCTCCCCGGGCGCCCTGGATCTGGAAGTTGAAGTCGGTGTGCCCCAGCGCACCCATCAGCCGGAGCCAGATCGGGAGCAGCATCTCCGTGCCGCGCGCGGTCTCGATCCCGCCGAGGTCGAGGACGCTCGCCTCCGGCCAGCCGAAGGAGCCCAGGAGTTCGCGTACGAAGGCCTTCGCCGCGGCGTCCTCGCCCGAGACGAAGACGGTGTGCTCGCCGGGGACCCTGGCGGGGTCCACCATGATCCGGCAGTTCATGGTGTTGAGCGTCTTGACCACCCGCAGCCCCGGGAAGGCCCGCTGGATCTGCTCGCCCAGGCTGTCGTCGTCGACCGGGTCCAGGGTGGGCGGGAACCCCTTGGAGAAGTCGAGCGGGTTCGCGACGTCGATCAGGACCTTGCCGTCCAGGTGCGCGGCGTCCGCGTCGGCCAGTGCGGCGAGGCTGACGCGCCCGCCGGTGGCGTTGACCAGGGTCTCGCCCTCGCGCGCGGCCTCCGCGAAGCCGGCGAGCCGGACGCCCGGGTGGGCCGCCTGCCAGTCGGCGTACTCGGTGCGGGCGAGGGTGGCCGCGGGGTCCCGGGTGCCGATGACCGCCTCGTGGCCGAGGGAGGCGAGCCGGGCGGCGATGGTACGGCCGACGATCCCGGTGCCGAGGACTGCGTAACGCATACGGGGTTCCTTCGCGGTCGCGGACGGAGCGGCTGCTTCAGATGCCGAGGTCGTGGAAGAGCTCGTACCGGCTCGGGTCGTCCGGCAGGAACCAATGGAACCCCTCCTCCAGGAACACCGCCACCAGATTCGCCGCGATGACGAGACCGAGGAACCACAGGGCGGACAGCCCCACCGTCCGGTACGCGCCGGGTCCCGCGGTCGGAACGGCCCGGTCCGCCGTGGCGTGCGCGAAGGCGAGGACGACGCCGATCGCGACGACCGAGAGCTGGAAGAGGATCCACGCCCACACGTACAGGTGCAGCCCGAACAGCTCGCCGCCGTAACCCTTGTCCCCCGGCAGGACGTGCAGCATGGTCTGCCGCCACGACGCGAACGAGCCCGCGACGACGGCGACGAGGGCCAGCCCCCAGCCCGTCATGTAGTCCCGGCCGGTCACCGCCCCGTCCCTGAGCGCCGTGCGGACGATGTGCCCGGCGCCCAGCGCCGCGAGCACCATGCACATCCGCTGCACGACGCACAGCGGGCACGTGTGCTCCCCCGCCCCGAACTGGTGGAACAGCCCGCCGCAGACGACGCCCGCCCAGCCGACGACGAAGAAGCAGGCGAACCAGTACTGGACCCGCCCCAGCAGCCCGCCCTGCAGCGGCGCCTCCGGGAGGAGGCTGTGCATGGTCGCCGCCATCAGTGGCTCAGGGTCAGGGCGGGGCCGCCGGTGACGTGGTACGCCATCAGCAGGATCACGGCGAGGAGCGAGACCCACCAGGCCGCGAGCACGACCGTCCGGGACGAGTCCCGGTACATCGCGATCAGCGTGGCGAGGAGCCCGCCGAAGATGAGGGTGTCCATGCGGCGGACCGTACCGAGCGCGGAACACCACAGCGGCCAGGCGCGCCCCCGGCCGCCCGCCGGTTACGTCAGTTGCCGCGCCGTTTGCGGCGGCCGCGGCGGGCGCGGCCGCCGTCGGAGCCGCCGCGGGCGCGGTCGTCCAGGGCGATCCAGACGCGGACCTCGGTGCCGCCGAGCATCGAGCGCCCGATGCGCACGTCGCCGCCCGTGGACTCCGCGACCCGCCGGACGATGTCCAGGCCGAGCCCCGTCGAGCCGTCGCGGCCGCCGTCGTTGCCCCGGCGCAGGGCCGCGTCCGGGTCGGCGATACCGGGGCCGGCGTCCGAGACGAGGACGATGACCGCCTCCCCGGCGTCGTGCACGTCGACCGCGAACGGGGTCGCCTCGGGCGTGTGCCGGAAGACGTTGCCGAGCATGGCGTCCAGCGCGGCCGCGAGCTCCGGCCGGGCCACCGGTATCCGTACGGGACGGTCCACTCCCGCGAGCCGCACCTCGCGGCCCTCGTCCTCCGCGAGCGCCGACCAGAAGGCCATCCGGTCGCGGATCACCTCGGAGGCGTCGCACCCGGCGACGGCGACGGCCGCGGCGGGCGAGCGCTGTTCGCGGGCGGTACGGATGATCGTGTCGACCTCCCGTTCCAGCTGCTCCACCGCCGCCCGGGTCTGCTCGGCGGCCGGACCGTCCCCGAGCGAGGCCGTGTTGAGCCGCAGCACCGTCAGCGGCGTCCGCAGCCGGTGCGACAGGTCGGCGGCCAGCTCCCGCTCGTTGGCGAGGAGTTCCACGACCTGGTCCGCCATCGCGTTGAACGCGACGGCCGCCGAGCGGAGTTCCTTGGGCCCGTCCTCGGGCACCCGCGCCCCGAGCCGCCCCTCGCCCAGCTGGTGCGCGGCGTCCGCGAGCCGCTCGGCGGGCCGCACCAGGCGGGCGCCGAGCCGGTCCGCGACCGCCACCGAGCCCACGATCAGGGCGAGGCCGACGCCGGCGAGGATCACCCAGGCGGTCGTGACGCCGTTGCTGACCTCGCTCTCGGGCACGTAGATCTCGATCACCGCGATGTCCCCGGAGCCGAGCGCGGTGGGCTGGAGCAGCGCCGAACCCCCGCCCGCCACCGAGGCGGTGGTGGCCCGCCCCATCCTGCGGGTCTCGGACACCGCGTGCTCGCCCGCGCGGCCCTTGCCGATGTCCGCGGCCGGGCTGTCGCCCACGGGCGGCAGGTGGACGGCCATCCGCCCGGCCGCGCCCATCTGCGTGGACTCGACCGCCTTGCGCAGCTGCGTGGGGTCGGTGGTGATGGAGAGGGTCGGCGCCATCGTGGCGGCCTGCCGCTCGGCGTTGGAGAAGGCCCGGTCGCTGGCCATCTCCTGGACCACCAGCCCGAGGGGTACGGCGAAGGCCACGACCACCATGGCGGTGACCGCGAGGCACACCTTGACCAGGGCCCACCTCACTGCGGCGGCTCCGGGACCGGCGGCTCCAGCTTGACTCCGACCCCCCGCAGCGTGTGCAGGTAGCGGGGGCGGGCGGCGGTCTCGCCGAGCTTGCGGCGCAGCCAGGACAGGTGCACGTCGATGGTCTGGTCGTCCCCGTACGACTGCTGCCAGACCTCGGCCAGCAGCTCGCGCCGGGCCACGACCACCCCGGGCCGCCCGGCGAGGAAGGCCAGCAGGTCGAACTCCCGCCGGGTGAGGTCCAGTACGGCCCCGTCCAGTTCGGCCTGGCGTCGCAGCGGGTCGATGGCCAGCCCGCCGACCCGCAGCACGCGCGAGGGCGGCTCGGCCCCGGCGGCCGCGCGGGCGCGGCGCAGGACGGCGGCCATCCGGGCGGAGAGGTGCTCGACGGAGAAGGGCTTGGTCAGGTAGTCGTCGGCGCCGTCGTTCAGCAGCCGGACGATCTCGGCCTCGTCGTCGCGGGCGGTCGCGATGATCACGGGCACGTCGGTGATGCCGCGCAGCATCTTCAGCGCCTCCGACCCGTCGAGGTCGGGCAGCCCGAGGTCGAGGATGACCACGTCGAAGCGGTGGTGGGCGACCTCGCGCAGCGCCTCCAGGGCCGTACCGACGCTGCGCACGGTGTGCGCGGCCTCGGTCAGGTGCCGGATCAGGGCGGAACGTACGAACTGGTCGTCCTCGACCACGAGCACACTTGCCATGGGCGGCACCGTAGTCCATTCGGGGGACCGGGCGGGGTGTCGGGCCGCCTCCTGGGCGGGTGGTGCAGTATGTGCCCTGATGCACCGAGGATTCGTTCATGCGCTCGCCTGGACGCTGGCGACCGGGGCGGCGGTGACGCTGTCCTGGTGGGGCGTGCACACGGTGATGTCCGGAACGGCCTACGATCCGCCGCTGGCGGTGCCGCTGACCACGCGGCCGCTGTCCTCCTCGACGCACGACGCGGCGACGCCCTCACCCGCGCGGGCCTCGGACTCCCCGTCCCCCTCCGCCTCCGCCTCCCCCTCGGCGTCGCCGTCCACGAGCGCCTCCGCCGCGAAGCCGTCGCAGAAGGCCGCCCCGCCGGGCCCGAGCCCGGACGGTCAGCGGGGCGGCGGCGGGGATCCGGGCAACGTGAAGGCCTACCCGGTCACGGGCGGCCGGGTGGTCTTCGACCTCGGGACGTCCTCGGCCGAGCTGGTCTCGGCGACGCCGGACGCGGGCTGGCAGATGCAGGTGTGGAAGCAGCCGTACTGGATCCGGGTCACCTTCACCAAGGACGGCAAGGAGATGTCCGTCTTCTGCACCTGGAACGGCCACCCGCCGATGGTGGAGACGTACGAGGGCTAGGCCCTGTCGTCAAAAGGGGCGCCCTCCCGGGCGCCCTCCCGGTCAGGCCGGGCCCGCGGCCCTCAGCGGAACACGGACGGCGGCGGCTGCGGCGAGGCCACCGCCGAGGCGTCGGCGACCGGGGCCGCCCCGCCCGCGAAGTCCGCGAGGGCCCGGCCGTGCTCGACCCGGCCCGGGTGCGGGTCGCTCGCCACCCGGCGCGTGAACTCGCCGACCGGAAGCTCCCGGTCCGCGGCCACCAGGACCGCGTTGCCGAACCGTTTCCCCCGCCACACCACCGGGTCGGCGGCCAGCGCCAGGTGCTCGAAGCGGGACGCGGCCGTCGCGATCTGGCCCTTCAGGTGCGCGAGCGGCGGGCCGTCCGCCAGGTTGGCCACGTACCACCCGCCGGGCGCCAGGGCCCGCCGTACGTCGTCCAGGAACTCGGCGCTCGTCAGGTGCGCCGGGGTCCGCGCGCCGCTGAACACGTCCGCGATCACCAGGTCCGCCCAGCCGTCCGGGACCTTGGCCAGGCCCGCCCGCGCGTCCACCGCGCGGACCCGGACCCGCGCCTGCGGGTCCAGCGGCAGGTGTTCCCGTACGAAGGCCACCAGCCCGGCGTCGATCTCCACCACCTGCTGGGAGGAGCGGGGCCGGGCGGCCGCGGTGTAGCGCGCGAGCGTGAAGGCGCCGCCGCCCAGGTGCAGCACGTTCAGGGGCTGCCGGGCGGGCGCGACGAGGTCGATCAGGTGGCCGATCCGGCGCTGGTACGCGAAGTCCAGGTGTCCGGGGTCGTCCAGGTCGACGTGCGACTGCGGGGCTCCGTCGATCAGCAGCGTCCAGGCGTTGCCGCGCTCCCGGTCGGGCGCCAGCTCCGCCGTGCCGCCGTCCACCTGCCCGACGACCGCCTCGGAGTTCCCGCGCCCGCGCTGCCTGCTGCCCTTGCCCTTGCCTGCCACCACCCCATTGTGACGGGCCGGGGCGGCGCGGGCCTCAGCGGCAGTTGTCGGCGGCCTCGATCAGCCGGGCCGCCTCGCCGAGCGCCGCGCGCAGCACCTCCGGGTCGGTGACGGGCCCGACGGCCTCCGGCGGGAGCAGCCAGCCGGTGCAGCCCGCCGTGGGGGAGGCCGCGCCGGCGTCGACCACGACCGCCACCTCGACGTCGCCGAAGCGCATGCCGCGCCCGTTGGTCTGCGTACAGGCGCTGCCCGGCAGGTCCCAGGCGTCCGCCGTCCCGGGCGGGACGAGGAAGCCGAGGGTGTCGCCGGAGCCGTCGTGCAGTACGGGGCCGACTCCGACGCAGAGGCCCGCGGTGGCGTGGCCGGCGGTGCGGCGGATGATGTCCACCGCCTCCAGCCCCTGGCGGGCGGGGACGGTGACCAGGTCCGGCGCCTCGACCAGCAGCGGGGTGGCCGCTCCCGGCTCGGACGCGGTGTTCGTTCCAGTGCTCTCCATGCCGCCCTCCACCAAGGGAATCTCTCCTCGATCCGCATACGAGTGCAGGAGTCTGCGCCGGAGATCCGGGAGTCGCCTCCCACTCCGCACGGGTTCAACGCGCGGGAACGTCAACGGGTGCGGCGCAAGGATGCCGCAAAGGATGGCAGTTCATGGCGGATCGTGGGTGAGATATCCGTTTTGTAGCCAAACACCGCATGCGGGGGCGGTCGCTGGCGGTACGTTCATGCGCGCCGGGCAGGCAACCGCATCACACGTCACATGACCGGCAGCGCATTCCTCGCCAGAGAGGTCACGTCCATGGCGGCGTCCCCCCACTCACCCAACTCCACGTTCCGGCGGCTGCGCGGACCGCACTCCCCGGCCGAGTTCGCGGCCATGGTGCGCCGGGCTGCACGGGAGATCGGCGAAACGGTTTCCTGCGACGCCCGTTACATCGGCCGGGTCGAGTCCGGCGAGATCCGCTGCCCCAACTACGCCTACGAGCGGGTCTTCCTGCACATGTTCCCCGGCCGGACCCTGGCCGACCTGGGATTCCCGCCGCGCGAGGCCGTCCGCGGCCGGTCCGCGCAGCGCACCCCCCTCACCCCCAAGGAGAGCGACGTGCTGCGTCGCGCGTTCATGGCGGGCGGCTCCGCGACGGTGGCCGCCGCGACGCTGGGTCTCACCCTGCTCGGCGACGGCCGCCGCGTCCCCTCCCGCGCCGGCGAATCCGAGGCCGCGGCGGTCGAGGAGGCCGTACGCCAGATCCGGCTGCTGGACGACCGGCACGGGGCCGACGCCCTCTACCGGCGGGCCGCGGAACCCCTGCGCACCGCCTACGCGTTGCTCGACGCGGGGGCCACCCGGCAGTCCACCGAGGACCGGCTGCACGCGGGCGCGGGCGAACTGGCCGTCTCGGTGGGCTGGCTGGCGCACGACTCGGGCCGCTTCGACGACGCCCGCTCGCACTACGCCGAGGCGCTGGCCACGGCCCGGGTCTCGGGCAACGCCGGCCTGGAGGCGCACGCCTTCAGCAACATGGCGTTCCTGGCCGGGGACTGCGGGCGCGCCCGCGAGTCCGTACGCGCCGCCCAGGCGGGCCGGCGCGCGGCCCGCTCGCTGGGCTCCCCGAGGCTGCTGTCGCTGCTCGCGCTGCGGGAGGCGGGCGGCTGGGCGGGGCTGGGCGACCGCAGGGCCTGCGAGGAGGCGCTGACCCGGGCGCACACGGAGTTCTCCCGGGGCGGGACGGGCGCCGACCCGGAGTGGATGTCCTTCTTCGGCGAGGCCGAACTGGAGTCCCTGGAGGCGCGCTGCTGGGCGGCGCTCGGCGAACCCGCCCGCGCGGCCCGGCACGCCCGCCGCGCGGCCGACCTCCAGGACCCGCACTTCGCCCGGAACGTGGCCCTCTACACCGCCGAACTGGCCGACAACCTGGCCCACGCCGGCGCCCCCGACGAGGCGGCCTGGGCGGGCGGGCGGGTCCTGGACCTGCTCACCGAGGTGCACTCCACCCGGATCCGGTCGATGCTCTCGTCCACGGCCCGCACCCTGGTCCCCCACCAGCGCTCCCCCCGCGTCGGCGCGTTCCTGACCCGCCACGCGACCGCCTGACCGGGCCGGGCCCGGCGCCACGGAGCCTGCGGGCGGGCCGGCGGGACCGGACGCCGTCAGACGCCGACGTACTCGTACACCGCGCCGTCGGGGTGCCGCAGGACGGCCCGGCGCCCGTTGGGCGTGTCCGCGGGGGCACCGATCACCTCGGCCCCGGCGGCCTCGCCCGCCGCCACGACGGCGTCCAGGTCCGCCACGGTCAGCGTGGCCGACACCGCGGCGAACCGCTCCGCGATCCCGTCGGGCCCGGTGAAGAGCAGGAACGGACCGGTGCTCGCCAGCTCCAGCCCCGCGAAGGCGAACCGGGCCGCCGGTTCGCCGGTCAGCTCCTCGTAGAAGGCCACCGCCGCGCCGAGGTCGTCCACCCGCCGCCGGAGCACCACAGAAGTGATCGTCACGGCCCCATTCTCACAGCCGCGCCCCGACCCCAACCAGCAGCCCCCGTACGGGACTTCGGGCCCCGGCTACGAGTCCAGGTGCCCGGTGTCGTTCCAGCGCTCCAGCGCGGGGGCGCCGTAGGCCCAGCCCAGCACCGAGAGGGAGGTCGGCTCCAGGCGGATGCGGGCGCCGAAGGAGACGTCGAAGCCGAGCCAGCGGGCGGCCAGGGTGCGCAGGATGTGGCCGTGGGCGAAGACCAGGACGTCGCGGTCGGCCGCGCGGGCCCAGGCGACCACCTCGTCCGCGCGGGCGCCGACGTCGGCGACGGACTCCCCGCCGGGGACCCCGTCGCGCCAGATCAGCCAGCCGGGCCGGACCGCCTGGATCTCGGCCGGGGTCATGCCCTCGTACTCCCCGTAGTCCCACTCCATCAACGCGTCCCACGGCTCCGCCTGCACGCCGAACCCGGCGAGCTCGCAGCTCTCGCTCGCGCGCACCAGCGGGCTGGTGCGGACCTCGACGCCGGGCAGGCCCTTCCACGGATCGCGCGCCAGCCGCTCGCCGAGCAGCTTCGCGCCCCGCTTGCCCTCCTCCAGCAGGGGCACGTCGGTGCGTCCGGTGTGCTTGCCGAGCTGGGACCACGCCGTCTGGCCGTGGCGGGCCAGCAGGATGCGGGGGGCCATGTCAATTCTCCCGGGCCGTGTGGATGCATACGGTATGCACGGATTCGCGGCTTTCCCTGCGATTCCGTCGTCCGCCCATCATCCAACACACGAACACCAGGCAACTCCTCGCACCTCACGCGCGTCATACACCGTATGACCAAACGGCAGCGGCCTACGCGATGGTGGGCAGAACTGCTGCTCCTGGGACTCGTCTACGGGGCGTACTCGGGCGGCAGACTCCTCGTACGCGGCGACGTGGCGCTCGCCACGGAGCACGGGCTCGCCATCCTGGACGTCGAGGGACCGCTCGGCATCGACTTCGAACGCCCGCTCAACCGGCTCTTCTCGGAGACGGGCTGGCTCGGCATACCCGCCGACTTCATATACGCCTCGATGCACTACCTCGTCACCCCGGCCGTGCTGCTCTGGATCTACCACCGGCGGCCCGCCCACTACCGCGCCGCCCGCACCTGGCTGGTGGCCTCCACCCTCCTCGGGCTCGTCGGCTTCAGCCTGATGCCCACCTGCCCGCCCCGGCTGCTCGACGCCGCGCAGGGCTTCACGGACACGATGGCCCAGTACAGCGCCTACGGCTGGTGGGGCGCCGAGGCCAGCGCCCCGCGGGGGCTCGGGGCACTCACCAACCAGTACGCGGCGATGCCGAGCCTTCACGTCGGATGGGCCCTGTGGTGCGGGGTCCTGCTGTGGACGCACGGCCGCCGCCCGCTGGTGAAAGCTTTCGGCATCGCGTACCCCACGGTCACCACCCTGGTGGTGATGGGCACGGCCAACCACTACTTCCTCGACGCCGCCGCGGGAGCGGCCGTGATGGGCCTCGGTTTCCTGCTCGCGCGCGGCCTCGTGACCCGCGGCTTCGGTACGACAGTCGCCGGTTTCCGGCGTAAGACCACGATTGTCAGTGGCGGATGGGACACTTCCGCCCGTGAGCTCCTACCCGCCCAGCGGCCCTCCGCAGATCACACCGCAGACGACGACACTGCGGCAGCGGCTCGCTGACCTGCGCGGCCCCGCCGTGCCGCCCCGCCCGCTCGACGCCCGGGCGCTGGCGGCGCTCGCCGCCAACCCCGGATGCGGCAGACGCGCCCTGCTGGACGGCGCCGGAGTGGACAAGACCGCGCTCGCCGCGGCCCTCGGCTCTCCCGCCGCCTTCGGGCAGTCCCAGTTCGCGATCGTCCGCGGGAACTCCTTCGAGGCCAAGGTCAAGGGCGACGGCGGCGCCGAGCTGCTGCGGCTGGTCCACGCGCGGCTCGACGCCGGTACGGAGCCGCCCGGTCCCGGGGCCCGCGTCCCCGACCTGACCGCCGCCGGGCCCGAGGGCCGCGCCGCCCGCACCGCGCTCGCGCTGCGCGAGGCGACCGCCGCCGGGGCCGCGGCCGGCGCCTGGACCCTGCTGGACCACCCGATGCTGGCCCTGGAGGTGGCGGGCTCCCCCGCCTACCTGGAGCCGGACGCCGTCGTGGTGCATCCCGACGGCCGCTGGACCGTGGTGGAGATCAAGTCGTTCCCGATGATCGACGGGGCCGCCGACGCCGCGAAGGTGGGCGCCGCCGCCCGGCAGGCCGCCGTGTACGTGCTGGCCCTGGAGAAGACCGCCGAGAAGCTGGACGGCGCCACCGTCGGCCACCAGGTGCTGCTGGTCTGCCCCAAGGACTTCTCCAACCTGCCCACCGCCGCCGTGGTCGACGTCCGCCGCGAGCGGGCCGTGACCCGGCGCCAGCTGGAGCGGCTGACCCGGGTCGAGGAGCTGGCCGCGGCCCTGCCCGAGGGGCTCAGCTTCGACCCGGCGCGGCCCTGCGAGGAACTGACCGAGGCCGTCTCCGCCGTCTCCGCCGCATACGCCCCCGAGTGCCTGGCCGCCTGCGAGCTGGCCTTCCACTGCCGGGAGCGGGCCCGCGCCGCCGACGAGGTGACCTCGCTGGGCCGTTCCGTACGGGGCGAGCTGGGCGCGCTGACCACCGTCGGGGCGGCGCTCGCGGCGGCCGCCGGGTGCGGTTCCCCCGACGACCCGACCGCGGCCGCGCTGCACCGGGCGGCCCGGCTGCGCGCCGAGGCCCTGGAGCAGGCCCCCGCCCGCATCGCGGCGGAGGAGGCCGAATGTCCCTGCTGACCACCCTGGCCCGGCTGGAGGCCGTCCGCGCGGGGCGGGCGCAGCCGCTGGCGACCGTACGGCACCGGCATCTGAGCGCCGATCCGCTGGTCTTCGTACCGCTGACGACGGCGGGCGAGGCCGGGGCCCCGCTCGGGGCGATGGTCGGCACCGACCGGCACGACCCGCGGATCCTCGTCATACCGCAGCCGCGCGACCGGGACCTGCGCTGGGAGTTCCTGGCGGACCTGGCGGAGCGGGTGATGCCGTACATCGACGGGTACGCGGACGCCGTGGAGCCGGCCGAGCGGACCGAGACCGACCCGGAGACGGGCAAGCGGGTCAAGGTCGAGACCGAGCTGTGCGTCGACGCGCCGCAGCTGATCGTGCCGAGCAGGGCCGGCATCGAGTACGTCCGCCTGCTCGGGCGGTCGATGCGGTTCCGCCGGACCGCCGAGGAGGACCCCGACAACCCGTACCCGGCGCCCACCCAGGTGCCGCTGCTGGGCCGCTGGTTCACGCACCTGGGCGAGCGCGCCCGGGTGCCGGGCTCCTCGATGCTGCTGTCGGCGACGGACCTGCTGTCCCGGCACTGGGCGACCGGCCAGAGCAACCTGGAGGACCAGCACCTGCGGGCGCTGCTGGAGTGGATCGACCCCGGTGAGGGGGCGTCCGGCGCCGAGCGGGCGCTGCGCGTGGAGCTCGGCCGGGACGCGGCCGGCCAGCTGCTGGTCCCGCCCGCCGGTCCCGCCACGGATCCGGCCTTCGACAACAAGCTGCTGGCCCCGGCGATCGCGAAGTTCGACGCGGCGCGGGCTGCCGAAGCCCGGGACGGGGACGGGCCGCGGTTCGCCGAGCGGGCGATCCGCCGGCTGGTCGTGGACCAGATGCAGAGCACCTGGTGGTCGGTGTGGCACGCCCTGGACCTACTGCGCGAGCTGCCGCCCGGGGAGCGGGCCGAGGAGCGCTGGACCCGCGACCGATGGTCGTACACCGGCCACCGGGACCGGGTCCGAGCGGGCGAACCCCCGCAGCCGCGCCGCGACGACGCGGTGACGGCGGCGCAGAAGCTGGCCACGCGCGAGACCGAGCAGGTCCGCCTGGACGCCCAGGAGGCGCTGGACGACGCCCTGGTGATGGCGGGCCGGCGGCTGGCGGGCGAGGCGTTCGCCGGTGAGGTCACCGAGGTCGTCATGGAGTGGACGCAGTCAAAGCGGCCCAGCCCGCGCCCGCTGGTGACGGTGGCGACGGAAGACCGGCCGCAACTGGAGGACGGCGGCGGCGGGAAGGTGTTCCGCTCGCTGGACGGGCGCCCGCAGGCCGCCGAGTTCGTGCGCTTCGAGGAGGACGGACGGCTGGTGCTGCGGCTGCTCGACAAGATGGGCCGCGGCCGGGAGCCCGAGCCGGGCTCGGTGCCGGAGAAGGGCGACCGGGTCTGCTGGACGCTGTTCGAGCACGACGCGCGCGGCGGCCCGAAACTGCCCGACCCGGAGCAGACCCCGTGGACGCACGGCGGACCGCCCGGGCACCTGACCGGCCCCGTCCCGCCCGACCCCGTGACCGCCGAGGACGTGCTGTGACCTCCTTCGACCCGGGGGCCGCGGCCGCCCAGGCGACCGCCGCGATCCTGCGCGACACCCTGCACGGGAGCGAGCGGGGTGTCGTCGTCGACTCCCCGCCCGGGGCCGGCAAGTCCACGCTCGTGGTCCGGGCGGCCCGGGAACTGGCCGCCGCCGGGCGCCGCCTGATGGTGGTGGCGCAGACCAACGCGCAGGTCGACGACCTGGTGCTGCGGCTCGCCGACAAAGACCCGGAGCTGAAGGTCGGCCGACTGCACAGCAGCGACGGCGACGCGTACGACCCGGCGCTGCGCGAGCTGGCCTCGGTCACGCTGTCGGCGAAGCCGGGGGACCTCGCGGAGCTCCCGATCACCATCTCGACCGCGGCGAAGTGGGCCTACGTCAAGGACGTGGAGCCGTGGGAGCACGCCATCGTCGACGAGGCGTACCAGATGCGTTCGGACGCGCTGCTTGCCGTGGCGGGGCTGTTCGACCGGGCGCTGTTCGTGGGCGATCCGGGGCAGCTGGACCCGTTCAGCGTGGTCGGCGCGGAGCAGTGGGCGGGGCTGTCCTACGACCCGTCCGCCTCGGCGGTGTCCACGCTGCTGGCGCACAACCCGCAGCTGCCCCAGCACCGGCTGCCGGTGTCCTGGCGGCTCCCGGCGACGGCGGCGCCGCTGGTCTCGCGGGCGTTCTACCCGTACACGCAGTTCCGCAGCGGTACGGGTCCGGGCGAGCGGCGGCTGTCGTACGGGGTCGCGGGCGACGGCTCCGGCCCGGACCGGGTGCTGGACGAGGCGGCCGAGTCGGGCTGGGGTCTGCTGGAGCTGCCCGCCCGGCACACCCCGCGCACGGACCCGGAGGCGGTACGGGCGGTGGCGCTGGTGGTGCGGCGCGCGCTGGACCGCGGGGCGGTGACGCGGGACGAGCAGAGCGAGGGCCCGGCCCCGCTGACGGCGGACCGCATCGCCGTCGGCACGGCCCACCGCGACCAGGCGGCCGCGGTCCGCTCGGCGCTGGCCTCGCTGGGCGTCACCGGGGTCACGGTGGACACCGCGAACCGGCTCCAGGGGCGCGAGTACGACCTCACGGTGGTGCTGCACCCGCTGTCGGGCCGCCCCGACGCGACGGCGTTCCACCTGGAGACGGGCCGGCTGTGCGTGCTGGCCTCCCGGCACCGGCACGCCTGCGTGGTGGTGGCCCGGGCGGGCATAGCGGAGCTGCTGGACGACCACCCGTCGACGGAGCCGGTGCAACTGGGCGTGACGGTGAAGTTCCCGGACGGGTGGGAGGCCAACCACTCGGTCCTCGCCCACCTGGCGGAACACCGCGTGCCCTGGCGACCGTGAACCCCGTCGGCCGACGCCGGGGCCACGCGCCCGCGCCCCGATCGCCGGACGGAGTCCGGCACGCCGCCGCAGGCGGCCGACGGACACAGCCCGGACGGGTGGGAGGCCAACCACTCGGTCCTCGCCCACCTGGCGGAACACCGCGTGCCGTGGAAGCCGTAGGCATTCCGGCTCGGCGCCCGCGCCCCCGGCGGGCGCCCTGCCGCGCCCTTGCGCGGCGTTGGACAATGGACGGTGGCCCGGAATCCGTACCAGCAGGAGGACACGCATGGCAGAGCCCGAGCGGACCGAGCGGAGGTTGCGGCCCGCGCCGCTGCTCTTCGAGCCCTCGGAGGCGGCCAAGGACCCGGAGCACTTCTTCGACCTGGAGTCGATAGAGGACCCGGCCGAGCTGCTGGCGCGCGCGACCGAGCTGGCGCTGGCGTTCCGCGCCGCCGAGGACCGGGCCGTGGAGTTCCAGGCGCTGGCGGCGGCCCAGCTGGCGGATCCGCGGCGGTTCGACCGGCTGTCCCCCGCCGCGATCGCCGAGCGGGCGGAGTGGACCGAGGACTACGCGCGCCGGATGATCGAGTTCGGCGAGGACCTGCAACGCGGCCCGGGCCCGGAGGCCTCGTAGGACGACCCCGGCACCGAGGGGGCGGAACGTGACGCGCGCCACATCCGGCATATGCGGCGCGCAACATACCCCACCCGCCGGAGCGGTGTCCCGGTTTTGAGTAACTCCACGGATTCGCTGCGCTACGGGCGGTACACCTGGCATATGACGACCCTGACCGGCTGCCCCGCCCTCGACGTCCGGCCCACCGCTCCCGCGACGCACGTCACCCCGCCCGGTGCCGCCTGGCTCGCCTCCGCCTCCGCCCAGCCCCGCGACACCCTCGCGCTCTGGGAGGCCCGGCCCACCGCCCCCGCCGTGCTGCCCTGCGGGACCGCCTTCGACGTCGTCAACGTCCCGCTCGTCCTCGGCCGCCGCATGCTCGACCTGCTCTGGTCCGAGGGCCCCGGCTCCGGCCCGGCCGCCGTGCACCGCGGCCGGCTGCTGCTCTTCGCCGCCCCCGGCGCGGCCCACCGGCTGCCCGCCCTGCTGGCGTGGGAGGAATCGACGGCTCCGGTCGCGGCCCCGCTCTGCCACGGGCTCGGCGACGCCGTCACCGTGCCGCCGCTGGCCGCGGGCCCCGGGCCGTCCCGCTGGCTGGTGGCCCCCGACGCGCGGACGCCGTGGCTCCCGGGGCCCGAGGCGCTGCTCTGGGCGTTCGTGCGCGCCGCCCGAGCTGCGGATATCGATTTTTCCTTCCGCCGGTCCTGATGCTAATGTCTTCCTCGTCAGCAAGCGCCGCTAGCTCAGTTGGTTAGAGCAGCTGACTCTTAATCAGCGGGTCCGGGGTTCGAGTCCCTGGCGGCGCACAGACGGAAGAAGCCCTCCGCAGCGAAAGCTGCGGAGGGCTTCTTCGTTGCGCCGGCGGTCTGCGCCACCAGGAGACCGCCGGACGACATCGGGCCGCTAGGTCGTGATTTTGACCGTGTACGCGCCGGACTGGGTCCGGTCGGCCACCTCGATGGTGATCCGCTCGCCCGGCACCGTGAACGTCTCCCCCACCTCCAGCGGCGCGTCCGCCAGCGGCGGGTAGACCGAGCGGTCCCAGCAGGCCTCCGAGTCCGGATGCGCGTCCAGCACCTCGATCGGGCCGCCGCCCGAGGCCGCCTCGTTGCGGACCCGGTAGACCAGGACCCCCTCCGTGCAGGTGTCCCCGTCGTTTCCGGCGGAACCCCGCGCCTCGACGGCGATCGCGCTGCCGGCGCCCGTACGGACGACCGCGAGCCGGGTCCCGCCGGTGCCGCCCGGCAGCGGGGCCTCGGCGAGCGGCTGGAGGGTGTGCAGCGAGGAGCCGGACTGCACGCAGTCCACCTGCGAGGCGTCCAGCCAGCCCAGCTTCCACTTGTGCCAGGCGAACAGGTCCGGGGCCATCCCGAACTGGCTGCCCATGACGTCCCAGTCTCCGACGTAGGTGTCCCAGTCGCCCTTGCCGTCCGAGGGCCGGTGATAGAGGTCGGGCAGGTCGAAGACGTGCCCGGTCTCGTGGGCCAGCACGTTGCGGTCCGGCGGGTGCTGCTCGAAGACGGTGACGATCCGCCGCAGCTCGGTGCCGTCGGCCGTCAGGGGGCGGTCGAAGTTGACGACCTTCGTGGCGTCGGAGTCCACCCCGGGCGCGTCCGGGTCGGCGACGAAGTACACGACGTCGTACTTGCCGAAGTCCACCTCCGGGTCGGCGCTCGCGACCGCGTCCCGCAGGTAGGCCGCCCGGTCCTCGGGGGCCCAGTCGCGCTGTATCCCGTACGCGGTCGACGGCTTGGGCATCCGGATCCACTGCCTCTGCGGGTGCGGGACCAGCCGGAACCGTCCGTACGAGGCGCGCTCGAAGAACTCGCTGGTGGCGGGGAAGTAGTCGCGGGTCAGTTCCGCGGGCGTGAGGGCGGTCCGGTGGTCGGGGAAGGAGAGGAAGACCATGACGGCGTTGAGGGTGCGCTCGGGCCTGGGGTACGCGGCGTTCCAGGTGTCCAGGCCCAGCGAGTGGTGCGCGGCCGTCCGGCTCAGCGCGCACGGTCCGGCCCCGGGTTGGGCCACCGCGGGGCCCGCGACGAGCGACATCGCGGCGAGCGCCGCCAGGGACGTCACCCCGGCCGCGGCGCTGCGCAGGCGGGAGCGGTCCACTCCCCCGGGTGTCTGCTGTCGCGGCACGTCGACCTCCGGTGGTGGATTGGTACCTTTCTAGCCACCTTGAGGCGATTGTCTTATTAATGCCCTGTTCCGCTGCCCCACACGAGTGAGCGGTGCGGCAAGTCGGTGACCCCCGGGATTCACGCGGTGCCTACAGAACGTCACGATCGATCACGCGAGATCAGGCGAGGTCGGCAGGTGCTCACAGTCGCGCGGAAACGATCGCCCGGCGCCCGGCCGATGAGGCGTCATCACGGCGAAGTGCCGCGCCCCACACGGCGACGCCGCTGGATAGGGCCGTCCGGTGCCTCTATGATCGGCACACTTTCCTGCACGGACACTCACGAGCACTGCGGGAGCCAACGGTGAGCGGAACCTCAGAGGGAACCGGTTCGGCGGCCGACAGCATCCTTTCGGCCATTACGGAGCGTCACCCCGCAGTGTCGGCGACGGCAACTCCGTCGCGGACGGAGTCCGAACTGCGCGACTACCGGGCCGCCTTCAACGCGGCCCATCTGGCGATGGCCGTCGTCGACCGGGGCGGCTACGTCGTCGCCGCCAACGACGCCCTCGCCGAGCTGCTCGGCACCGAGCCGCACGCGCTCGTCGAGCAGCACGCCGCCGACCTGGTGGACCTGGCCGCGGAGGCCCGTACCTGGCAGGCGTACCAGGAGGTGCTGCGCGGCCGGCAGGCCCGGCTGCGCTGCACCCGGCGGCTCAAGCACCCCGACGGGCACTCGCTGTGGACCGAGGTCACCCTCGGGCCCGTGCCCGGCACGGGCGAAGTCCTGCTGTCGGTCGCCGACATCAGCGACCGGCGCGACCTCCAGGCCCGGCTGCGGCACCTCCAGATGCACGACCCGGTGACCCGGCTGCCCAACCGGGCGCTGTTCTTCGAGCGGCTCTCCGCCGCCCTGGAGCACTCCTCGTACGAGCAGGGCGGCACGGGCCGGATCGGGCTGTGCTACCTCGACCTGGACGGGTTCAAGGCGGTCAACGACACCATGGGGCACCGCGTCGGCGACCGGCTGCTGACCGCCGTCGCGGCCCGGCTGACCCAGTGCGCCGACCAGTCCGGGTACGGGCGTACGGGCGGGCACCTGGTGGCGCGGCTCGGCGGCGACGAGTTCGCCCTGCTGGTCGAGGACTCCACCGGCACCGAGCAGCTCGCGGACCTGGCGCGCAGCGTGCTGGCCGCCGTACAGGAGCCGTTCGACCTGGCCGGGCAGCGACTGTCGGTCTCCGCGTCGATCGGCGTGGTGGAGCGGGCCGCCGCGGACACCTCGGCGACCGCGCTGATGCAGGCCGCGGACACCACGCTGTACTGGGCGAAGGCGGACGGAAAGGCCCGCTGGACCCTCTTCGACCCGGAACGCAACGCCCACCGCATGACGCGGCAGGCGCTCAGCTCGACGCTGCGGCCAGCGGTGGAGCGGGGCGAGTTCGCGCTGGAGTACCAGCCGCTGGTGGACCTGGAGAGCGGGGCGGTGCGCGGGGTGGAGGCGCTGGTGCGCTGGAACCACCCGCAGTTCGGCACGCTGACGCCGAATCGGTTCATCGGAATTGCGGAAGAGGACGGGTCCATCGTCCAGCTGGGCAGCTGGGTGCTCCGGACGGCCTGCCGGCAGGCCCGGCGCTGGCAGATCGAGCAGCCGAGCGACTCCCCGGTCTTCGTGTCCGTGAACGTCGCGGTGCGGCAGGTGTGGGACTCCGACCTGGTCGGGGACGTGGCGGAGATCCTGGCCGAGACCGGGCTCGCGCCGCAGCTGCTCCAGCTGGAGCTGACGGAGTCGGCGGTGATGGGCTCGGCGGGGCGGCCCTTGCAGGCGCTCCAGGCACTCAGCGACATGGGGGTGCGGATCGCCATCGACGACTTCGGCACCGGCTACTCGAACCTGGCCTACCTGAGCCGGCTGCCGGTCTCGGTGCTGAAGCTGGACGGCTCGTTCGTGCGCGGCTTCCGCTACGACGAGGGCGCGCACCCGAACCCGGCCGACGAGACCATCGTGGAGGCCCTGGTCCAGCTGGCGCACCGGCTGGGCCTGACGGTGACGGCGGAGTGCGTGGAGACCGCCGGGCAGGCGGCCCGGCTGCGGCGCGTGGGCTGCGACACGGGCCAGGGCTGGCTCTACTCCCGCGCGGTGGCCCCGGAGCTGATCGCCCAGATGATCGGCACCCGCCCGGGCGCCGACGACCACCGGTAGGGCGCCCCCGCCGAGAGCGGGCGCCAGTGCGCCCCGCACCCGGATTCCGGGGCGGGGCGCAGTGGCTCTCGGCGCGGGGTGGGGGGATCAGCAGGCGCCGAGGTCCTTCCAGACACCCCATTCACCGGTGGTGCCGGGCACCTCGTTCTGCGTCCACCACTGGGCCTTGTACTTGCGGCCGTTGTGGGAGACCTCGTTGCCCGCCGTGTAGACGGTGCCCGCGACGTAGGCCGGGACGGAACCGCAGCCGGTGGTCGGCGGGGTCGTCGGAGGCGTGGTCGGCGGGGTCGTCGGAGGCGTGGTGGGCGGAGTCGTGGGCGGAGTGGTCGGCGGCACTGTGGTCCCGCCGAGGGCGTCCGAGATCTGGTTCAGCAGCGTGGCGTTCGCGTCCAGGCCGAGCAGGGAGTACATCATCGCGCCGGCGAGGCCGCGCTGCTTGCCGTAGTCGACCCGGGCCTGGATGGACTTCTGGTTGAGGCCGGTGAAGAACTCGCCGTCCTTGTAGAAGTACGAGGCCTTGGCCTGGTCGTCCCAGAAGGTGGTCGCCGGGTTGTCGACGATCCCGCCGAGCTCCTTGTAGTTCGCGATGCCGGCCTGCTGGCTGGTGGGCCGGGCGGCGGAGGGGCCGGTCGCCGTCTGGGCGAGGCCGTGGGTGGTCCCGGCGGGGACGCCCTTCCAGCCGCGGTAGTAGAACTCGTAGCCCAGCGTCAGCTTGTTGGCGGGGAAGCCGCCGGCGATCCCGTAGGCCGCGTTGCCGTCGAGCCAGGAGTCGATGGCGTTCTTGATGCCGTACTTCTGGGTGCCCGGCGCGATCGGGTCGGTCGGGTCGGCCGCCGAGTTGTCCAGCGGGGACTGGTGGTAGGTCGGCCCGTCGCCGTCCCAGGCGCCGTGCATGTCGTACGTCATGATGTTCGCGTAGTCGAGGTACGAACCGATCTTGTCCGTCTCGATGTACTTGATCTTGTCCTGGCCGGCCGGGAGGGCCGCGGTCAGCAGGTACTTCTTGCCGCCGTTGGCCGCGCCGTAGGCGTCGAGCTGCTCGCGGAACTCCTTGAGCAGGAGCGTGAAGTTCTGCTTGTCCTCGGGGGCGTAGTGGTTGCCCAGGTGGCCGCCGGAGGAGCCGGGGTACTCCCAGTCGATGTCGATGCCGTCGAAGACGCCGGCCGCCGTGCCCGCGCCGCCGAAGCCGCCCTCGACCGGCAGGTTGCCCTTGATGTACTGGTCGATGCAGGAGGACACGAGCTTCTTGCGGGAGGCGTCGGTCTTCGCCGCGTCGCTGAAGTACTTGGAGTACGTCCAGCCGCCGATCGAGATGTTGATCTTCAGATGCGGGTACTTCGCCTTCAGCTGCTTGAACTGGTTGAAGACGCCCACGATCGGCTGGTCCCACTTGTCGGCGACCCCGCTGACGCTGTCGGCCGCGCCGAAGGACTTCTGGTAGTCGGCGTACGAGTCGCCAGCGCCGTCACCGGCGTTGGGGTTGTTGTCGTCCCCCGCCGCCTTGTTCGCCTCGAAGCAGGTGAGGTTGGTGGGGTGGATGTTGCCGAACGAGTAGTTGATGACATCCAGCTTGCCCGCTATGCCGCGGGTGTCGAGGTGCTTGGGGTAGAAGGCGTTCCCGTACACGCTCCACTGGTCGTAGTAGGCGATCCGGACGCCGCCCGCCGAGGCGGTGGTCGAGGAGTCGGCGGCCGCCGCCGTGCCGAGTCCCGCGAAGGAGGCCAGCGCCCCGGCTGCCAGCGCGGCCGTGGCGGCGGCCGCGATGAGGGGTTTACGGATGTGCATGAACTGACTCCGTGGGGGTGGGAGGGGAAGCGAGAGATCAGGTGGGAGAAGTGATAGCGATCACCCCGCGCCCGAGTCAATGGTTTGGACCAAAGAAGGACTAGACCACTCCCGCGTCAAATCCCCTCGTCAGAGACCTGAGCGCACATCAGAAACCGCTCGCCACCCCGGGTGACGAGCGGTTTAAGGGTGCCTTCAGGCACCTGCGCGCAAGGTTTCGGCAACAAACCAGCCAAACCCCGTTCGCAATCAATCAGTCACGTTCGGCGGGGAGTTCCGTCATCCCGTACGCATCTGCGACGAGCTCGTACGACCGCACCCGGGCGGCGCCGCTGTGCGCGTTGACGGTCAGCATCAGCTCGTCGGCGCCCGTCCGCTTCGCCAGGTCGTCCAGCCCGTCGCAGACCTCGTCGGGGGTGCCGTGGGGGATGTTCGCGAGCCAGCTCTCGGTGAACTCCCGCTCCGCCGGGGAGAAGGGGTACGCGGCCGCCTCCTCGGGCGTCGGGACCAGCCGCGGCCGGCCGGTGCGCACCAGCAGCGACGACAGCGCGCCCGCGCGGGCCTGGGCGCGGGCCTCCGCCTCGGTGTCGGCGGCGAGCGCCGCGACGCCGATCACGGCGTACGGGGCATCCAGGACGGCCGACGGGCGGAAGGACTGCCGGTAGAGGTCGAGCGCGGGCAGGGTCCCGGCGGGCGAGAAGTGGTGGGCGTACGCGAAGGGCAGGCCGAGTTCGCCGGCCAGCCGGGCGCTGTAGCCGGAGGAGCCGAGCAGCCAGATCGGCGGCCGCCCGGTCAGACCCTGCACGGGCCCGGGTATGGCGTGCACGCGGGAGTACGGGTGCCCGTCGGGGAAGTCGTCGTCGAGGAAGCGGGTGAGCTCCGAGAGCAGGCGCGGGAACTCGTCCGCGGCTTCGTCGAGGCGCCCGGGCCCGCGCAGCGCGGCCGCCGTGCGCCCGTCGGTGCCGGGTGCGCGGCCGAGCCCGAGGTCGATGCGGCCCGGGGCCATGGCCTCCAGGGTGCCGAACTGCTCGGCGATGGCGAGCGGGGCGTGGTTGGGCAGCATGACGCCGCCCGAGCCGAGCCGGATGCGGGAGGTGTGGGCGGCGAGGTGCGCCAGGATCACGGCCGGGGAGGAGCTGGCGACCCCGGGCATGGAGTGGTGCTCGGCGACCCAGTGGCGCGTGTAGCCGCGGGACTCGGCGAGCCGGGCGATGTCGACACTGGTGCGCAGGGAGGCGTGGGCGGTGCTGCCCGCTCCGACGGTGACGAGGTCCAGCACGGAGAGCGGCACCGGCGCCCGGCCCCGCACGGTCCCGCGGACCGGGTCCGCGTTCCCCGCCGCCCCCTCGCGCCCCGCGCCCCGACCCGCGTCCCTGATGTCACTCATCGTCGCTCCCGTCCCTTTCGATATCCGTACGAAGATGTCGAACCGTGGCGCGGCGCCGGGCATTCCCGGCGCATTCCGGGAATCCTGGACCCCGGTCATGCCGGTGGCATATGCCAAACGAATAGGGCCTGCCAGAGGGACACGATCGAGCCATCAATCTCCCCAACCGGCGCTCCACGTCGGCCTCTTGATGGCTATCGTGGTAAGGCAAGCGGTAGCAACCTGGTAGGGGGAAAACCGTGGCGCTGAAGCCCGAGCCGACCGCGCCGTTCCACTCGGTGCAGTACGCCCTTCGCGTACTCGAAACGATCGCCCGCCACACCGGCGGTGTGACCGACGTACAGATCGCGCGTGAGACCGGCCTGCCCGCGGTCCATCTCACCCCGATGCTGCTCATGCTGCGCCGGGAAGGGTACGTGCTCCAGGTGTCGGACGGCGCGTACGCGATAGGTGATTCCCTCGTGCTGCTCGGCTCGGGGATCGATCGCCAGCAGGCGCTCCAGGACAAGCTCCAGGAGACCCTGGACCGGCTGCGGGACTCCGTCGGCGCGGCGGTCTACATCAGCCGGTACGTGGACGGCGAGGTCAGGATCACGCAGTTCGCGGACAGCCCGCGCACCCCGAAGGTGCACGAGTGGGTCGACTTCCGCTCGGCGGCGCACGCCAGCGCGGTCGGCAAGTGCCTGCTGACACAGCTCGACCAGAACGGTCGGCGCGACCACCTGTCCCGCCACAAGATCGCGCGGCTCACGTCGAAGACGATCGTGAACGAGCGGATCCTGTTCTCGAAGCTCGACGCCCAGCCCGCCACGGTTCCTGTGCTCGACCTCCAGGAGTACGCCGTCGGCACGGTCTGCGCGGCGGTGCCGATCACGGCGGGCGCATCGGTCGGCTGCCTGGCCCTGTCGATGCCGGTCGAGCACGCGCACCGGCTGCGGGCCGCCGCGGACGCGCTGAACCGGAAGGCCGCGCCGCTGCTGCTGTCGCTGACGCTCTGAGGCGGGTGCGGGGCGGGGTCGCACACCCCGGAAAACACTTCGGGCGGTTCCCGGTGAACCGGAAACCGCCCGAAGGACAGGTGCGCCGCCAGGGACTCGAACCCCGGACCCGCTGATTAAGAGTCAGCTGCTCTAACCAACTGAGCTAGCGGCGCCTGCTGACAGAGAAAATACTACCCGGTCCCGAGGGGTGCTCAAAACCAATACCCCCCGGGCCGGGCGAGGGCGTGATCACCAGGTGGTCACGACTTGCGAATCCTCCTCGGTGCGCACGCCGACCGTGCCGGTGTCCCCGTAGATCTCGTGCCGCCACGCGCCGAACACCGCGGCGATCCGGCGGGCGTCCTCGGCCAGGCCCTTGCCGACGCTCCCGGTGGAGAAGGTGACCCAGGCCTCGGAGGTCTTCGCCGTCTTGCGGACCCGGACCTCTTTGACGCCGTTGCGCGCAACGAAGTGGTCCGCGTCGGTGCGGTGGGCGGCGTAGTACGCGTTGAAGTCGCGGGTCATGTCGTACCAGCCGGCCACGACGGCGCAGGGGGCCGCCGCGCTGCCGTCGGTGGGGACGTTCGGGCCGCCGGTGTCCTCCTCGGTGGGGACGTCGGGTGTGCCGGTGTCTTCCTCGGTCGGGATGTTCGGGGTACCCGTGTCCTCCTCCGTCGGGATGTTCGGCGTGCCGGTGTCCTCCTCGGTCGGAATATTCGGCGTGCCGGTGTCCTCCTCCGTCGGGATGTTCGGGGTACCCGTGTCCTCCTCCGTCGGGAGGTTCGGGGTGCAGGTCGGCGCGGCCGGGGCCGCGGAGGGCGGGGCCGCCGCGGTCTGGCCCGCCACGCGGGTGCCGCAGGCTGCCAGCGCGAGGCAGCAGAGGCCCGTCGCGGCCAGCCGTGCGGTCGCGGCAAGGGTTGCGGAAAGGCTCGTGGAAACAGCTGTCATGGTCATCCCCCCGTTTCTCCGTGAAGAGGGGCCACGGCCCCCGGGGGTTCCCGCTAGCGGTCCAGGAGCTCGGCCCGGCCCTGCGCCTCGTACGCCGCGAGGAGGTCCGCCAGCGCCTCCGGGTCCAGCGGGCGGTAGCCCGTGGCGCCGGGCGGGGACCACCAGACCGGGTCCGGGGCGGCGCGGAAACCTGCCTTGCGCAGGCCGACCCGGTGGACCTTGTTCGTGGCCGTGGTCGGCATGGCCCCGACGATCCGGACGTAGCGCGGGGACATCTTCGTACCGAGGTCCGGCTGGGCGGCGAGGAACGCGGCGAAGGCCTCCGGGTCGAAGACGGCGCCTTCACGCAGGGCCACGGCGGCCATCACCTGGTCGCCCGCCACCTCGTCGGGCACCGCGTAGACGGCGACGGCCGCCGCCTCGGACCAGCGGGCCAGGATGTTCTCGATCACCGCCGCGGCCAGGTTCTCGCTGTCGACGCGGAGCCGGTCGTCGGTGCGGCCCGCGAAGTAGAGGAACCCGGCGGGGTCGCGGAAGAAGAGGTCCCCCGTCCAGTACCAGCCGTCGCGGGTCCGGGCGGCCTCCGCGCCGGGGTTGCGCCAGTAGCCCTCGAAGAGGCTGCGGCCCCGGTTGACCAGCTCCCCGATGGCCTCGTCCCCGTTGGCCAGGCGGCCCCGCGCGTCCAGGACGGCCGGCGGGCACTCCGCGCCCGTGTCGGGGTCGATCACCGCCAGGTCGTCCCCGGCGCCCGCCCGGCCCAGGGCCCCGGGCGGGGTGTCCGGTGTGCGCACGACGGAGGCGCCGCCTTCGGTGGCCCCGTAGCCCTCGACCAGCCGGACCCCGAACCGCTCGGCGAAGCGGGCCGCGTCCACCGCCCCGGCCTCGGTGCCGAAGCCGAGGCGCAGGGTGTGCTCGCGGTCGTCGGGGCGGGGCTCGGTGGCCAGGAGGTACTGCACGGCCCGGCCGACGTACGTGAAGTACGTCGCCCCGTAGGCCCGTACGTCGTCCAGGAACGCGGTCGCCGAGAAGCGGCGGCGCAGCGCCACCGGGGCCCCGCCGACGAGGGCCGGGAGCCAGTCGGCGATGACGGCGTTGCCGTGGAAGAGCGGCATGCAGATGTAGTGGACGTCGTCCGGGGTGACCGAGAACTGGCGGGCCAGGGAGTCCCCGGCGGCGGCGAGCCGGCCCTGGGTGCAGATGGCGGCCTTGGGGGCGCCGGTGGAGCCGGAGGTGAAGTAGAGGAGCAGCCGGGTGCCCGGGCCCGGGGCGGCGATCGCGGCCTCGCCGGGCTTGGCGGCGGCGTACGGGGCGAGGAGGGCCTCGTACTCCTCGGTGTCGGTCACGAGGATCCGTACGCCGGGCAGGTCGAGCCCGCGCAGCAGCGGCAGGTGGGCGCGCTCGGTGACCAGGATCCGGCAGTCGGTGTGCAGGATGTCGCGGGCGAGCTCGGGGCCGCGCCGGGTCGGGTTGATCCCGGCGACGGCGGCCCCGGCGAGGGCCGCCGCGCCGAGCCAGAACGGGAACTCGGGGGTGTTGTCGAGCAGCACCCCCAGGTGCGGCTCCGCCCCCGGCGGCAGGAGGTCGACGAGCAGCGCGGCGCGCGCGGCGGCCTCCTGGGCGGTCCGGTGGCGGCTGAGGACGGTGTGCTCGCTCTTCAGCCCGGGCCGGTGGTCGCCCCATTGGCACGCGATGAGCTCCGCGACGGTTTCGGGTGTCGTCCGCATGCCGCCGGAGGGTAGCTGACGTTCAATCAGAACTGAACGTCAGAACTGAACGTCGGAGCAGGCGTAGAAGGCCATGGGGGTGTCGTTGACGGTCCAGACGGCGAGGATCATGTGCCGGCCGGTCTTGCCGCTGGGCATGATGCCCTGGTGGACGGTCGTCATGTCGGGGCGGGCGCCGTTGTAGGTGACCGTGAGGAAGGGCTGCGGGTCGAGGGCGGAGCGGGTGAGCGGCCTGGTGGGGTCCCAGCCGTTCTTGGTGACGTAGTACTTGAAGTCGGTGGTGGAGTGGTTGGCGGTGAACTGCCAGCGGAAGCCGTAGTTCTGCCCGCTGGTGACCTTGGTGGTGGGCCAGGTGCCGCCGCGCGGGTCGTCGAGCTGGGCGAACTCGCTGTGCCCGCCGGAACATATGGTGCCGTCGGCGGGGCCTTGGGCCGGGAAGCCCTTGAAGCCCTCGACGCTCTGCGGCTCCCACTGGATGGGGCCGCAGTCGAGGACGGTCTTGTTGGCGCAGAGCTTCTGGCGGCTGATGGGGGTGTCGGTGTAGCCGTGGCTGCTGGCGCTGGGGGCGCCGAGGAGGCTCACGCCGGCGACGATGCTGACGCCGAGGGCGGCGACGCCGGCGCGGCGGGAAATTCTGGGCATGCGGACGGTACGCATGGTGCTCCTTGGGCGTGGGGGGAGTGCGACTGGCGCGTGCGCACGCATGGGGATGAGTGCCAGGTCTAGACCAAGTCCCACAGTATTGACGGGAGTTGGCCGTGTCTAGACCAATGCGGGAACGGGTGGTCCGGTCGATTCCGGCCACCCGTTCCGTGTGCGTCGTGTCCGCGGTCGCGGTCCGCTTCCCCGCCGCTTCCCCTGCCGCTTCCCCTGCTACTCCGCCCGGCCCGTGTAGAAGGCGACGGTGAGGTCCTTCACCAGGGCCTTGCGCTCGTAGTCGTCCAGCTCCACGAGCCCGCGCGAGGTCAGCCGGTGGACGGTGTCGTCGACCGCGTCCACGACCGAGGTCAGCACGGTGTCACGGTGCTTGGCGTCGATCGCCGCGACCCGGCGGCGGCGCATGGCCTCCGCGACCTCGGGGGCGTACTCGATCCGGATCGGCTGGGCCGAGTACACCTCGATCCCGACCGCCTCCGTCTCGGCGGCCAGCATCCTGGTCAGCGCGTCGCCGACGGCCTCGGCGTCGCGCAGGGTCGGGGCGTCCTCGTGGAAGGCGTCGGCCGGGAGCTGCGAGAGCACGCGGGCCATGGCCGATTCCACCTGTTCGGCGAGGTACTCGGTGTGGTCCTCGACGGCGAGGGTGGCGCGGGCGGTGTCCTTGACCTGCCAGACGACCTGGACGACGACCTGGAGGGCGAGGCCGCCGGAGTCCACGGCGGGCATGGGGTCGCTGCGCCAGTGGCGCAGGCGGACGTCGACGCGGCGGCGCAGCAGGAGGGGGCTGACCCAGGTGAGCCCGGTACGCCGGACCGTGCCGCGGTAGCGGCCGAAGAGGGTGAGCACCCAGGCGTGGCCGGCCCGGGCGCGGCCGAGACCGCCGAGGGCGACGAGCGCGACGACCCCGAGGAAGGCGAGCGGGGGCCAGTGCGTGGCCCGGAGCCCGTGGTAGGCGCGGGGGGTGGCCCCGAAGGCGGCGACGACGACGGCGGGGACGACGCCGGCCCGCCAGAGCACGGCCGCGCAGCCGGTGAGGGCGAGAGCGCCGACGAGCACGGCGGCCCAGCCGGGCAGGACGGGCCCGCGGTGCTCGCGGAGCCGGTCGTCGCCGCGGGGGACGCGCCGGCCGGGCGCCGCGGGGGTACGGCGGGGGGCCGCGCTCGCCGGGGCCGGGGCCGCCGGGGGGTTGGGGTGCGCGCGGAACGGGAGCCGCACGGGCACCTCCGTCACGCCGGACCCCCGCCGGGGGCCGCCGGCCCGGAGCCGGGAGCGCTGACCGTCGTCTTCCGCGTCCTCCCGCTCCCGGATCCCCCGGGCCACGGCCCGCGCGACGAGCTCGGCGACGCCGGGCCCCTCCTGGGGGTGCGGGATCTCCACCGCCGCGGGCTCGGGGTCGTCCCCGGCCGGGGCGTGCACCGGCTCCGGCTCGGCCTCGGGATCGACCCGCGCCGCCGGTACGTCGCTTCGCGCCGGGCCGCCGTACCACCCGTACGGCACGCCGGTCCGGGTATGCGGCACCCCCGCGGCCACCTCGCCCTCGGGGCCGTCCCCGTCACCGGGACCTTCGGGCTCGCCACCCGACGCCGACTCCGCCGGGACCGGCGGAACGCCACCTTCGCTCCCCTGCCCCGGCCACCCGGCCTCCGCCGCCAGACCGGGCCCACGCCCGGCCGCGGCCACGAGGGCGGGCTCCTCGCCCCAGCCCCCGGACACACCACCCGGCGCCGACCGCCCGCACCCGGCCGGGTGGGCCGGGGCCTCGCCCCGGGGTTCCGGCGAGACGCCGACCTCCGCCCACCGCCCGGGGCGGGCCTCCGCCCGTGGGTCAAGGCCCAGCTCCGGCGCGGCCACCGGAACCGGGGCCTCACCCCGGGCCTCCGGCGACCCGTCGGCTCCGGACCACCGCCCCGGACGCGCGGCCATGCCATCGGCCTCCGCCGGGCGACCGTGCCCCGCCAGAGGGGCCGGAACCTCGCCCCGGGGTTCCGGCGGACCACCGGCTTCGGACCACCGCGCAGGGCGGGCGGCCATGCCGTCGGCCTCTGCCTGCCACGCCACGGGGGCCGCGACCGGCCGCGCTGAGCGGGGTGCCGGGGCTTCGGTCGCCGCCACGGGCGGCAGTACGGCGTCCGCCCACCGCCCGGGGCGGACCTCCGCCCGGTGGTCAAGGCCGGGCTCCGGCGCGGCCACGGGGGCCGTTGCCTCGCCCCGGGCTTCCGGCGGACCACCGGCTGCGGACCACCGCCCCGGGCGTACGGCCAAGCCGTCGGGCTCCGCCGACCGACCGTGCCCCGCCACGGGGGCCGGGACCTCGGCCCGGCCTTCCGGCGGACCACCGGCTTCGGGCCACAGGCCCGGGCGGGGCGACGGGGTCGGGGCCTCGCCGCGGGGTTCCGGCGCCGACGGCAGCGGCTGGGCGTCGGCCTCCGCCCGCTCGGATCGCAGGGCGGTGTCCGGCCAAGTGGCGACGGGGCCGGACTTCGGCCCGGTCGGGGCCTCGACCGCCGCCAGCGGCGGAACGCCGGCCTGGTCCCACTGGCCCGGGCGGAGTGCAGAGGCCTCGGTCCGGACTTCCGGTGTGCCGGCTGTCGTGACCCCCTCCCTGCTCCCCGGGCGGGGCGATGTGGCGAACGCTTCGGACCGGGGTTCCGGTGCGCCGGCCGTCGGGCGCGGCGCGGCGCCGGCCGCCGTCGGCGGGAGAACGCCGGCCTCCTCCCACCGGCCCGGGCGGGGCGACGGGGCGACGGCTTCGGGCCCGGAGTCCGGGGCACCGGCCGCGGGGAGCGGCGCGGCGTCGGCCTGGTCCCGGCGGGCCGGGCGGGGGACCTCCTGCCAGCGGCCCGGGCGGGGGCGGTGGAGTTGGGCGGTGCCCGTCGCGTACGTGGTGCGGGTGGGGTACATGGTTGCCTCCGTCATGCGAACAGCCGCCGCCAGGTTTCCGGGCCCGGGTAACCGTCGGCCTCGGCGCCGCGCCAGCCCTGGGCGCGCTGGAACGCCTCGACGGCACGGCGGTCGGCCTCGGTCCAGCGGGGCCCCGTCCCGGACGTGTAGTACTTGCCGAAGCCCTTCTTCACGAGCTGCCAGCCGAGCGCGGCCACCGCCGCGTGGGACGCGCCCGGGCGGAAGAGCGCCGCGCCCGGGTAGGCCCGTACCCCGCCCGGACCGGCCGCGCCCCCGACCGTCGGCCGGATGTCGTTGCCCGTCTTCTCCACCAGCAGCCGCCAGGTGTGCGCGCCCGGGATCCCGTCCGCGTCCGCGCCCGTCCAGCCCTGCGCCTGTTGGAACGCCTGCGTGGCCAGCTTGTCCGCGTCGCTCCACTTCGAGCTCGCGCCCTTGGGGTAGAAGCGCCGCCCGCCCCGGTCGATCAGCATGTTGCCGAGCTGCTTGACGTACTCGTTGTCCGCGCCCGGCCCGAACTTCGCGACGCCCGGGAACACCGTCGAGGTGCCCGGCTTGGCGCCGCCGGCCGGGTCGTCGGGAACGATGCCGCCCGTCACCCCGTTGAACCGGTACGGGAGGTACTTCGTCGAGTTGGTCCAGTACCCGTACGGCGTAGCCAGCTTTCGGGTGTACGGCCGGGTCTGCTCGTAGGCGATGTAGTGCGTCTGCGTCTCGTCGGCCCAGCCGCCGAAGATGACGACGTGCGAGCCGTTGGTGGGGTCCGAGGGGTTGTGGAACAGCAGCATGTCCCCCGGCAGCAGCTCCGCCTTCGTGATCTTGGTGGCGAACTTGTCGAGGCTGCCGGTCCACTCGTTGGAACCAAGGTTCCAGACCATCGAGACGTAGCCCGAGCAGTCCTGCCGGTAGCCGTCCGACCAGTACTCGGACATGCTGTACGGGACCTCCGCGTCCAGCCACAGCTTGGCCCGGTTGATCATCGTCGCCCGGTCGATCCGCTTCACGGCGGAGGGCGCTCCGGGCGCGCCGCCCGGTTTGCCCTTCGGCCCGTGCAGCG
Source organism: Streptomyces sp. NBC_01551 (assembly GCF_026339935.1). Lineage (NCBI taxonomy): Bacteria > Bacillati > Actinomycetota > Actinomycetes > Kitasatosporales > Streptomycetaceae > Streptomyces > Streptomyces sp. NBC_01551. The sequence goes on from NZ_JAPEPX010000001.1 coordinate 2,237,477, forward strand.
GGGCCCGGCCGCCCTGCGGGGTGTCGGCGCCGTCCCGCTTCACCGGGCCGGGACCCGGCACCGGGTTCGCGGTGGCGAGGGCGACACTGCCGCCCCCGCTGAGGACGACACCGGCCGCGGTGGCGAGCACCAGTGCCCGGCGGGCGCCGCGCGCGGCCGGGTGGCCGCCGTCCCGGAGCGGTATGGCCCGCGCGCGGGCGAGGGCGCGACGGCGCTGCGTACACCCCAGGCACACGCAGTCGCCCGCGGGCTCGTACTCCTGGAAGGCCGGCATCGACATCGGCGTCGGCATCTGCACATGCGTCGGAGGCTGCATCGTCATGCGGTTCCGTCCACTCCCCTGCTCGTCCATTGATCGGCCCGCACGAATCTGGCGGGGCATCAGATTCAGTGCGGCCAGACATATCGTGCACGATAATCCCCTCAAACGTGGGTTAATCGGACAAGGCGGGCGTGGCTGGTCACGAACACCTCCGCAGGTGGGGTAGAGTTTTCTCTGTCAGCAGGCGCCGCTAGCTCAGTTGGTTAGAGCAGCTGACTCTTAATCAGCGGGTCCGGGGTTCGAGTCCCTGGCGGCGCACAGACGGAGGAAGCCCCTCGCAGCGAAAGCTGCGAGGGGCTTCTTCGTTTCACCGTACGGACCACGGCCTACACCACGGTCCCCGCCCCGGCTTTCTCCCCCGTCAGGTACGCCGACACCACCACGTTCGCCGAGTACTGCTTGGCCGTCTTGTCGTACGTTCCGCCGCAGGTCACCAGCCGCAGCTCGGCCCGGCCCGGCACCTTCGGCCCGTACGCCTTGTGGGGGTCGAAGCCCGCGCGCTCGTAGACCTGGACGTCCTCGATGGTGAACTCGGCGATGGTCCCGTCCGCGCGCACCACCCGCACGGTGTCCCCCTGTCTGGCCGAGCTCAGGCCGTAGAAGACGGCCGGCTTCGATGCGGTGTCGACATGGCCGACGAGCAGCGCGGTCCCGGCCGTGCCCGGCTGGGCTCCGCCGCCCCACCAGCCCACCGTGCCCGGACGGTCATACGGGGGCGGGTCGATCGCGCCGTCTTTGTCCAGACCCCGGGAGATCACCGGGGCCTGGACGCCTATGGAGGGCACGTCGACCCGCGCGGGCAGGGCCGCGCCGAGCGGGGCGTGCGCGGCGGGCAGCGGCACGCCGGGCGCGCCGGCGACCGCGCCGCCGGGCAGGCCGGGGACCTGGGCGGGGACCCCGGTGATCTCCCGGCCCCACAGCCACAGGCCCAGCACCAGCACGGACCAGGCGGCGAAGGTCAGCAGCTTCGCGCCGCCGCTGGACTTCGGCTCGTCCGAGGCCGTCACCGGCCGGCCCTCACTCGCCGCTGCGGCGCCGGCGCAGGGTCAGCGCCCTGCCCGCGACCGCGAGCGTGGCCGCGGCGGCGAGGACCGCGCCGATCAGCGTGTGCGGCAGGCCCGGGCCGTCGTCGCCGTGGTGCTTCTTCTCGGCCGCCGCGTCCGCCATCCGGTCCGGCTGCGCGGCGAGCTCCGCGGCCATCCCGCCGCCGCCCGCGTGGACCGGCCAGACGGGGGTGTGGTGCGGGTAGGGCTTGGACGGCTCTTGGCGGTGGTGGCTGATCTGGATCGAGCCGCGCACCGCCCCTTCCTTGCCGTCGCACTTGATCCGGATGTCGTGCCATCCCGGTTCGGCACGGGAGCTGATCAGGGCGTCGCCCGTCAGACCGCGGCCGCCGTCACGGCCCGACAGGTCGACGTCCGCCACGAAGACGGCGGACTTGGCCGACGCCCAGTGGCCGTTGCAGCCCTGGACGCGCAGCGTGACCCGCGCCCCCGGCTCCGCCGGGTTCGGGTCTGCCGAGACACTGCCGCGGTCGTCGTCGCCCGCGAGGGCGGCGGGCGCGGTCGCGGCGGAGACGGCCGTCAAGGCGACGGCCACCCCGGCGGTACGGAGAGCGATGACAGCACTGCGCATGGTGGACCTCCTCAACAAGGAGGTTCACGTGCGAGGCGCCGCTCCGCATCCGGAGCGGCGCCCGCTTGGCCCGTACGTGTCAGACCAGGCCGGGTCAGACCAGGTCGACCAGGTCCGCGATCGAGTTCACCGTCTTGGTCGGCCGGTACGGGAACTTCTCGGTGTCGGCGAGCGTGGTCAGGCCGGTCAGCACGAGGAAGGTCTGCATGCCCGCCTCCAGTCCGGCCAGGACATCGGTGTCCATCCGGTCGCCGATCATCGCGCTGCTCTCGGAGTGCGCGCCGATGGCGTTCAGTCCGGTCCGCATCATCAGCGGGTTGGGCTTGCCGGCGAAGTACGGCTGCTTGCCGGTCGCCTTGGTGATCAGCGCGGCGACGGCGCCGGTGGCCGGGAGCGGACCCTCGGTGGAGGGGCCGGTCTCGTCGGGGTTGGTGCAGATGAAGCGGGCGCCCCCGTTGATCAGGCGGACCGCCTTCGTCATCGCCTCGAAGCTGTACGTTCGGGTCTCGCCCAGGACCACGTAGTCGGGCTCGTGGTCGGTCAGGATGTAGCCGATGTCGTGCAGGGCGGTGGTCAGTCCGGCCTCGCCGATGACGTACGCGGTGCCGCCCGGGCGCTGGTCGTCGAGGAACTTGGCGGTGGCGAGCGCCGAGGTCCAGATGTTCTCGACGGGGACGTCCAGGCCCATGCGGTGGAGGCGGGCCTGGAGGTCGCGCGGGGTGTAGATGGAGTTGTTGGTCAGCACCAGGAAGGGCTTGCCGGACTCGCGCAGCCGCTTGATGAAGGCATCGGCGCCGGGGATGGGCGTGCCCTCGTGGATGAGGACCCCGTCCATGTCGGTGAGCCAGGATTCGATCGGCTTGCGCTCTGCCACTGGATTGTTCTCCGCTCTCGGTGGCCGTACCTCTGACCTGTGACCCGTGGTCTCGACCACCCTATCGGGGCCGGGCCGCGGACGCCGAGGGCGTCCACGGCCCGGACCGCGCGGGGTCGATCAGCCGAGGCGGACGTCGTCGACGGTCCAGAACCAGTTGTTGTTGCCGCTGTAGCGGAACCGGACCTGGACGTCGGTGGCGCCGGCCGGAACCTGGAGCGTCAGGGACTCCGCCTTGGCGATCGCGTCGGCGGTGTAGGTCTTGACGACGGCCGGCGCACCGCCGTTGTACGAGACCAGGACCTGGGCGCTCTGGCCGGCCTCGTGGCGGTAGTGCGTCTGGAAGGTGAGCTTCTTCGTCGAGGCGCCGGTCACGGCCCACTTGGGGGTGATCAGGGTGGAGTCGAAGGTGCCGGTGTGGGTCTTGTCGTCCCACTCGTCGGAGTCGGCGACGGCGAACACGTCACGGGAGCGGACGTTCAGCTCGCGCCACTGGTCGCGCTGGGACTGGCTCCAGAACTCGTCGGTCGCGAAGGCCCAGCCGGCCCACTCGGTGACACCGCCGGTGCCCATCTTGGAGTTGTCGACCGACCAGCCGGCCGGCGGGGTGTGCGTGAAACCCTTGACGCCCGCCGGGATGCCCATCTCGTCCACGCGCGCCTGGAGGTTGGGGCGCACGGTGTCGAACGGGTCGTTGTCGTCAGGCGCGTTCACCGGGACGCCGTCGATCGCGGAGCCGGGGTTGACGCCGACCTGGGCGAGCGCGGTCGCGGCGACGTCGACGAGCTTGACGTCGTCGCGTACCGAACCGGCGGGGATGCCCGCGCCCTTGGCGATGACGAAGGTCCCGCGCTCCTGGATGGTGGAGCCGCCGTGGCCGCCGGCGTCGGTGTGGCCGTGGTCGGTGGTGACCAGGATCTTCCAGTTCTCCTGGGCGTACGTCGGGCGGTTCTGGACGGCGGTGAGCAGCTGGCCGACCAGCGCGTCGACACGGCCGATGGCGTCGAGGTACTGCTGGCTGGCGGCGCCGTAGGAGTGGCCGGCGCCGTCGACCTGGCCGAAGTAGACGAAGGCGGCGTCCGGGTTCTGGCCCTGCAGTTCGGCGGCGGCCGCGGTGGCGATCTTCGGGTCCTCGGTGCCGTAGCCGTCGCGGTCGCCCTTGAGGCTGAGGCGCTTGTCGACCTTGGCGGAGAAGATCGGTCCGCCCGCGTCGGTGGAGGTGATGGGCTCCCAGTCGGCGGCCGCGTAGGTGTTGAGGGAGGGCTTGGCGTTCTCGGCGCGGGTCAGGAAGTCCGGGTAGGCCGTGTAGTTCTTGCCGGTGAAGGAGTTGTCCTTCACGCCGTGCTTGTCGGGCCAGACGCCGGTGGCGATGGCGGACCAGCCCGGGCCCGAGGAGGTGGCGGCCATCGGGTTCGCGTACAAGGTGCTCTTCGCGGTCAGCCCCTGGGCCATCAGGCCCTTCAGGTGCGGGGCGTTGGCGGCCTTGACTCGGTCGAGAACCACGCCGTCCAGGCCGATGACGAGGACCTTGTCGGTGCCGGCCGCGGTGCCGGTCGCGGTGGTGGCGGCGCCGGCGGTCTGGGTGGCGAGCGCGGTGGCGAGCAGGGCCGTGGCGGTGGCGGCCACGGCGAGGGCGCGTCCTGACAGGACAGTGGGCACGTACTCCTCCGGGAGTAATCGTGGGAATGCGCGAGTGGACATGCGCCGGGTCCGGACCGAAGGTGCGATCTTCGGTCCAGACCCGTTACGCAAGCGTCACTATTGCGGCCACGAGTGGCCGCAGGGTTAAGCGTCAGCTGCCGGTCGCGGACTTCCACGCGTCGACGTGGCCGGTGAGGTTCTTGTCGATGTCGGCCCAGTCGGGCTCGAAGATCTCGACACCGGTCATCAGCTTGGTGAGTTCGACGGCGTTGGCGTCGGTCGGCTTGACGTCGGAGCGCGCCGGGAAGCCGCCGCCGACCTCGCTGACCAGCTTCTGGGCGTCCTCGCTGAGCAGGTAGTCGAGGAGCTTCTTGCCGTTCTCGGTGTGCGGGGCCTTGGCCACCAGGCCGGCCGCGTACGGGAGGGCGAAGCTGGTGGGCTTGCCGCCGTCCTTGGCGGGGAACCAGATGCCCAGGTTCGGCATGGACTTGGACTGCGCGAAGTTCATCTGGACGTCGCCGTTGGCGACGAGCAGCTCGCCCTTGTCGGTCTTCGGCGCGAGCTTGCTGGTGGAGGAGGACGGGCCGACGTTGTTGGCCTGGAGCTTCTTCAGGTACTCCATCGCCGGCTCCTTGCCTCCGAAGTCGTGCATCGCCTTGATGAGCACGGCGGTGCCGTCGCCCGCGACGCCCGGGGTGGAGTACTGGAGCTTGCCCTTGAACTTGCCGTCCAGCAGCTCTTCCCAGGTCTTGGGCGCCTCGGTGAGCTCCTTCTTGTTGTAGACGAAGCCGAAGTAGTTGTTGACGACCGAGGTCCACTTGCCGTCGGTGGCCTTGTCGCCGCCCTTGACCTGGTCGGAGCCCTGCGGCTTGTAGGCCTGGAGCAGGCCCTTGCCGTCCGCCTGCTGGATGAACGGCGGCAGCGTGATCAGGACGTCGGCCTGGGTGTTGCTCTTCTCGCGGACGGCGCGCTGCACCATCTCGCCCGAGCCTCCCTCGACGTACTTGACCTCGATGCCGGTCTTCTTGGTGAAATCGGCGAAGACCTTGTCGTACCAGCCGTCGCCCTTGTCGCTCTTGAGGCCGTCGGCGCTGTAGACGGTGACGACCTTCTCGCCGCCGCCCTTGGAGTCGGCGGCGGTGGAGGAGCCCGCGCAGGCGGTGAGGCCGGCGGCGAGGGCGAGGCTGCCGGTGACGGCGGCCGTGAGGCGCGGGTACTTGCTGCTGGGCATGGAACTTCCTTACGGGGAAAGGGAGTCAGCGGTAGGTGGCTCTGGTGCGGATACGGGAGACGGCCAGCAGGACCAGCAGGGTGGTGGCCATCAGGACCACGGCGACGGCGGAGCCGCTGAAGAGCGAACCGCGGTCGGTGGCGGTGAAGATCCGGACCGGGAGGGGCATCCAGTCCGGCGGGTAGAGCATCATCGTGGCGCTCAGCTCGCCCATGGACAGGGCGAAGCAGAGTCCGGCGGCCGCGGTGAGGGACGGCAGCAGGAGGGGGAGCTTGACCCGCCACAGCACGTGCGCGGGACGGGCGCCCAGGGAGGCCGCCGCCTGTTCGTACGCCGGGTCGAGACGGACGATCGCAGCCGAAACCGACTGGTAGGCGAACGCCGTGACAAGAATGGTGTGCGCCAGGATCACGATTGAGCTCGTGCCGTTGAGCAGCATCGGGGGCTTGCTGAACGCGACCAGTACGGCGAGGCCGACGACCACGGACGGCACGGCGACCGGGAGCATGAACAGGGCGTCCAGGGAACGCTTTCCGCGCTTCTTCAGCCCGGCGGCGGCCAGCGCCGCCCAGCTGCCGACGGTGAGCGCGAGCAGGCTCGCGACCAGGGCGGTGACCAGCGAGGTCGTCAGTGCCTGGAGGGATTCGCCGCGCGCGGCGGAGGCGTAGTTCTCGGTGGTCGGGCCGGAGGGGAAGGCCCCGGACCAGTGGGTCGAGAAGGACGCGGCCACCACGACGAGCAGCGGCAGGGCGAAGAGGGGCAGGAAGAGGAGGCCGAACAGGCCCCAGGCGGCCCAGCGGCCTGTCTTGCTATGCACCAGCACGCTTGCTCACCACCCGGTAGAGGCCGAACAGGCCGACGGAGATCGCGATGTTGACGACGGCGACCACGCAGGCGGCCGCGTAGTCGGATTCGAGGATCGCCTTGCCGTAGATGAGCATCGGGAGCGTGGTGACGTCCTTGGCTCCGGTGAACAGGACGATCCCGAACTCGTTGAGGCACATGACGAGGACGAGGCTTCCGCCGGCGGCGAGGGCCGGGAGGGCCTCGGGGAGGATGACCCGCCGGATGATCCGGGCGGGCTTCGCGCCGAGCGAGGAGGCCACCTCCAGCTGTGCGGTGTCCAGCTGGGAGAAGGCGGCGAGCAGCGGGCGCATCACGAAGGGCGTGAAGTACGTGATCTCCGCGAGGAGGACGCCCCAGGGGGTGGTGAGGAAGTGGAACGGGCCGTCGGCGGCGCCGGTCAGGTCAGTCCAGACCCCGTTGGCCATGCCCACCGTCCCGTAGATGAAGAGGAGGGCGAGGGTGATGAGGAAGGAGGGGAAGGAGAGGAAGACGTCGATGAACTTCGCGACGGCCTTGGCCCCGGGGAAGGGGACGAAGGCGATGATCAGGGCGAGCGCGAAGCCGAGGACCAGGCAGCCGACCGTGGCGCCGACGGCCAGCCAGACCGTGGTGCCGAGGGCTTCGCGGAAGCCGTGGGAGGCGAACACGGAGGCGTAGGCGTCGAAGGCGCCGCCGCCGTTCTCGGGGGTGAACGACTGCTGGACCACCAGCGCGAGGGGGTAGAGGAAGACCAGCGCGAGCACGGCCACGGGCGGCACGCTCCACAGCCACCGCGGGACACCGGTCCCCTGCGGGGGGCGGATCCTGTGCGGGGTGCGGGAGCCGGACGGGGTGGCGGTGTGGCCGGGGGCGGTGGTGGCGCTGCCCGCGGTGGTGCCGTGGTCGGCAAGGGTGCCGCCGGCGGTGGCGTGGGCGGTCCGGGTGGGGGTGTCCGGTGTGGCGTCGGTGTGCTCCGGGGTCCGGGTGCCCGGCAGGTGCGCGGTTCGGCGCCCGTCCAGGCGGGGGGCCTCAGCCATCCGACACCCCTGCGGCCAGCAGCACGGCGTCGCGGGGTTCGAAGTGCAGGGTCACCTCGTCGCCCAGCGCCGGGGTCTCGCGCAGCTCCGGCAGGTCGGCCTTGACGCGGTGGCCGTCCACGTCGACGTAGAGCCGGTGCGTGGAGCCGCGCCACTGCACCTCGGCGATCGTCCCGGTCAGCGCGTTGGGCCCGGCCCCGAGGCCGAGCAGGTGCGGCCGTACGCACAACGTCGCACTCACGCCCGGCGCGGCCCGCCCACGGTCCAGCTCCAGCGCCCGCCCCGCGAAGAGCGCCCCGGATTCGGCGACGGTCACCGGCAGCAGGTTGGCGTTGCCGACGAACGAGGCGGTGAACTCGGTGCGCGGGGCCCGGTACAGCTCCTGCGGGGTGCCGCAGTCCTGGAGCCGGGCCCGGTCCATGACCGCGATCCGGTCGGCCAGAGTGAGCGCCTCCACCTGGTCGTGCGTGACGTAAAGGATCGACACGTCGGGCAGTTCGCGGTGCAGCCGGGCCAGTTCGGCGAGCATCCCGGAGCGCAGCTGCGCGTCGAGCGCGGAGAGCGGCTCGTCGAGCAGGAGCACCCCGGGGCGGATGGCGAGCGCGCGGGCGATGGCCACGCGCTGCTGCTGTCCGCCGGAGAGCTCGCGCGGGTAGCGCTTGGCGTAGGCCGCCATCCCGGTCATCTCCAGGGCCTCGGCGACCCGGCCCGGGATCTCGGCCTTGGGGGCTTTCTGCGCCTTGAGGCCGAAGGCGACGTTCTCCTCGACCCGCATGTGCGGGAACAGCGCGTACTGCTGGACGACCATCCCGATGCCGCGCTTGTGCGGCGGGAGCGCGGTGACGTCCCGGCCGCCGATCAGCACCCGGCCGGCGGCGGGCCGTACGAACCCGGCGACCGCGCGCAGCGCCGTGGTCTTGCCGGAGCCGGAGGGGCCCAGCAGCGCCATGACCTCGCCCGGCTCGACGGTCAGGTCGAGGGAGTCCAGGACGGTGTTGCCGGCGTAGGCGACCGATACGGAGTCGAAGCGGATGCCGCTCACGCGCCGGACTCCCTCGCCAGGAGCGCGGGGAGGTCGGCGATGGAGGCGAGGACGTGGGTGGCGCCGTGCTCGTCGAGGGTCGCGCGGTCGTGGGCGCCGGTCAGGACGCCCGCCACGATCCCGGCTCCGGCGCGGCGGCCGCTGAGCATGTCGTACGCCGTGTCGCCGGCCACCACGGTCTCGCGGACGTCGGTCGCGGCGCCGGTGCGCAGGAACGCGGCGAGCACCATGTCCGGGTACGGGCGGCCCCGGCCGCCGGCGTCGGCGGGGCAGAGGGTCAGGTCGGCCAGGCCCTGCCAGCCGAGGGCGTCGAGGATGGCGTCCTGGGTGACGCGGGCGAAGCCGGTGGTCAAGGCGACGGTGTGGCCGTCGGCGCGGAGCTTCTCGATGGCCTCGCGGGCGCCGGGGATCGGGGCGATCAGGCCGCCGTCGACGAGTTCCCCGTACGCCTGCTCGAAGGCGGAGTTGGCGCGCTGGGCCAGTTCCTCGGTGCCGAAGAGGTGGCGGAAGACCGAGATCTTCGACTCGCCCATGGTGTCGCGGACGTACTGGAGCTTGGCGGCGTGGTCGGCGCTGCCGGGCTCGACTCCGAGGCGCTCGGCGGCGCGCTCGAAGGCGCGCTCGACGAGGCCGCCGTCGGCGACGGTGGTGCCGGCCATGTCGAGGACGATCAGCCTGCGGGTCTCGTTCGTGCTGCCCGTGCTGCCCGTGCTGCTCGGGCCGCTCGCGTCGTTCAGGTCGCTCATGGTGTCTACCAGCCCAGTTCGTTCGCGGTGGTCTCGGCTATGGCGGGCGAGCAGGTCATCCCGCGCCCGCCGGGTCCGGTCACCAGCCAGACGCCGTCGGCCACCTGCTGGCGGTGGACGACGCGGGTGGTGTCGGTGCACTGCGCGTACACGCCCGCCCAGCGGTGCCGGATCTTCGGCAGCGGGCGGCTCAGGAAGGACTCGACCACCTCGGTGAGGTGCTCGTAGGAGTCTTCGAGGGTGTCGAACGCGAAGGGGTGCTCGTATTCGTGGGTGTCGCCGATGGTCAGCCCGCCGTCGAGGCGCTGGACCATCAGGAGCTGCATCTTGTGCGCGGCGGCGATCGGCGCCTGCGCCTGCCCGGCGTTGAGCGCGTCGAGCGCCTCGCTCTTGTACGCCGGGTAGTAGCGAAAGCTGTCGGCGTCGGCGACCGAGGTGGTCAGCGGCTCGCCGAGCGGGGCGGTCTGCATCATCTGGAGCCGGACGCGGCGCACGGGCAGCTCCGGGGCCAGCTCGCGGACCAGGCCGGACAGCCAGGCGCCGGTGGCCAGGACGACGGTGTCACCGCGGTGGACGTCACCGTGGTCGTCGCGGACGGCGCCGGGGCCGACGACCTCGCGGACCTCGCGTCCGGGGAGGAAGGTGTACCGGCCGGTGGCGCGCAGGGCCTCGCGCAGGTGGAGCTGGGCGGTGCGCGGTTCGACGGCCGCGTCCCGCTCGCACCACAGGGCCGCCTCGAAGGCGCCGCGCAGGGCCGGGTTGATCTGTCGCGCTTCCGCGGCGGTGACCAGTTCGTAGCCACGGGCCGCGGCGTCCGGGCGGGCGGTGGCCGCCTCGGCGACCGCGTACTCGCGGGCGCCCCGCACCGGGGTGAGGGAGCCGATGGCGCGGAAGCCCAGGCCGGGCACCTCCGCGCCGATGCGCTCCCAGAGCTCGCGGGCCCGCAGGGCGGTGTCGAGCTCCTCGCCCCCGGCCCGCCCGCTGACCCAGATCTGGCCGAAATTGCGCAGCGACGCGCCGCGGGCCTCCGCTTCTCGCTCGATCTGGACGACCTCGTGGCCGCGTTCGACTGCTTGCCAGGCGTGCATGGTGCCGACCACGCCGCCTCCGACGACTATGACTCTCACGCCGTCCAAGGTGGGCGCGGCCCGTGACCCGAGGGGATCCGGATGGCAACGGGCCGGTGAACAGCCCTCGACGTTTGGACTAGACCCGTTACCTTCTTGTGATGTCAGTGCGTCCCTTTTTTCAGGATTGATGGCGTTTCCCCTCCCGCTACTCGGGCTTCAGACGGGTCGTGAAGCTGAACCGATCACCACGGTAGAGCGAACGCACCCGCTCCAGCGGCCCGCCGTCCTGATCCCGCGAGAAGCGGTGGATCAGCAGCATCGGAAGGGCCGGCGGGGTGCCGATCAGCAGGGCCTCGCGCGGGGTCGCCAGGACGGTCTCCAGCTTCTCGTCCGCGTCGCCGAAGGAGATGCCGAGGCTGTCGCGGAGGTAGCCGTAGAAGGAGGAGTCCGGCGGGAAATCGCTGTCCAGGCGGGGCGCCCGGGCCACCCGGATGTACGTGCTCTCCAGGCCGACCCGCTCGTCGTCGGCCAGCAGGACGCGCTCCAGGTGCCAGACGGGCTCGCCGGCCTCGGCGCCGATGCCCCGGGCCAGCTCGGGCGGGCACGGGAACCGCTCCAGGCCGATCAGGTTGCGGCCGGGCCGGCGGCCCTGGCGGCGGACGCCCTCGGTGTAGCTCGCGAGCGACAGCGGCTGCTCCAGCTTCGGCCCGGCGACGACGGTGCCCCGCCCCGCGCGGCGCAGCCGGCCCTCCAGGAGCAGCTCGCGCAGGGCCTGCCGCACGGTCTCGCGGGACACCTCGTACCGCTCGGCGAGATCGCGCTCGGTGGGCAGCAGGCCGCCTTCGCCGAGTTCGTCGAGCAGCTCCGCGATGCGGGCCCTGACGGCGTAGTACTTGGGGACGCGGCCGTGCTCGGGGATGCCGGAGCGGACGGGCGAGCCGGGGCGATGGGGCTGGATCTGTTCTTCCACGCTCGGACTTTACGTGCCCTCGGTGAACCGGGATCAGCGCAGGCGGCGCGCCCCGAGCAGCAGCCCGCCGCCGGCCGCGATCGCGGCGATGGCGGCGCTCCCGTACGCCCACTCGCGTGGGCCGGTGTGCGGGCCGGTGTGGGCGAGGGCCCCGGCCTCGCCCGACTCCTCGTCCGGGCCCTCGACCGAGAAGCGGTAGCCGCCGGCCTCGCCGACCCAGTCGCCGTCGTCGCCCTTGCGCTGGACCAGGGCGGCGTCGGCGACGACCTCGCCGTGCGGGGCGTCGGGCGAGAACGCGAGCCGAACCTTGACGGTCATCGAGCCGCCGGCGCCGACGGAGAACCCGGGGAAGGCGTCGCCGCCGTCGAACACGGCGATGATCTCGTCGCGGTCGGTCCGCTCCAGGCTGACCGGGAAGCTGCCGCCGGGGGCGTCGAACTCCATCCGGAGGTGAGCGGGGCGCAGGGCGCGGGCCTTGTCGGTGAACACGACGACGGGGTGGATGGCCGTGCAGGCGGAGCCGGTGGTGTTGGTCAGGTCCAGGAACCAGGTCTGCGCCCCGCCGCCGGTCCGGTACACGGCCGGCCCGCCGCGGATCCGGGCCCCGATGGGGAACGCGGTGCTCTTCCCGTCCCCGCAACTGGCCTGCGCCCGCGAGGGCAACGCGGGCGCGGGGTGGGCGCCACCGCCGGTACCGACGTCCGCGAGGGCGCCGGGCGCCGCGCCGGCGAGGAGGACGCCGGACAGGACGGCCGAGAGGGCAAGGGCTTTGCGCAGTCGCATGGAAGACCTTCGCTGCTCGCCGGACGATGGACGTTGACGTTGACGTTGACGCTGGACGATTGAGGGGAGACCGGCCACCACGGCCGGAGCCACCGAACCTACCCGGAGCACCCCGACCGGACACCGCACCACCGGCCCACCGGCCCGCCGGAACTCCGCACCACCGAAACACCGGTACGACAACCCGACGATCACCCCGGACCTTGCCCGCACCCTCCCACGCCCACCCGACCCCCCACGTCCCACCACGCCTGCCCCACCCCCGTTTACGCCTGATTGGCGCACCTCCGTGGGCGCCACGCACCGACACCATCGAGCGCCGCCGGGACCACGCGGCCCCGCCGGGACCATCCAGCCCCGCCGGCGATTGAGGCGCGGGGGTCCGGGGGCCGGTCCCCGGGAACGGTGCCGCACCGGTGTGATCGGGGGCGCCCCGTCCGGCCCGACGGGGGTTGACGTGTCCGCCGGAGAGGCTCCGTACCGCGGAGGGGCGGGAACCGATCGGCGTCAGCCCGAGCGGCCGAAGAAGGGGGCCAGGATCAGTTCCGCCGCCCCCTCGGCCACCCCCCGCCCGGCCAGGGCAACGGTGGCACCGGCCCCGCGCGCGGCCAGCGCGCCGGAGACGCCGGACACGAACACCCCCGGCGCCCCCTCCACCACACGCCCGCCCAGCACCACCCGGTCCACGTCCAGCAGCGCGACCAGGTTCGCCGCCGCCTCCCCCAGCACGCGCGCGGCCTCCGCCAGATCACCCCGCGCCACGGCATCCAGGCACAGCGCCTCCACACACCCCCGGCCCCCACACCGGCACGGCGGCCCGTCCAGCATCAGCACCTGGTGCCCGAACTCCCCCGCCGCCGACCGCGCCCCGCGGTACACCTCGCCGTTCAGCCGGAGTCCCGCACCCAGGCCGGTGCCGACGTGCAGGTACACCGAAGCCCCGAAATCCCCGCCCGCGCCCGCGCCGGCTCCGGCCCCGGCGTTGGTGTCCTTGTCCACCACCACCGCCACCCCCAACCGCCCCGCCAGTTCCTCCCCCAGCGGGAACCCCTCCCACTCCGGGAACCCCGTCACCCGCCCCAGCACCCCGGTCCGCCGGTCGAGCGGGCCCGGCGCGGCAATTCCCACCCCCAGCACCTGCGACGGCCCCGCACCGGACCCCGGATGCGCGAAGGTCCGTACGACCGCATCCGCCACCGCGTCGACGACCACCCCCGGCCCGGCGCCGAAGTCCAGCGGACCCCGCCAGTCCGCGGTGACGCGGCCCGCCAGGTCGACCCGGACCACCCGCAGCTCGTCCCGGTCCACGTGCACCCCCACCGCGCTCCGCGCCTCCGGCACCAGCCGCAGCAGCGTCCGCGGCTTGCCCCCGGTCGACGCGCCGCGGCCGGCCTCCGCCACCAGCCCCTCGGCCCGCAGCCGCGCCGTGATCTTGCTGACCGCCTGCGGGGTGAGCCCCGTGCGCTCCGCCAGCTCCGACCGCCCGAGGCCCGGCCCCGCCGCTCCCGGGCGCGCACCCGCACCGGCGCCCTCGCTCGCGCCCTCGCTCGCGCCCGCGCCGCGCAGCAGATCCAGCACCAGCGCGTCGTTGTGCCCGCGCAGCGCCGGCAGATTGACGCCGCGCCCCTCACCGTTCGCCCTGTTCACCCGCCCATTCTCCACCCTCCTTGCACTTAAGCAACACTGTTGCCAAAGTAGGGGCATGAACGCCACCGCCCCCGCCGCCACCCCCTACACCCCCGCCGCCCCGCTCCGCGTCGGCCTCGTCGGCTACGGACTCGCCGGTTCCGTCTTCCACGCCCCGCTGGTCTCCGCCACCCCCGGGCTCGTCCTCGACACCGTCGTCACCTCCGACCCCGGCCGCCAGGCCCAGGCGCGCGAGGCCTACCCCGGCGTCCGGATCGCGACCGACGCCGCCGAGCTGTGGGAGGGGCCGGGCGAGCGCGTCGACCTCGTCGTCATCGCCTCCCCCAACAAGACGCACGTCCCGCTCGCCACGGCCGCCCTCACCGCCGGCGTCCCCGTCGTCGTGGACAAGCCGCTCGCCGCCACCGCCGCCGAGGCCGACGCGCTCGCCGACCTGTCCGAGCGGACCGGGACCTTCCTCTCCGTCTTCCAGAACCGCCGCTGGGACAACGACTTCCTCACCCTGCGCCGCCTCATCGCCGACGGCGAACTCGGCGAGATCCAGCGCTTCGAGTCCCGCTTCGAGCGCTGGCGCCCGCAGCTCAAGGGCGGCTGGCGCGAGTCCGGCGCCCCGGAGGAGATCGGCGGCCTGCTGTACGACCTCGGCAGCCACGTCGTGGACCAGGCCCTGGTGCTGTTCGGCCCGGCGGTACGGGTCTACGCGGAGGCGGACGTACGCCGTCCGGGCGCCGAGGCCGACGACGACACCTTCATCGCCCTCACCCACGAGAGCGGGGTCCGCTCGCACCTCTACGTCAGCGCCACCACCGCCCAGCTGGGACCCCGCTTCCGCGCCCTCGGCTCCCGGGCGGGCTACGTCAAGTACGGCCTCGACCCGCAGGAGGCCGCCCTGCGCGACGGGCTGCGGCCCGGCTCGGATCAGCCGTGGGGCGAGGAGCCGGAGCACCTGTGGGGGCGGGTCGGCTCCGGCGAGTCCCCGCTGACCGGCGGCGGAACTCCCGTGGAGACCCTCCCGGGCGACTACCCGGCGTACTACGCGGCCGTGGCGGCGGCGCTGCGCGAGGGCGGACCCTCCCCGGTGGGCGCGCGGGAGGCGGCGCGCTGTCTGGCGGTACTGGAAGCCGCGCGGGTCTCGTCCCGCGACGGGGTGAGCGTGGACCTGCGGTCCGCCCGGGCATGACGAAGACGGGTGAGGGGGCGGCCCGCTCCCTCACCCGCCGTATGTTCACGCGCCGCCGACGCCAACGGCGGACGGCGCGACGGCGCAACGACCGCTAGGCGCTCTTGAACTCCTGCCGCTGGCGGCCGAGGCCCTCGATCTCCACCTCCACGACGGCGCCGGCCCGCAGGAACGGCTTCGGCTCCGGCTGGCCTGCGGCCACACCGGCCGGCGTACCGGTGACGATGACGTCGCCCGGGTACAGGGTCATGAAGTGGCTCAGGTACCGCACGACCTCGCCGACCGGGAAGATCTGGTCCGAGGTGTGACCGTCCTGCTTGAGCTCACCGTCGACCCAGAGCTTCACGTCCAGGGCCTGCGGGTCCGCCACCTCGTCGGCCGTGACCAGCCACGGGCCGAGCGGGGTGAAGGTCTCGCAGTTCTTGCCCTTGTCCCAGGTGCCGCCGCGCTCGATCTGGAACGCGCGCTCCGTGACGTCGTTGGCCAGGACGTAGCCGCCCACGTGCGCCAGACCCTGCTCGGCGGAGTCCAGGTAGCGGGCGGTGGCGCCGATGACGACGCCGAGCTCGGCCTCCCAGTCGGTCTTCACGCTGCCGCGCGGGATCAGCACCGTGTCGTCCGGGCCGACCACGGTGTCCGGGGCCTTCAGGAACACGATCGGCTCGGCCGGCGCCTCCGCGCCGACCTCGGCCGCGTGGCCGTGGTAGTTCAGCCCGATGCCCACGATCTTGCCGATGCGGCCGATCGGGGAGCCGATGCGCAGCCCCTCCGCGTCGAGGACCGGGAGCCCGCCGGACTCCGCCGCGTCCCGTACGCGGGACAGCACGGAGTCGTCGGCGAGCAGGTCGCCGTCCACATCCGTGACCAGGGCGGAGAGGTCGCGGAGGGTGCCGTCCTGGGCGAGCAGCGCGGGGCGCTCGGCGCCGATCGGTCCGACACGCAGCAGCTTCATGGGCGTTCTCCCGTGGTCGAGGGTGGTCGGCCCATGGGCGTGCCACGGGCCGGCCGATGGGTTGCGGCCATCGGAGGATTGGTTGATCCTCCAAGAAGTACGACCAATCCGCAAGACCCTGTTCACAGACTGGAACGCACGCCCGCCCCCTCGCTCACGCTCACGCTCGCGCTCGCCCGGTCCTTGCGGTGCTGGAGCCAGGCCCGCTCCGCCACCGACCAGGCGGTGGTGGTCAGCAGGTAGAGCCCGGCGGCCAGCGGCACCACACCAGCGGTGATCAGCGTCCCGAACGACAGCAGGGGCAGTACGCCGCCCAGCTTCCGCATCGCCTCCAGCTGCTCGGCGGTCACCGCCGCCGGCGCCCCGCCCTTGGGCCCCTTGGCACCCTTGGCGCCCTTGGCCCCCTTGGCCGTCGACACCTGGGGCAGCACCGGAGCCGGGGCAGCCGCCGCGGCACGCCGTCCCCGTACCGCGCTCACCGCGGCCACGACACCGATCGCCGCGAACAGCCCCAGGAACACCAGCCCCTGGGCCCCGAACAGGCCGCCCTCACCCAGCGCCTCGGTCCAGCGGGCCCCGAGCGGCGCGGCGAAGAGCCGGTGCCCGAGCAGCTCGTTCGCCGCTCCGCCGACCTCGGCGGAGGAGAACGCCTGGTACATGACGAAGAACACCGGCAGCTGCAACAGCACCGGCAGGCACCCGGCGACCGGGGTCGCGCCCCGGAACGCCGCACGGCTGAGAGGGTGCAGGGCAAGCCGTACGAGCACGGTGAACAGCACGATCGCGGCAGCGGTCGCGGACTCGGCCAGTACCGGCTCCAGGAGCCGGCCCAGCTGGGCAACAAGATGAACGAAAACGGACACGCGGGCCCTCCGAGGGGTCTCGTCGAACGTCGAAAGAGATGCATTTCGGCGTGACGACCCGCGAGGGGCGACGACAGTGATCAGAGAACAGCTGGTGCGTGCGTGAGTACTGCGCGCCCCTACGCGGCCGTCAGGACGAGACGGCCGGGTGCCCTCGGCCGCGAACGGCCCGAGGCGTCGGGATCGCGCTGCGGCAGGAAGGCCGTGCGCTGCTCGCGATCACGGATCGCGGTGCGTATTCGGTGCGGCGGCACGGGCCGCACGAGCCGGGCCGCCAGAGCGGCGGCGCCCACGGCCACGGCGGCGGCGAACACCACCACGGCACCGGCCAGGCCGCTCTCTCCGAGCACCAGCCCGAGGAACCCGCCGAGCACCAAGAGCGATATGAGAAGGGCACCCAGGGAAAAGCGCGAACCAACCGCCCTGTCCATCGAAGGCCCTCCTCTCCTCGCGAACTCCTCGCGAACCGCGAACGTGTGCTCGACCCGATCCTAACGGCCCGCACTGACAGCACCAGAGCCGGAACCAGAACGTGACCCGGAACCGGGACCCGGACCAGGCCCGGGACCGGAGCAGCTGGCTGGCGAGCCAGCTAGCGCTTGAGCGTTCCCCACACCACGAGCCGGTACTTCGAGCTGTACTCGGGAGTGCAGGTGGTGAGCGTGATGTACGCACCGGGCTCGCTGTATCCGACCTCCGGCTTCACGACACTGCGCGGCACCGGCGCGATCACCCCGGTGTCCCGCTCGCTCGTCTCCGGAAGGATCTTCCCCACGACGTACACGAAGCGCCGCCCCCTGACGTCGACGGTCAGCTCGTCCCCCGCCCGCAGCCGGTTGACGTACCGGAACGGCTCCCCGTGGGTATTGCGATGCCCGGCCAGCGCGAAGTTCCCGCGCTCCCCGGGCGCAGCCGTCCCGGGGTAGTGCCCGACGTAGCCCTTGTCGAGCACGCCCCGCTTGTCGATCCCCTGCGCGACGGGCACGGTCAGCCCGAGCCGCGGAATCCGCAGCACGGCGTACGCCCCTTTCGGGGCCTGAGCCGGGCTCCGAGGCTTGGCCGCACCACCCCCGCCCCCGGGCGAGGACGCCGCCGGCGCCCCCGACCCACCACCCTCAGGCTCAGGGACATCACCCTCACCGGCACCCACAGGGTCAGGACCAGCCTCTACCCCAGCCCCAGGGGCATCCCCAACCCCAGGGTCAGGATCAGGGTCAGGGTCAGGACCACCAGCCCACCGACTCTCCAGCTCCCGCACCTGCTCCTGGGCGGCGGCAGCGGCCTGCCGGTTGGTCCACCACACCTGGTGCACCACCAGCAACAACACCACCACACCCACCGTGACGGTCAGTTCGGCGACGGCCCACAACACCCGCGCGAGCCCGGCGCCGCGCGCCCGCCGGCCGCTCCCCTGCACCACCACACGCAAGTGATCCCGCACGGGCGGCACCCTAAGTCCTCCCCCGTCAACTGACCAGCAGCAGTACGGTGTGAACCATGCGCCCCGACACGCCTGCCGAGCACATCGCCGAAGCCGAGCGCCTCATCCGCACGGCGACCCGCTACCCCGAGGACCAGGAGCCCTTGCTCCTCCAGGCCGCGGCCCACCTCGAACTGGCCGACGCACGCGAACGGGCGAGCACGCTCTACGACCAACTCCTGGCCGCCTCGCCCGCGAACCCGCACCTGATCAAGGCCCTCCAGGCCGCCAACCTCTGGGAGTACGGCCACGAGCCCGAGGCCCGCGCCCTCATCCAGGGCATCCGCGCGGCAGCCCCCGCGGACCCGGCCCCGTGGGAGGTCATCGCGGAAGCCCTCGAAGCCCACGACGAGTTGACCACCTCCGAGGAATGCTTCACCGAGGCCGCGACCCTCCTCATCCCGGAGCACGCGCCCCTCACGCAGGCCACCACCGCGCTCCTGACGGGCCGCCACCGCGTCCGCCGCCTCCTCGGGCTCCCGCACGACGACTGGGACATGGTCGCCGACACCCGTCACATCGGCCCGATCCCGCTGGACGAGCTCCACGACCCCAAGCGCATCTGGGCCCTGGGCTCCGACGACCCGGCCGAACTCCGCGCCGAGATCGCCCGCCTCCGCGCCGAACTCGGCGACCGCCGCGCGGCGCTCTCCCGCCCCTTCCCGGTGGCCATCCTCCACTGGCCCCAGCGCGAACTGGCGGAACTCCTCACCTCGTACCCGACCCTGGCAGCGGAATACCCGTCCCACGAGGCACACCTCCGCGAAATCGAGGCATCCCTCCGCGCCCTCGCCGCCTCGGGCACCACCAACCTGGGCATCGTCACGGCGAGCGTCCCCTCCTACGAGGCCTTCGCGGCCTCGGAGAAGACCTCCCCGGCCTCCCCGTCCCTCCTGGCCGAATACGCCACCACCCTCGCGGCCCGCGGCAAAGCCACCCCCTGGCCCCCCACCCCCACATCCCCCTGCTGGTGCACCTCAGGCAAGCCCTACCCGGAGTGCCACGGTTAGTCCGGCCTCGGCGGCGTTCCCGGCGTCCGATCGGCCTGAGTCATGTACACCGGGCCCGACGCCGGCAAACGTCAAACAAGGCGCTTCGCCTGCGCTTTGGCCGCCATGTCGCGTCGACGCGACAGCACGGTCAGTCGCACGCGCTCTGCCGCCTCGTCCGCCGCCTCGTGTTCCCAGACGCGGACGGACAGCCAGCCGAATTCCGCGAGACGCGCGTCGGTGTCGTGGTCGCGGGCTCGGTTGCCCTCGATCTTCGCGCGCCAGAACTCCGCGTTGCGGCGGGGCCACGTCGCGTGTTCGGGGCACCCGTGCCAGAAGCAACCGTCCACGAAGACGGCGACGCGCGCGGGGCCGAAGACGATGTCGGCCTCCCGCCGCACCCCCTTCACCGGGCGCCGATGCACCCGATAGCGCAGACCTGCCGCGTGCAGCGCACGCCGCAAGGCCACTTCGATCCGCGTGTCCTTGCTCTTCTGCCGGCTCATGCGAGCGCGGACGGCAGGCGTGCTCTCGAAGGCTTCCACCCTGCCATTGTCAGGGAATCGGCAGCTCCAGTTGGACGTGGCCGCGGGCTAGGGCTGTGGGTGGGGTGGGGCGGGTGGAGCCTAGGGTCAGGAGGGTGCGGAGGGCTGCGAGGACTTCCGTCGGGGTGTCGCGGATCATCGACGGGGTTGCGCTGGCGACGAGGATGCCGTGGGACTCCAGGCGGAGGCGGCGGCGGAGGGTGGCGTGCCAGGCGTCGCGGGTGTAGTGGTACTCCGCCGAGTCGATCTCCAGGGCCACGCCCTCGTCGGGCCAGTAGGCGTCCGGGGAGGCCAGGAAGGTGCCGGCCGGGGTGTAGAGGCGGGCGTTCCACAGCGGGGTCGGGAGGTCCGTCGCCGTGAGGGTGTCGCGGGCCTGGGCCTCGGCGACCGAGCGGACGCCGGCCAGGAGTTCCGCCGCGGCCGCGCGGATCGCGGGGCGGGCCAGGAGGCGGGAGAGACGGAGTTCGGCGTGCAGGTCCTGCGGGTGGCACCAGCCGGACTGGACGACGCCGGCCAGGACCGAGCGGACCAGGTCGGGGTCCTCGGTGCGCGAGGCGAAGTCTGCCGCCGCGCGGACCGGGCGGGTGCTGGGGATGCCCGAGACGGTGATGGTGCGCGGCCAGCGGGTGGTCGGGAGCGGGCGGACCTCCGGGGTGCCGGCGGGCCGGCGCGGGGCGCGGACCAGGACGTCCGCCGGGGTGTGCGGGGCGTCGCGGATGCCGAGGAGGGCCAGGGCGGCGCCGCCGGTGAGGGCGGCCGTGTCCCCGGACAGGGGGTCGGAGGTGGGCTCGGCGGCGTACAGGACGGCAGCGAGGGCGCGTTGGCGGTGGTCCGGGGGCCCGGTCTGGAGCAGGTACACCCGGGGCAGTAAGCGCTGCCAGGGGCCGCCGGTGCGGGAGGTGCCGGAGGTACGGGAGGTGATGGTGCCCGGGGGGATTCCGGCGGCGGTGAGCTGGTGGCGGGTGGCCAGGTTGAGCTGCCTGCGGGCCACCTTCGCGGCCTGGCCGGCGCCGCCGACGACGACGCCTGACGAGTTCGTGATCATGCTGCCGGTATGCCCGGACGGCGCGGCCCCCAAGACACCGGCAATCGGCGCTACCCCGCTACTCCCCGGACCCGCCGTCCTCGCGGCCCGGGTGGTCCGGGGCCAGGAAGACGACGACGCCCGTCTCGGTGCCGGGGAGCGGCGTGACCTCGTGCCAGCCGAGCCTCCGATACGTCGCCACCGTGTCCTTGGCCAGCCGGGACGTCAGCAGCCAGGCCCGCCGGTCGGGGGCGTCGGCGGTGATCTCGGTGAGCAGCGCCCGGCCGGTGCCGTGGCCGCGCGCGTACGGGCGTACGGCGAGCTCGTCGATCTCCAGGGCGCCGGTCAGGAGTTCCCGTACGCGCTGCGGGCCGAGCTGCGAGGCGACCTGGGCGTACGCGCGGTTCTTCGGGAAGGCGGCCGGGGTGATCCAGCCGGTGGCGAAGCCGTCGATGCCGGTCGCGGACTGGGCGAGGGCGGTACGGAATCCAGCGCGCCGGGAGTCGGCCTGGAGGCGGGTGGCGAACTGGCGAATGGTTTCTTCGCCTTCGTTCCACGGTGGGCCCGAGAAGACCTCGGCGTAGGCGTCGACCAGTTCGTCCACGAGGTCGAGGACGGCCTGTCCGTAGCAGATCACGATGTGCCGGCTCCTGGTGTGGTGGGGTGGTGGAGGTGGGGTGGGGGTGATTTTCCCGTTTGGGGTGGGAGAGCGAATTTAGGTGCTTCGGGTTCCCGGGGCACGCATCGCACGGATCAGGAGAGTGTGCGACAAATCCCCTCAGTGTCGTCCGTGTCGGGACACCCGGCGGCCGCGTTGAACAGCCCGTGGACAGACTGCTGCGGGCGGCCGGCCGGTGCGGGCTCGCGTTCCTGCTCGTCCTCGGGATCGTGGCGCTGCTGCCGGGTGCCGTGCGGGACGCGGTGCCGGACGCGGTGATCGGCGGGGCCGTGCTCGTGCTGGGGGCGCTGGGCGCCCGTCGGGTGGCGAGGCGGCCGCGTTAGCCTCGTAGGACGTGTGACCGGTACGACTCGTACGACTCGTACGACAACGACGTGAAGGTGGGCGGCATGGAGCGGGTACCGACCTCGGTGGTGGCGGCTGCCGGCCTGGTGGGCGGTTACGCCGTGGCCCGGTGGACCAAGGTGCGGCCGCTGGGCGGTGTCGTCCTCGGCGCCGCCGGGCTGGTGGCCGGGCGGGAGTGGCACCGGCGGGCCGGCGCCCCGGCCGCGGCCGGGCTCGGCGCGCTGTACGTCGCCGGGTTCGCGGGCTCGCACCCGCTGGCGAAGAAGGTCGGGGCCTGGCCGGCGGTGTTCGGCGCGGCCGGGGTGGTCGCGGCGGCCGCGTGGGCGGTCGCGGACCGCGGCTGAGCCGCCTGCCTCCGGCAGGCGGGCGGTCGGTGCGGAGCTCGGCTGAGCTGCTGCCGCTGCCTCCGGCGGGCGGCCGGTCTGCGCGCCGGCGACCGGCGGGGCAGGCTCGCGCCGACGGGCTGACAGCGACCCGGCGGCCGGTGGGCCGGTGGGCCGGCGGCCGGTGACCAGCGGGCCGGCTCACGTCGATCAGCCGACGACCGGCCAGCCGACGGAGCGACAGCCCGCCCGCAGTGGACCGGCCGACGGCCTCAGAGCGAACGGCAGGCTGACGGCGACCGCCCGGCGACCCGGTCGTGGGCCGGTGGGCCGGTGGGCCGGTGGGCCGGTGGGCCTGCTCGCGCCGATCGGCCGACGGCTGGGCCGACGGCAGGGCGGCAGCCCGCCGGCGGTGGGCCGGCCGACGGCCTCGGGGCGGGCGGCCGAGGCGCCGCCCGTGTTCTGAGCCGGACGTTCTCCGCCGGATCGCGACCGGGCGCCACGCGTCGCCGCCCGCCCGCGCCCGACACCCGACCTCGCTGACGGCCGCCCGCGCCGACGTCCGGCCTCGCTGACCGCCGGCCCGACCGCAGAGCCTGCACGGGCTCCGCCCGGACCGCCCGGCGGGGCCTGCCTCGCGGTTGCCGCCCGGGCCGGGCCTACGCGCCGAACGCCCTCGACACCGTATAGATCAGCAGCCCCGCCAGCGCGCCGACCACCGTGCCGTTGATGCGGATGAACTGCAGGTCCCGTCCGATGTGGGCCTCGATCTTCCGCGAGGTGTGCTCGGCGTCCCAGCCCGCCACCGTGTCCGTGATCAGCGAGGTGATCTCCGCGCGGTAGTGGGTGACGACGTACACCACCGCACCCTCGATCCAGCCCTCCACCTTGTCTTGGAGCCGGCTGTCCGTGGCCAGCCGCGCCCCCAGGGACATCAGCGACGACCGTACGCGCAGGCGCAGCTCGCTCTGCTCGTCCTCCGCCGCCGAGAGGATCATCGACCGGATCGCCGTCCAAGCGGAGGCGATCACGTCCTGCACCTCGCCCCGCGCGAGGATCTCCGACTTGAGCCGCTCCACCCTCGCGCGCGTCTCCGTATCGGACTGGAGGTCGGCGGCGAAGTCGGTGAGGAACCGGTCCACGGCGCCGCGCGCCGGGTGCTCCGGCATGTCGCGCATCTCCGTGACGAAGCGGAGCAGCTCCTTGTACACCCGGTCGCCGATCTTGCGGTCGACGAAGCGCGGGGTCCAGCCGGGGGCGCCGCCCTGCACGGCGTCCATGACCGAGTCCCCGTGGGTGACCAGCCAGTCGTGGGCCTTGGCGCAGATCAGGTCGACGGCGCGGTGGTGGCCGCCGTCGGCGACGACCCGTTCCAGGGTCTTCCCCATCGCGGGCGCGATCTCGGCGGTCTCGGCGCGTCTGGTGATCGCCTCGCCCACGACGGCCTGGACGTCGGAATCGCGCAGTACGGTCAGGGCTCCGCGCAGCGCGGCGGCGAGTTCCGCCGTGACGCGGTCGGCGTGCGCGGGTTCCGCCAGCCAGGCGCCGAGGCGGCCGCCGATCCCGAGGGAGTGCAGGCGGGCCTTGACGACGTCGGCGGAGAGGAAGTTCTCGCCGACGAACTCGCCGAGGGAGAGGCCGAGCTGGTCCTTCTTGGTCGGGATGATCGCGGTGTGCGGGATGGGCAGGCCGAGGGGGCGGCGGAAGAGGGCGGTGACGGCGAACCAGTCCGCGAGCGCGCCGACCATGCCGGCCTCGGCGGCGGCCGCGACGTAGCCCGCCCAGGGGCCGGCGCCGGTGTCCTGGGCCCACTTGGCGAGTGCGTAGACCAGCGCGACCAGGATGAGCAGCCCGGTCGCGATGGTCTTCATCCGGCGGACTCCGGCGCGGCGCTCTTCGTCGGCCGCGCTGAACACGAACGCCGTGCCGCTGCCACGGGTGGGGCGTGGTGGTGCGGGGGGTGGGGCGGCCGGTGGGGCGGTGCCGCCTCCGGCTGCGCTGCGGTGATCCACGTGCTCCTGCCTTCCCCCGGGGGCGCCGGTTTTGTCTGCATAGCATCCGACTCCCGGGAGCCCCGAGGAGTTCCCGGCGCGCCGGACCTCTCGCCGATGCCGTGCGAGGCGGGGCCTACCCTCCCCAGCCTGCCGGAACGCCATCCCGAAGGCGAAGCGCCGGGGGTGGGGCCCGCCCTTACGCCCACGGGGCCGGGCCGCGCGGGGCCGCCGCCGACGCCCCGGCGCCTCCGGTCTGTCCATGGCTCCACCCAGGGGGCGCGCCCAGCACCCGCGTGGCCGACGGCAGCGCCACAGCCCGTGGCCAGGCCGCGCACCGCGCCACCCGTCAGCGGGGCGGCTCCCGCGTTGGGGACCCGACCCACCCCGGCAGGCCGACCGGGGGCCTCCCTGGCTCCCTGGGCACCCGGGCCTCCCTGGGCACGGTCCTACGGCCGGTCGGTCGGCAGGAGTACCGCAGCCGCAGCGACCGCTGGACGGTGGCCCACGGCCCGCGTCAGGCACAGCCACCCTGGGCACAGCCCGCGCGGTCCGGGCCCCGGGCCGGCCCGGGGCCCGGACCGCGCGCGGGTGCCGCCCCGTCAGAGTTCCTTGCGGGGGCGGCGGTCGGTGGTGCGTTGGGGCTTCGGGGGCTTCGGGGGCTTGATCTTGATCTCCACGCCGCCCCAGAAGGCGAGGCCCGTGACCACCACGCGCGGGGCGCCCGGCTGGAGGGGGCCCGGGGTGCCGCGTTGGTCGAAGGCGCCCATGACGCCGATGCCGCGGACGTCGACCTCCACGCCCGGCGGCACCGTGATCTGGATGCCGCCCATCACCGCGAAGCAGTTGATCACCACCTCGCGCTGCGAGAAGCTCGCCTCGCGCAGGTCGAGTTCCCCGCCGCCCCAGAAGGCGACCGCGTTGAAGCGCCCTGGCACCGTCCACTGGCCCTTGCGCTGGAACCCCGACATGACCGCCACGGCCGTGGACGAGGTCCCCGCGCCGCCGATCCGCTCGGGCCAGGAGGCGGACCCGTGGTCCGTGGCCGGCGCGCCGGCCGGGAGCCCCGTGGCGCCGGGGGCCGGCAGGTCGCGGGTCAGCGGTTCGAGCTCGGCGTACGTACGCGAGGCGTACGCCGCCTCCAGCCGCTCCTGGAACTCCTCCATGTCGAGGCGGCCCTCGGCGACGGCATCGCGCAGCCGCTCCACCACCCGCTCCCGGTCCGCGTCCGACGCGCGCAGCGCCGGTGCCGAGGAGACCCCGGGAGAGGAGGCCTCGGGAGAGGGGACCCCGGGACCGGACGGCGACGGCGGTGCCTTCTCCAACGACGTCGCCTTCTCCAACGACGTCGCCTTCTCCGGCGACGTCGCCTTCTCCGGCGACGCCGTCTCCCGCGACAACTGCTCTTCCGGCAACGGCTTCTGCGTCCGCTCGTCACTCATGTGGACCACCCTATGCAGTCATACCGCGCAGGAGTACGCCTCTACCCCGAGCCGGACCCCGGACCGACCCCTGATTTCTCCCTCACCCCCGCCCCGCGTACATCCGCGCGATCACGTCCTCGATGTCCGGCTCCCGCACCGACAGGTCCACCAGCGGGTAGTCCGCCGCCACCGCCGCCACCAGGGGCGCCGCCGACGCCCCCGCCGGGAACGCCAGCCACTGCCGCGGCCCGTCCACCTTCACCACCCGCGCCCCCGGCACGCTGATCGCCGGCAGCTCCCGCTCCAGGTCCACCACCAGCGTCCGCTCGCTGTCGGCCACCGAGCCAGCCGAGTGCAGTCCGGCCAGCGGCCCGTCGTACATCAGGCGCCCGTGGTCGATCACCATCACCCGCTCGCACAGCTGCTCGATGTCCTGGAGGTCGTGCGTCGTCAGCAGCACCGTCGTGCCGAGCTCCTCGTTCAACTGCCGCAGGAATCCCCGTACCTTGGCCTTGCTCACCACATCGAGCCCGATCGTCGGCTCGTCCAGGTACAGCACGTCCGGATCGTGCAGCAGCGCCGCCGCGATGTCCCCGCGCATCCGCTGCCCCAGCGACAGCTGCCGCACCGGTACGTCGAGCAGCTCGGCCAGGTCCAGCCGGTCCACGCAGCGGTCCAGGTTCTCCCGGAACCGCGCCTGCGGGATCCGGTACATCCGCCGCATCAGCCCGTACGAGTCCTTCAGCGGCAGGTCCCACCACAGGGTCGTGCGCTGCCCGAACACCACCCCGATCCGGTGCGCCAGCCGCATCCGCTCCCGCGCCGGGTCGATGCCCGCGACGCGCAGCCGGCCGCCGCTCGGGGTCAGGATCCCGGTCAGCATCTTGATCGTGGTCGACTTCCCGGCGCCGTTGGGCCCGATGTAACCGACCACCTCGCCCCGCGCGACCTCGAAACTGATCCCGTCCACCGCCCTGACCTGGCGTTTCTCCCGCCTCATCAGGCTCACCCGACGCCGTACGTCGAAGACCTTCTCGACCCCGTCCAACGAGATCAGCACGTCACCCGTGTTCACGCCCACCACTCAGCTCCCCGTGCTCCGGTACGAACGAACTCCCGCGCGCCACGCCAGCGACGCGGGCAGGAACGCCACGAACGCCACGAGCGGGCTCAGGTACCCCACCCACCCCGGCAGCCCCAGCGGATCGGGCCGCCCGAGCACGTGCAGTGCGGGCAGCCAGTTGACGAAGGCCAGCGGCACGATGAAGGTCACCCCGCGCAGCAGTTCCTTCCCGAACACCGTCGGCGGGTACTGGAGCATCGCGTTCCCCCCGTACGTGAAGGAGTTCTGCACCTCCGCCGCGTCCCCGGCGACGAACTGGAAAGCCGCCCCCGCCACCATCACCGCCGCGAAGATCGCCGCCCCCGCCACGATCATCACGGGCACCAGCAGTGCCTTCCCGGGCGTCCACTCCACATCCAGCACCGCAAGCGCCCACCCCAGCACCGCGAGCCCCTGCACGATCCGCCCCAGCCGGCGCAGCGCGAACCGGTCCGCCGCGACCTGTGCGAGCACCGGGACGGGGCGCACCAGCATCGTGTCGAGCGAGCCGTCGCGGACGCGCGCGCCGACCCGGTCGGTGTTGCCGAGCAGCAGGTCGGCCAGGCCCAGCGAGGCCGAACAGGACCCGTACAGCAGGGCGATCTCGGGCAGCGAGAAACCGCCCAGGGAGTCCACGTGCGAGAACATGATGTAGATCGCGACGAAGTCCAGGAGTTGGATCGTCGCGTTCCCGAACAGCGCCAGGAAGAAGGACGTCCGGTACGTCATCGTCGACCGGATCCACATCGCCACGATCAACCCGTAGCCGCGCACTCCCTCCAGGGCCCGATTGCGCCGGGGCACCTCCAGCCGGCCCGCGACCCGCCGACCACCGGAACCGGAACCAGAACCGGCACCTGGACCGGGATCGGAACCAGAACCGGGACCCGAATCAGGACCGGGACCCGAATCCGCCGCCCCCGCCCCTGCCTCCGCCACCGCCTCAGCCACCCTGGACCACCACCTTCCGCGTCGCCGCCGACTGCATCAGCCGCCCCAGCCCCAGCAGTACGAGCGCCCAGCCGGCCTGGAACCCCAGTGCCCCCGCCGCACCCCCGGCCCCCGCGTGCTCGCCCATCAGCACGTCCAGCGGGACCTGGAGCATCGCCGCCCACGGCAGCGTCCGGACGAACTCCCCGAATCCGCCCGGGAAAACGGTCAGCGGCAGCAGCATCCCGGAGAAGAAGACGGTGACGACGGTGGCCATCATGTTGACCCCCGTCCCGTCCATCAGCCAGAACGCGGACAGCCCCACCAGGTAGCGCACCGCGAAGCTCACCACCAACGCGAGCCCGACGGACACCAGGAACAGCAGCCAGCGCACCGGATCCACCGGCAGCGCCAGCGGGAACGCCAGCGCGCCCACCAGCAGCGGCACCACCCCGCGGCCCAGCAGCTGGAACCCGGCCCGGCCCAGATCGGCGGCGAGCCACCACGCCTGGAGGTCGGCCGGCCGGTACAGGTCGACGGCGATGTCCCCGGTCCGGATCCGCTCCTGCATCTCCTCCTGGAAGCCGCCCCCGAGGAGCGATCCGGCGGCCAGCAGAGACTGGCTGACCCACACGAACGTGAGGGCCTGCGCCTGGTCGTAGCCGCCCAGCCCGGGCCGCTCGTCCCACAGCGCGATGTACGTGTACGCGACGATGAATCCGAACACGGTGTTGGTGAACACACCGGCCGCGGTCGCCGTCCCGTAGGTGGCGTACCGGCGGAATCCCCCGGCCGCCACCGCCGTGTAGAGAACAGCTCTCTGATGCACGCTCTGCCGCGCGCTCTGACGGAGTTCCTGACGGAGTTCCTGACGCACTCTCTGACGCACCGTATCCCTCCGTTTCCCACGTCGTTCCTACGTCGGCCAAAGCGCGCGAGCTTAGTGCGGAGGGGCGAGCCACGCGAACGATTTACGCCCGTCCGGGGCGGAATCACCCGGCATCGGGTAGACACCATGAGGTACGGAAGTGGATATTTCGCACGGCGCCGAGGAGTTCCGGAGATGAGCGACCAGTCACCACCACCGGGCTGGACCCCTCGTGATCCGGACACCCCCGACGAACCGCCGAACCGCCCCGAGGGCGACCGGTCCGCAGAGGCCGGCCCGGCCGCCCGAACCCAGACCCCCGCCACGCCCGAAGCCCCCAACGCGAGGCGGAGGCGCACCGGCTGGCGCCGCTTCGTTCCCGGTTGGCGCCTGGTCGTCGGCTGCCTGCTGCTCTTCGCGCTGCTCCTCGGCGGCGCCCTCGTCGCCGGCTACCTGCTGGTCGACATCCCGCCCGCCAACTCCGCCGCGATCGCGCAGTCCAACGTCTACCTCTACTCCGACGGTTCCCAGCTCGCCCGCGACGGCGAGGTCAACCGCGTCAACGTGCCGCTCTCCCAGATCCCCCGGACCGTCCAGGAGACCGTACTGGCGGCGGAGGACCGGGACTTCTACTCCGAACGGGCGGTGGACCCCAAGGCGATGCTCCGCGCCGCCTGGAACACCCTGATGGGCAAGGGGAAACAGTCCGGCTCGACCATCACCCAGCAGTACGTCAAGAACTACTACCTGGGCCAGGAACAGACCGTCAGCCGGAAGGTCAAGGAGTTCTTCATCGCGATCAAGCTCGGCCGCGAGGAGTCCAAGGACTACATCCTGGAGGGCTACCTGAACACCAGCTACTTCGGCCGCAACGCCTACGGCATCCAGGCCGCCGCCCAGGCCTACTACGGCAAGGACTCCGCCAAACTCACCACCGCCGAGGGCGCGTACCTCGCCACCCTCCTCAACTCCCCCAGCGCGTTCGACGTCGTGGCCCACCCCCAGAGCCGCGCCCGCGCGGTGGCCCGCTGGAACTACGTACTCGACGGCATGGTCAAGAAGGGCTGGATGACCCCCTCCGACCGGGCGGCCACCCGGTTCCCCGAGCCCGGGAAGATCCGCCCGGCCGCCGGTCTGTCGGGGCAGCGCGGTTACCTCGTCGAGGCCATCAAGGACTACATCCTCGACCGGAAGATCCTCGACGACGCCACCCTCGCCGAGGGCGGCCACCGCATCACCACCACCATCGACAAGCGCCGCCAGAACGCCTTCGTGGACGCCGTCGACGAGGAGATGGTCAGCAAACTCGACCCGGTGACGCGCAAGGCGGACCGTCTCGTGCGCGCCGGCGGGGTCTCCATCGACCCGGCCACCGGCAAGGTCGTCGCCATGTACGGGGGCATCGACTACACCAAGCAGTACGTCAACAACGCCACCCGGCACGACTACCAGGTGGCCTCCACCTTCAAGCCGTTCGTCTTCACCTCCGCCGTCGAGAACGACTCCCGCACCCAGGACGGCCGCCGGATCACCCCGAACACCCTCTACAACGGCGACAACAAGCGCCCGGTGGTCGGCAGTACGATCCCCTTCAGCCCCGAGAACGAGGGGCAGGTCTCGTACGGCGACATCACCGACAACACCGCCACCGACCTCTCCGTCAACGCTGTGTACGCGCAGATGGTGGTCGACGTCGGCACGGCCAAGGTCAAGAAGACCGCCATCTCCCTCGGCATCCCCGAGAACACCCCGAACTTCGTGTCGGGCCCCGCCATGGCTCTCGGCACCATGCAGGCCAGCGTCCTCGACATGACCCAGGCCTACGCGACGCTCGCCGACCACGGCCGCTACACCCCGTACACCTTCCTGGAGAAGATCACCAAGGAGGGGGAGACGGTCGAACTGCCCGACCGCACCCCGCGCCAGGTCGTCTCCCGCGAGGCCGCCGACACCACCACCTCCATGCTGATCAGCGTCGTCGACAACGGCACGGGTACGGCCGCGCTCGCCGCCGGGCACCCGGCCGCCGGCAAGACCGGCACCGCCGAGCTGGACCGCTCGGCCTGGTTCGCGGGGTACACGCCGGACCTGGTCACGGTGGTGTCGATGATGGGTCAGGACCCGGACACCGGCACCCTGGAGTCCCTCTACGGGGCGCTGGGCGAGGCCAGGATCGGTGGCGGCGGCTACCCGGCCCGGATCTGGGCGGCGTACACGAAGACGGCCCTGGAGGCCTCCGACCCCTTGGACTTCGACCTCGACCTCCAGCCGGGCGCGGCCGTGTCGCCACCCCCGCCGCAGCCGCCGAGCACCCCGGAGCAGTCGCCGGGCGAGGAGGAGAGCCCGAGGCCGCCGGTACGTCCGTCACCGCCGACGGGCGGGCAGAACCAAGGGGGCCAGGACAACGGCGGCCGGAACAACGGCGGCCAGTCGCAGGGGGGTCAGAACCAAGGCCAGAGCCAAGGCCAGAACCAGGGCCAGAACCAGGGCCAAACCCAAGGTCAGAGTCAGGGGCAAAGCCAAGGGCAGGACCAAGGCGGCCAGGACAACGGCGGCGCCAGTCAAGGCAATGACGGCGGCGCCTCCCAGGGCGCCGACCGGGGCGCGACCCAGGGCGCGGACGCCGGCACGAGCACCGCCGGCACCCAGGGCTTCGCACAAGGCGGCACCACGGCCGGCCGGCGCCCGGGCCCCGACTTCCTGGAATGACGGGCCCGGAATGACGGGGCCCGCAATGACGGGGCCCGGAAGACGGGTCAGTGACCGGAAGTCGCCTTGAGCCCCACCACGGCGACCAGCAGCAGACAGATGAAGAAGATCCGGGCGGCGGTGACGGGTTCCCCCAGCACCGCCATGCCGAGCACCGCCGCCCCGGCCGCCCCGATGCCCACCCAGACCCCGTACGCCGTACCGATGGGCAGGGTCTTCGCGGCGTACGACAGCAGCACCATGCTCGCGACGATGCCGGCGCCCGTGAACACACTGGGCCAGAGACGGGTGAAGCCCTCGGTGAATTTCATGCCGATCGACCAGCCGACCTCGAGCAGACCGGCGACGAGAAGCAGAACCCAGGCCATGACAGGCACCTCCGGAACGAGAGCGAACGGGGTGCGTCGTCTTTTCAGCCAGCTACCCGGTACGGCGCGTCTCGTCGGGGGTCCCCTCCACCGTAGCAAAGGGGCACGAAAAGGGCCGGTGACCTCGGTCACCGGCCCTGGATCACAGGGGGAGCAGGGTGGTCACAGGTAGAGCCCGGTGGAGTCCTTCGACCCCTCCAGCCGCTCGGCGGCCACGGCGTGCAGGTCCCGCTCGCGCATCAGCACGTACGTCGCCCCGCGCACCTCGACCTCGGCCCGGTCCTCGGGGTCGTACAGCACCCGGTCGCCCGGCTCCACGCTCCGTACGTTCTGCCCGACCGCGACCACCTCGGCCCAGGCCAGCCGCTTGCCCACCGCGGCCGTCGCCGGGATCAGGATCCCGCCGCCCGAGCGGCGTTCGCCCTCCGGGGTGTCGGACTTCACGAGCACGCGGTCGTGCAGCATGCGGATGGGCAGCTTGTCGTGGGTGGTGGTGTTCTCGCTCACCCCTCGAACCTACCCGCCCGCGCCCGCCCCGGACCCCGCAGGGTCGTCAGTGCTTGCGGCGCGCCGACACGACCAGCAGGCCGACCACGCCGACGGCGAGCAGCGCCACCGGCACGATGCGCTCCGGACGCGGGGTGCCGTCCTCGTTGCACAGGCCGGCCTTCACGTCGTTGACGAGACGGTTCACGGCGACGACCGCGCGCCCGGCGGTGTGGTCGACGGTCGAGGCGACCCTGGCCTTGGCGTCCCCGACGATCGTCTTCGGATGCATGCGCACGCCGATCTCGTCGAGCGTCTCGGCGAGCTGCTCGCGCCTGCGGACGATGTCCGCCTCGATCTGTGCGGGGGTCCTGGCTTCCGGCACCGCGCTGCCTCCGTCGTCGTGTCGTGCGAGTGGTCGCTTGGGGGGCGTGATCCGCCTGTGGACAGTCTGTCAGCTTAGTCTCGTGCCGTACCGATCCCCTCCCGAGGAGACTGCTGACATGAGTGAGCGACTTCAGCCGGGCGACACCGCCCCTGCCTTCACCCTGCCCGACGCGGACGGCAACGAGGTCTCGCTCGCCGACCACAAGGGCCGCAAGGTCATCGTGTACTTCTACCCGGCCGCCCTGACTCCCGGCTGCACGAAGCAGGCCTGCGACTTCACGGACAACCTGGCCGTACTCGCCCAGGCGGGTTACGACGTCATCGGCGTCTCCCCGGACAAGCCGGAGAAGCTGGCGAAGTTCCGGGAGCAGGAGCACCTGAAGGTCACCCTGGTCGGCGACCCGTCCAAGGAGGTCCTGACGTCGTACGGCGCCTTCGGCGAGAAGAAGCTGTACGGCAAGACGGTCACCGGGGTCATCCGCTCCACCGTGATCGTCGACGAGGAGGGCAAGGTCGAACGCGCCCTCTACAACGTGAAGGCCACCGGCCACGTAGCCAAGATCATCAAGGACCTGGGCATCTGACCTCGGCACCCGCCACCCGCAGCGGCCCGCACCCAACCGGTGCGGGCCGCTGCGTTCGTCGGCGCCCCAATCCTCGTGCGCTCACCGACGCCTGGGGGCGCGGCAGTCGGGCCAAGTCCCTCGCCGTTCCCCGTCCGGCAGCCGTACACTGACCGCAGCCACTCACGACCGGTGTCCGAATCGAGCCGGTTGATAGGCGGTTGTGGTGGAATTGGCAGTCACGCTGGGTTTAGGTCCCAGTGGGGTAAAACCCGTGGGGGTTCGAGTCCCCCCAACCGCACCTCATCGAAGGCCCCGCACGCGATCACCGCGTACGGGGCCTTCGGCGCAGCCGGGCCTCAGCCCAGCAGGGCGCGGATGAAGGGGACCAGGGCGCGGAAGGCCTGGCCGCGGTGGGAGATGGCGTTCTTCTCCGCCGCGGTGAGTTCCGCGCAGGTACGGGTGTCGCCCGCGGGCTGGAGGATCGGGTCGTAGCCGAAGCCGCCGGTGCCGGCCGGGGTGTGGCGGAGGGTGCCGAGGAGGCGGCCCTCGACCACGCGCTCCGTGCCGTCCGGGAGGGCGAGCGCGGCGGCGCAGGCGAAGTGGGCGCCGCGGTTCTCGTCGGCGATGTCCCCGAGCTGGGCCAGGAGCAGGTCCAGGTTGGCCTTGTCGTCGCCGTGGGTGCCGGCCCAGCGGGCGGAGAAGATGCCGGGGGCGCCGTTCAGGACGTCCACGCAGAGGCCGGAGTCGTCGGCGACCGCGGGCAGGCCGGTGGCCTGGGCGAGGGCGTGGGCCTTCAGGAGGGCGTTCTCGGCGAAGGTGACGCCGGTTTCCTTGACGTCCGGGATCTGCGGGTACGCGTCCGCGCCGACCAGCTCGTGCGGCAGGCCGGCGTCGGACAGGATGGCGCGGAGTTCGGAGACTTTGCCCGCGTTGCGGGTGGCGAGGATCAGGCGGCTGGTCGTCATGCGTCCATTATTCCGGCCGCCGCCCGGCGCCCCCGTACGGCCCGTGGCCCGTGGCCGTGGCCTGTGCCAGTGGCCCGTGGCCGTGGCCTCAGCCCGGCGTGCAGACCTTCGAGATCTCCGACGCCGCGTCCGCGACCGGCGTGATGTCGGGGGCGGAGGTCCCGCTCTCCAGGGACGTACGGACGTTCTTGACGGCCGTGTTCATCGAGTCGATCGCCTTGCGCAGATCGGCGTTGTCCGTCTGGTCGCCGATCTTCTTGAGGTTCGTGTCGATCTGGTTGAGGGCGTTCTGCGCGTCCTGCGGGCTGTTGCCGGCCTGCGAGATGGCCTGCTGGAGGTCGTTGGCCCCGTCCGTGATGGCCACCGCCGTGTTGGCGCAGTCCATCGCCGTCGAGATCGCGTCGCAGGACGTGAGGGCGGGGACGGTCAGGACGGCGGCCACCGCGACGGCGGCTATGCGGAGCTTCATGCGGATCCCCCAGTGAGGCGTGTGTGGGTGCGTGCGTGGTGACGCGGTGACGTGATGACGTGGACGGACGGGCGCACGGTAGTGACCACCGCGCGCCCGTGTCTACGTATGACGCCGCCGCGGGCCCGGCGGTTGCCGCCGAAGCGCGTGGGGCCGCGGCCCTACGGCCCTACGGGGCCTGCAAGGTCGAGCGCGCCCAGCTGGAGGGCCTGGAGGTCGGCGCAGCCGCCGGCGGCCAGGTCGAGGAGGGCGTTGAGCTCCTTGCGGTCGAAGGGCTCGCCCTCGGCGGTGCCCTGGACCTCGACGAAGCGGCCGTCGCCGGTGCAGACGACGTTCATGTCGGTCTCGGCCCGCACGTCCTCCTCGTAGCAGAGGTCGAGGAGCGGCTCGCCGTCGACGATGCCGACGCTGACGGCGGCGACGGTGCCGGTGAGCGGCTTGCGGCCGGCCTTGATCAGCTTCTTCTTCTGGCCCCAGGCGACGGCGTCGGCGAGGGCGACGTAGGCGCCGGTGATGGCGGCGGTGCGGGTGCCGCCGTCGGCCTGGAGGACGTCGCAGTCCAGGACGATGGTGTTCTCGCCGAGGGCCTTGTAGTCGATGACGGCGCGCAGCGAGCGGCCGATGAGGCGGGAGATCTCGTGGGTGCGGCCGCCGATCTTGCCGCGGACGGACTCGCGGTCGCCGCGGGTGTTGGTGGAGCGGGGCAGCATCGAGTACTCGGAGGTGACCCAGCCTTCGCCGCTGCCCTTGCGCCAGCGCGGGACGCCTTCGGTGAAGGAGGCGGTGCAGAAGACCTTGGTGTCTCCGAAGGAGATGAGGACGGAGCCCTCGGCGTGCTTGCTCCATCCGCGTTCGATGGTGACCGGGCGGAGCTGTTCGGGCGTACGGCCGTCGATGCGAGACATGCCTTTGAGCCTAGTCCCTGCGCGAGAGCGCGAGGACCCCGTCCGGGTGCGTCCGGTACGGGGTCCTCGTGGTGCTGCGGGAGCCGGTGGGCTCAGCTCACATCATGTCTTCGATGTCGGCGGCGATCGGGTCGGCGTCGGTGCCGATGACGACCTGGATCGCGGTGCCCATCTTCACGACGCCGTGGGCGCCGGCGGCCTTCAGCGCGACCTCGTCGACCTTGCTCGGGTCGATGACCTCGGTGCGCAGGCGGGTGATGCAGCCCTCGACCTCTTCGATGTTCTCGATGCCGCCGAGCCCGGCGACGATCTTCTCAGCCTTGGTGGCCATGTGTTTCTCCCTGAGTGTCCGAAGAACGAGTCTCGGCGGCCGTTGGCTGCCGGTCCGGCCGGCGACCTGCCGGCGCGGTCCGCTTTGTCACGTTAGCCCACGCTTGGCCCCGGTTGGCCCATCTACGCGAGCGCGTGCCCGGCAGCTGCCGAATGATGACGATCAGCAGCAACCTGCCCGTCAGGCGGGTGACATGCGATCACATCACTAGTGGTCTACACCAGTGTGCCGCAACAGTCGCGACCGCCAAAACGGGCCCCCGAGGGAGGACTCCGATGAGCGCGAGCAGCGCCGCAGCAGTGCCCCGACAGAAGTGGTGGAACGGCCTCTTCCAAGGGCTGCAGAAGATGGGGCGCAGCCTCCAGCTGCCCATCGCGGTGCTGCCCGCCGCCGGCATCCTGACCCGCTTCGGCCAGCCGGACGTGTTCGGGTCGGAGGGCCTGGGCTGGACGGACGTGGCCAAGGTGATGGCGAGCGCGGGCGGCGCGCTGCTGGATTCCGACCTCGGCCTGCCGCTCCTGTTCTGCGTCGGCGTCGCGATCGGCATGGCGAAGAAGGCGGACGGCTCGACGGCGCTGGCGGCGGTGGCGGGCTTCCTCGTCTACCGCGGCGTACTGCACGCGTTCCCCAAGCCCTGCCCCCCGCTGAGCAAGAACATCGGGGGCGGCTGCCTGGCACGGGGCGACACCTTCGTCGGGTTCACGTACCAGAACCCGGGGGTGTTCGGCGGCATCGTCATGGGCCTGCTGGCGGCCTGGTTCTGGCAGCGCTACCACCGGGTGAAGCTGGTGGACTGGCTGGGCTTCTTCAACGGGCGCCGACTCGTCCCGATCGTCATGTCGTTCGTCGCGATCGCGTTCGCGGCGCTGTGCCTGTGGATCTGGCCGCCGGTCGGCGACGCGCTGGAGAGCTTCTCTGACTGGCTGGTGGGGCTGAGCTCGTGGGGCGCGGGGATCTTCGGGGTCGCGAACCGCGCGCTGCTGGTGATCGGCCTGCACCAGTTCCTGAACGTGCCGGTGTGGTTCCAGTTCGGCAGTTACACCAAGCCCGACGGACAGACGGTGCACGGTGACATCAACATGTTCCTGGCGGGCGACCCGAACGCCGGGATGTTCCTGTCCGGCTTCTTCCCGATCATGATGTTCGCCCTGCCCGCGGCGGCGCTGGCCATCACACACTGCGCGAAGCCGGCGCGGCGCAAGGAGGTGGGGGGCCTGATGCTCTCGGTGGCCCTGACCTCGTTCGTCACGGGGATCACCGAGCCGCTGGAGTACTCGTTCCTCTTCGTGGCACCCGCGCTGTACGCGATCCACGCGCTGCTGACGGGCGTGTCGATGGCGGTGACGTGGGGGCTGGGCGTCCACGACGGCTTCAGCTTCTCGGCGGGCCTGATCGACTACGTCATCAACTGGAGCCTGGCCACGAAACCGGGGCTGATCATCCCGATCGGGCTGTGCTTCGCGGTCGTCTACTACGCCGTGTTCCGGTTCGCGATCACGAAGTTCGACATCCCGACCCCGGGGCGGGAGTCGGACGAGGAGATCGCGGTCATGGAGGCGGAGAACACCAAGGCCTGAGCCCGCTCCCCCACCAGGGCCGCGGCCCGCTCCCCAACAGGGCTCCGGCCCGCCCGTCAAGGGCCCTCGGATCACGATCCGGGGGCCTTTCGCACACCCCGGAACATGTGATCCAGGCCACAGGAAATCGAAGGTTCCTTATCTAACCCTCACCGTGTTACAACTGGTCTACACCATGCATTGGTGTAGACCACGACCGCTTCCCCCGGCGGCGTGTCCCCCCTTTTTTTGAGACGTCGCCGTCCCTCTTGGTTCCACCCCTTGGCGGCGCCTTGCTCCCCGGAGGAAGTTATGAGTACGGCTACTGACGCCGCCGCGCCGCCCGCCAAGAAGTGGAGCTCCGGCCTGATCCAGGGTCTGCAGAAGGTCGGCCGCAGCCTCCAGCTGCCCATCGCCGTCCTGCCGGCCGCCGGCATCCTGCTGCGCCTCGGCCAGCCCGACGTCTTCGGCAAGGACGGCCTCGGCTGGGGCAAGGTCGCCACGGTGTTCGCCACCGCCGGTGACGCCGTCTTCGCGAACCTGCCGCTGCTGTTCTGCATAGGCGTGGCGATCGGCTTCGCCAAGAAGGCCGACGGCTCCACGGCGCTCGCCGCGCTCGTCGGCTTCCTCGTCTACAAGAACGTCCTCACGGCGTTCCCCGTGACCGAGGCCGTCATCAACACCACCGAGAACAAGGGTGTCGACGTCGCCGCGACGTACAACAACCCGGGCGTCCTCGGCGGCATCGTGATGGGTCTGCTCGCCGCGGTCCTGTGGCAGCGCTACCACCGCACCAAGCTGGTGGACTGGCTCGGCTTCTTCAACGGCCGCCGTCTCGTCCCGATCATCATGGCCTTCGTCGGCGTCATCGCCGGTGTGTTCTTCGGCCTGGTGTGGGAGCCGATCGGCGAGGTCATCTCCAACTTCGGCGAGTGGATGACCGGACTGGGCGCCGCCGGCGCCGGCCTCTTCGGCGTCATCAACCGCGCGCTGATCCCGATCGGCATGCACCAGTTCGTCAACACCGTCGCCTGGTTCCAGATCGGTGACTTCACCAACGCCGCCGGCGAGGTCGTCCACGGTGACCTGAACCGCTTCTTCGCCGGGGACCCGGACGCCGGTCTGTTCATGACGGGCTTCTTCCCGATCATGATGTTCGGCCTCCCGGCCGCCGCCCTGGCCATCGCGCACACCGCCCGCCCGGAGCGCCGCAAGGCCGTCACCGGCATGATGGTCTCGCTCGCCCTCACCTCGTTCGTCACGGGTGTCACCGAGCCCATCGAGTTCTCGTTCATGTTCATCGCACCGGTGCTGTACGCGATCCACGCCGTCCTGACCGCCATCTCCATGGCCGTCACCTGGGCTCTCGGGGTCCACGCGGGCTTCACCTTCTCCGCGGGTCTGATCGACCTCGGCCTCGGCTGGAGCAAGGCGACCAACCCCTGGATGATCATCCCGATCGGCCTGGTCTTCGGAGCGGTCTACTACTTCGTGTTCCGCTTCGCGATCACCAAGTTCAACCTCCCGACGCCGGGCCGCGAGTCCGACGAGGAGCTGGCCGAGATGGCGAAGGCCGAGGCCAAGTAGCCCCTGCCGGACGCCCTGTCGCACGCAC
This sequence comes from Streptomyces sp. NBC_01551, assembly GCF_026339935.1. Lineage (NCBI taxonomy): Bacteria > Bacillati > Actinomycetota > Actinomycetes > Kitasatosporales > Streptomycetaceae > Streptomyces > Streptomyces sp. NBC_01551. The sequence goes on from NZ_JAPEPX010000001.1 coordinate 2,276,352, forward strand.
GCCGAAGCCCCGCTCGTTCCGTAAGGAAGGGCGGGGCTTCGGCGGTCGCGGTGTCGCTCAGACCTCGTAGACGGCGCCGGGGTACGCGAGGTCGACCGGGCCGTCGTAGAGCGCGCGGGCGTCGGCGAGGTTCTGCTCGGCGTCCGTCCACGGCGGGATGTGGGTGAGCACCAGCCGGCCGACGCGGCCGCCCCGGGCGTACTCGCCGGCCTCGCGCCCGTTGAGGTGGAGGTCCGGGATGTCCTCCTTGCCGTGGGTGAAGGAGGCCTCGCAGAGGAAGAGGTCCGCGCCGTCGGCGAGCTGCGCCAGCTCGGGGCAGGTGCCCGTGTCCCCGGAGTACGTGAGGGAACGGCCGCCGTGCTCGACGCGGATGCCGTAGGACTCGACGGGGTGGGAGACCCGCTCGGTGCGGACCTGGAACGGGCCGATCTCGAAGGTGCCGGACTTCAGGGTGCGGAAGTCGAAGACCTCGCTCATGGAGCGCTCGTCGGGGACGTCCTCGTAGGCCGTGGTCAGGCGCTTCTCGGTGCCTTCGGGGCCGTAGACGGGGATGGTGCCGCAGCGGCCGCCCTCGTGGCGGTAGTAGCGGGCGACGAAGTACGCGCACATGTCGATGCAGTGATCGGCGTGCAGATGGCTCAGGAAGATCGCGTCGAGGTCGTAGAGACCGATGTGGCGCTGCAGCTCGCCGAGGGCGCCGTTGCCCATGTCGAGGAGCAGCCGGAAGCCGTCGGCCTCGACGAGGTAGCTCGAACAGGCCGAATCCGCGGACGGGAACGACCCCGAACAGCCGACGACGGTGAGCTTCATGGAGCGTGAACCTCCGTGGACGGTCCGGAGACGGAATGCGGGCCGTGCGTGGGTCGAGCGTAAGGCGCGAAACCTCTGGTCGCTCCTCCGCGGCGGGCCGTTGTGGGGGGAATCACCTGTGGTGTCACCCGGGGGAGCGACGGGGGGTACGGACGTTGCCGTCGCGCTGCCGTGCCGGGCGGTGGCGGCACGGCTACGGTCGGAGTATGGACACGTCCTGGTGGCCCGCGGTCGCCGCGGTGGTCGCGGTGACGCTGGTGGTGATCGTCGCGGGGCGCCGGCCGGGGTCCCCGGCGTCCCCGCGCCGGGTGCCGGCGGCGCACGGGAGCGGTCCCCCGCCGCAGCCGCGGTCGGGTGAGCTGTGGCGCGTGGCGGACGGGCGGCCGTGCCTGGTGCTGGCGGTGGCGTCGGTACGGGGCCACCGGGCGCGGGTCGCGTGGATCACCGGGAAGTACGACGACCGGCGCGCCGGGGTGATCCCGCTGTCCCCGGGGATCCCGGGGATAGGGGGGCGGGCGGCGTTCCTGGAGGCGGACCGGCCGGCGGAGGTGTCGCTGTGGGAGTTCCGGCAGAGGCTCGGGGTACTGGACCCGGCGGTGTGGGACGAGGCGAGGGGCCTGGGCGGGGGCAGACCGTGACGACGATCCGGCTGCGCCGCGTCTACGACCCTCCCGACCCCGGGGCGGACGGCGTGCGGGTCCTGGTCGACCGGCTGTGGCCGCGGGGCCTGGCGAAGGCGGTCGCGGCGGTGGACGAATGGCCGAAGGAACTGACCCCGTCCTCGGAACTGCGCAAGGCGTTCCACGCGGGCGGGCTCTCCGAGGCGGAATTCCGCGCCCGCTACGAGGCGGAACTCGCCGCCCCGGAGGCCGCCGCGGCCCTGGCCCACCTGCGCACCCTGGCGCGATCGGCCTCCTTGACCCTCCTGACGGCGGTCAAGGACCCCGGATCCAGCCATGCCGCCGTCCTGGCCTCCCTCCTGCGCCCCTGACCCGCCTCGACCGCCGGCGGGCCGCTTCGGCCTCGCCGGCGTGTGAGGTGCGGCCGGGTTGCGGGTGGGGCCAGGGCTAGGGCTAGGCCCAGAGTTGGCCCTGGAGGACTTCGATGGCTTCTTCCGTGGTCGCCGCCGTGTAGACGCCCGTCGAGAGGTACTTCCAGCCGCCGTCGGCCACGACGAAGACGATGTCCGCCGGCTCGCCCGCCGCGACCGCCTTGCGGCCCACACCGATGGCCGCGTGCAGTGCCGCGCCGGTGGAGACGCCCGCGAAGATGCCCTCCTGCTGGAGGAGTTCGCGCGTGCGCGTCACCGCGTCGGCCGAGCCCACCGAGAAGCGGGTGGTGAGGACGGAGGCGTCGTACAGCTCCGGGACGAAGCCCTCGTCCAGGTTGCGCAGCCCGTAGACCAGGTCGTCGTAGCGCGGTTCGGCCGCGACGATCTTCACGCCGGGCACGTGCTCGCGCAGGTAGCGGCCGACGCCCATCAAGGTGCCCGTGGTGCCGAGGCCCGCGACGAAGTGGGTGACGGACGGGAGGTCCGCCAGGATCTCCGGACCCGTCGTCGCGTAGTGCGCGCCCGCGTTGTCCGGGTTGCCGTACTGGTAGAGCATCACCCACGAGGGGTTCTGCTCCGCCAGCTCCTTCGCGACCCGCACCGCCGTGTTCGAGCCGCCCGCGGCGGGCGACGGGATGATCTCGGCTCCCCACATCCGCAGGAGGTCACGGCGCTCCTGCGAGGTGTTCTCCGGCATGACGCAGACGATCCGGTAGCCCTTGAGCTTCGCCGCCATCGCGAGCGAGATGCCGGTGTTGCCCGAGGTGGGCTCCAGGATCGTGCAGCCGGGGTACAGCCGGCCGTCCTTCTCCGCCTGCTCGACCATGTGGAGCGCCGGGCGGTCCTTGATCGAGCCGGTCGGGTTCCGGTCCTCCAGCTTCGCCCAGATCCGCACGTCGGCGGAGGGCGACAGCCGGGGCAGCCGGACCAGCGGCGTGTTGCCGACGGCGGCCAGCGGGGAGTCGTAGCGCATTACTTCGATCCGCCGGCCACGGCCGGGAGGATGGTGACGTTGTCGCCGTCCTTGAGCGCGGTGGAGATGCCGTCGAGGAAGCGGACGTCCTCGTCGTTGAGGTAGACGTTCACGAAGCGGCGCAGCTGCCCGGCGTCGACGATGCGCTCCTCGATGCCCTTGTGGCGGGTCTCCAGGTCGGCGAACAGCTCGGCCAGCGTGGCGCCCTCGCCGTTGACGGCCTTCTCGCCGTCGGTGTAGGTGCGGAGGATGGTGGGGATGCGGACCTCGATGGCCATGGCAGGCTCCAGTGTCGTGAAGGGGCTTGAGGGCGCGCGGCGTGAAGGCCCCCGCGCGAGGTGGGCTCTGGCTGTACTCAGGCAGCAGCGGGACAGATGGCGCTGGCGAGGCGGCACAGGTCGACGTGCAGCCGGGCCACGAGCAGCAGGCTGCTGGGCGTCTCGATGCTCACGTCGTGGGAAACCATGCGGTCATGTTAACGATTCCCGGTCCCCCGTTTGGAGTGTGATCCCACATCTTGGACCGAAAGCGCTCACATCCTGGTCAGTAGGCGGCTACGACCTGCACTTCTTCCTCCGTGATCACGCCGTCGACGATCCGGTACGAGCGGAACTGGAACTCCCCGAGGCCGTCCTGGTCCGCCGTGGAGACGAGGACGTAGTGCGCGCCGGGCTCGTTCGCGTACGTGACGTCCGTGCGCGAGGGGTAGGCCTCGGTCGCGGTGTGGGAGTGGTAGACGATGACGGGCTCCTCGTCCCGGTCGTCGAGTTCCCGGTAGAGCTTCAGCAGATCCTTCGAGTCGAACTCGTAGAACGTGGGCGAGCGTGCCGCGTTGAGCATCGGGACGAACCGCTCCGGGCGGTCGGTGCCCGCCGGGCCGGCCACGACTCCGCACGCCTCGTCGGGGTGGTCCTTGCGGGCGTGCTCGACGATCTGGTCGTACAGGGCCTGGGTGAGGGTCAGCATGAGCGACAGGATAAGCAGACGGGCCCTCCCGTACCGAGGAGCGGTACGGGAGGGCCCGGATGCTGGACAGGACCCTGGGCGGGACCCGGTTAGGAGGCCTTGGCGAAGGCCTTGCCTCGCGGGTCGCGGGACTTCATCACCAGGTACGAGACGCCGAGGATGAGACCCCACAGCGGGGCGCAGTAGAGCGAGACGCGGGAGTCCTTGTCGGCGCCCATCATCACGATGACCATGCCGATGAAGAGCAGCGCGAACCAGCTCGTCCACGGGGCGCCCGGGGCGCGGAACGCGGACTGCGGCAGCTCGCCCCGGTCGGCCTTGGCGCGGTAGCGGATCTGGCAGACCAGGATCATGATCCAGGCCCACATGCCGGAGATGGTGGCGAAGGAGACGACGTAGTCGAACGCCTTGCCCGGGGCGACGTAGTTGATCCAGACGCCCACGAGCATCAGCGCGGCGGAGAACGTGGTGCCGACGAGCGGGGTGCCGCTCTTGGTCAGCTTGGTGAAGAACTTCGGGCCCTGGCCGTTGAGCGCGAGGTCGCGCAGCATGCGGCCGGTGGAGTACATGCCCGAGTTGCAGGAGGACAGGGCGGCCGTCAGGACGACGAAGTTGACGATCGCGGCGCCGATGCCGAGGCCCATCTTCTCGAAGGCCGCGACGAACGGGCTGACGCCGGGCTGGAACTCGTGCCACGGGACGACCGACAGGATCATGATGAGCGCGCCGACGTAGAAGACGGCGATGCGCCACGGCACGGTGTTGATGGCCTTGGGCAGGGTCTTCTCGGGGTCCTTGGACTCGCCGGCGGTGACGCCGACCAGCTCGACCGCGAGGAACGCGAACATCACGATCTGCAGGGTCATCAGCGTGCCGCCGATGCCCTTGGGGAAGAAGCCGCCGTCGCTCCACAGGTTCGTCACGGTCGCCGTGTCGGCGGCGTCGGAGAAGCCGATGGTGAGGATGCCGGCGCAGATCAGGATCATGCCGACGATGGCGGTGACCTTGACCATGGAGAACCAGAACTCCAGCTCACCGAAGAGCTTCACGGAGATCAGGTTGGCGCCGTAGAGGATGACGGTGAAGATCAGCGCGTAGGCCCACTGCGGGAAGCTGTCGTGGGTCCAGTACGACATGTACTGCGCGGCCGCGGTGACCTCGGTGATGCCGGTGACGACCCAGAAGAGCCAGTACGTCCAGCCGGTCACGTACCCCCAGAAGGGGCCGAGGAACTCGCGGGCGTAGTCCGAGAACGACCCGGACACGGGGCGGTACATGAGCAGCTCGCCCAGGGCCCGCATGATGAAGAAGATGACCAGGCCCGCGATGGCGTACGCCAGGATCAGGCTGGGGCCCGCCTTGGAGATGGCCTTGCCCGCCCCCAGGAAGAGGCCGGTGCCGATGGCTCCGCCGATCGCGATCATCTGGATCTGGCGGGCGCCGAGCGCGCGGTGGTAACCCTCGCCGCCCTCGCCCTCAGTGCCCTCGCCGGGCTTCTTGCCGTCCTGCTCGACCTGCACAGAGGTCATGTTTTGGTGCGCCTTTCTCCACGCCGACCCGCGCCTTCGACTGGCTGCGGATCGGGTCCTCGATCCCCCCGGATACGGATGGAGTTGCACGCCGGCGGTCAGCCGGTTCAAGCGGGCCGGGGGACATGGGTGGCGTCCCTTCGGCAGTCGTGAAGATTTATCACGTGCTTATGGGTGGACGCGGAGGAGAAAAGTGACGCGGGTCACCAAAAATTACGGACAATGACCCTGAAATGGATCAGATCACCGCATGACGGTGATCTGATCGTTATCCGGATTTGAGCGTCCGCTGAGCGAACACGGTGCACCGCTGAGGGTGCGCGGGGGTTTCCCGGTGGATTCTCAGAGGGTTTCGATCAACGTCTCCTGAAGGCCACCGAGCCACAGGTACGCCATCACCATCGGCTTGCGCGGATCATCGTCCGGCAGCCGGAACAGCACCGCGCTCTCGTCGTCCTCCGTGATGTCGAGGCGGGCCGCGATGGTCAGCCGGAGGTCGTTGAGCGCGCCGAGCCAGCGCAGCGCCTGCTCCCCGGTCAGCTCCAGCACCGCCGCGCCGTCACCCCCGGGGGTGAGGCCGTTGAGGCTGTGGACGACGGCCAGCGCGTCCTCCCGCTTGCGGGTGCGCAGGTCGTTCTCGGTGTACCGGCGGAACTCGGCCGACCGGGCGGCCAGCTCCTCGGGGTCCACACCCTGGTCACCGGGGCCCGGACCGCCGTACGCGTCGGGGAAGAGCCGGGCCAGCGCCGGGTCGGACGGGGGCTCGGTGGGGCCGTCGGAGGCGAAGAGCACGGCCAGCGGGTCGGCGTCGGCGGCCGGCTCGGGCTCGCCCGGGCCGATCAGCTCCAGCAGCTGCACGGCCAGGGAGCGCAGGATCGAGATCTCGATCTCGTCGAGCGCGATGGCGGCTCCGCCGCCCTTGAGGGACTCGAAGGTGCCGCCCATCAGAAGCGGTCCTGCGAGAGCGTCGCCCACAGGCCGTAGCCGTGCATGGCCTGCACGTCGCGCTCCATTTCCTCGCGGGTGCCGCTGGACACGACCGCCCGCCCCTTGTGGTGCACGTCGAGCATCAGCTTGTGCGCCTTGTCCTTGGAATAGCCGAAGTACGCCTGGAACACGTACGTCACGTAGCTCATGAGGTTGACCGGGTCGTTGTGCACCAGGGTCACCCAGGGGACGTCGGGTTCGGGGACCGCGTAGGTCTCTTCGGCCGACTCGGTGCGTTCGATCTCAATGGGAGCAACACTCACTTGTCCCATGCTGCCACTGCGAAGGGCCGGTCGCACAAACGGGTCCCGACATCTCGTCACTCTGACGAAATGTGCGCTAGCATCCGTGACATGAACCCTGCGGACCTGGGCCTGCCGGTGGACGTGCCGTCGACAGCGCTCTTCACGGACCATTACGAGCTCACGATGCTGCAGGCCGCCCTGGCCAGCGGCACGGCCGACCGCCGTTCGGTCTTCGAGGTGTTCACCCGGAGGCTGCCGGAAGGACGGCGCTACGGCGTCGTCGGCGGCACCGGCCGGGTGCTGGACGCGGTCGAGAACTTCCGCTTCGACGGCGCGGTGCTGGAGTTCCTGCGCGAGCGGGCCGTCGTCGACATGCGGACCCTGGACTGGCTGGCCTCGTACCGCTTCTCGGGCGACATCTGGGGCTACCCCGAGGGGGAGGTCTACTTCCCCGGCTCCCCGATCCTGCGGGTCGAGGGCAGCTTCGCCGAGTGCGTGCTGTTGGAGACCGTGATCCTGTCGATCCTCAACCACGACTCCGCGATCGCGGCGGCCGCCTCCCGGATGGCCTCGGCCGCCGGCGACCGGCCGCTGATCGAGATGGGGGCGCGCCGGACGCACGAGCTCGCGGCGGTCGCGGCCTCGCGGGCGGCGTACGTGGGCGGCTTCACCTCCACCTCGGACCTGGCGGCCGGCTTCCGCTACGGGATCCCGACGGTCGGGACCTCGGCGCACGCGTTCACCCTGCTGCACGACACCGAGCGGGACGCGTTCCAGGCGCAGGTGGCCTCGCTGGGCGGGGGGACCACGCTGCTGGTGGACACCTACGACGTCGCGGAGGCGGTACGGACGGCCGTGGAGGTCGCCGGGACGGGGCTGGGCGCGGTCCGGATCGACTCCGGGGACCTGCTGCTGGTCGCGCACCGGGTGCGGCAGCAGCTGGACGAGCTGGGGGCGACGGGCACGAAGATCGTGGTCACCTCGGACCTGGACGAGTACGCCATCGCCTCGCTGGCGGCGGCCCCGGTGGACACGTACGGGGTCGGGACGCAGCTGGTGACGGGCAGCGGGCACCCGACGTGCTCGATGGTCTACAAGCTGGTGGCGCGGGCGGCCTCGGCGGACCCGAAGGCGGCGCTGGTGCCGGTGGCGAAGAAGTCCTCGGGCGGCAAGACGTCGATCGGCGGGCGCAAGTGGGCCGCGCGCCGGGTGGACGCGGAGGGTGTGGCCGAGGCCGAGGTGATCGGCACCGGGCCGGTGCCGGCGCCGCTGGCGGACCGGCAGCTGCTGATCCAGCTCGTCAAGGCGGGCGAGGTGGTGGCCCGCGAGCCGCTGGAGGCGGCCCGCGACCGGCACCGCGAGGCCCGCGCGGCCCTTCCGCTGTCCGCGACCCAGCTCTCGCGCGGCGAGGCGGTCCTCCCGACCGAGTACGTGTAGCGGGCCCGAGCCCCTGCGGCGCCGCTGCCGGGGGCGGAGCCCCAGGTTCGGGAAGGGGCGGGGTGGGGGAAGAGCCCCGCGCAGCGGCAAACACATCAACCTAAGGACACGCGACATGCACCGCGCACTGATCGTCGTCGACGTACAGAACGACTTCTGCGAAGGCGGCAGCCTCGCGGTCACCGGCGGAGCCGACGTCGCGGCCGCCGTCACCGAGCTCATCGGCCAGGCCACCGCCGGCTACCGGCACGTCGTCGCCACCCGCGACCACCACATCGACCCCGGCGCGCACTTCGCGCACCCGCCGACCGAGCCGGACTACGAGACCTCCTGGCCCGTCCACTGCGTCGCCGGCACCGAGGGCGTCGGGTTCCACCCGAACTTCGCCCCCGCCGTCGCCTCCGGCAGCGTCGCCGCCGTCTTCGACAAGGGCGCGTACGAGGCGGCGTACAGCGGCTTCGAGGGCCAGGACGAGAACGGCCTCGGCCTGGCCGACTGGCTGCGCCGGCGCGAGGTCACCGAGGTCGACGTCGTCGGCATCGCCACCGACCACTGCGTCCGGGCGACCGCCCTCGACGCCGTCCGCGCGGGCTTCCGTACGCACGTCCTGCTCGACCTGACCGCGGGCGTGGCCCCGCACACCACCGCGCGGGCCCTGGAGGAGCTCCGCACGGCCGGGGTCCACCTCTCCGGCACCCCGGTCGTCGGCGGCTAGCGGGACGGCTGGCGGGAACGGCTGGCGGGACGGGCCCGCGCGGGCCCCTACGCGCCCCTCAGGAGCGCCCGGATCGGGTGCCAGAGTTCCTGGGCGTGATCGGGGGCTCCGCGCCAGAGGAGGCCGTCCGGGTGGTGCAGGACGGCCGTGACCTCGTCCGGGGTCGGAGGCTGGGCGTTGCCGCGCAGGTAGACGGCCCGCATCCCGAGGTTCCGCAGCCTGGTCAGGGCGCGGGCGCGGTTCGCGGCGTGGACGAGAACGCGGACATTTCCGCCCTCACCGGACGGCCTCGGCAGCGTGAGCGCGACCACCACGCTGCCGCCTGGCAATCTGACGAAACCTCCACCGGGCATGATCTTCAGCTCCCCCGTCAATAAGACAACTCGCACCCGCATCTAAACGCGATCGGCCGCCGCCCGCTAGAGGGCGACGGCCGATCATGCTTTGACCTGCGGCTTTACCGAATTACTTGGCGGCGGGGCCGACCTCGATCGTCATCTGGAGACCGTCGTACGTCTCCTTCGCGATCTTGATCTTGGTGTTGGTGTCAGTGACCTTCACCGAACCGGTCGGGTTCTCGTCGTAGAAGTACTTGCCCTTGTGGTCGTCGAAGACCAGGTTCGCGGGCTTCGGCTTCAGGAACAGCGCCTCACCGTTCTTGTGCAGGGTGAAGGCGTCCGTCGAGTACGCGCTGAACGTCGCGTCGTACGGCTGGATCTTGTTCCGCAGCAGGGTGCCGTCCGACCACTTCATCGGCTTGGCGTTGGCGTCGATCGGGAGGATCAGACCCGAGCCCGGGTGCTGGCTGGTGTTGTTGTCCTTCTGGGACTTGTCCCAGAGCCAGATCAGCAGGCCGTCCTGGTACGGGTAGTGCTCGACCCAGCCCGGCTTCGTGTTGGAGAAGCCGAAGTTGTACGGGCCGACCTTGAGGGTGGAGTCGTACGAGACGTAGCGGCGGTTCTCCGCGATGTAGTACTGCTCGTAGTCCTTGGTGAAACCGGCGCCGATGCGGGAGAAGCCCTTGCCGGTCCAGCCGTTGTCGCCGTTCTCGGCGCCGTCGGTGAACAGCGCGGAGCCGTCCGCGGTCAGGGTGACGGCGTCGGCCGTGAAGCCCTTGCCGCCCGCGCCGCCGTCCGTCTGGTAGCGGAAGCGGAGGTCGATCTTCTTGCCCGCGTAGGCGTCGAGCGGGAAGTTGAGCGCCTGCCAGGCACCCGAGACACCGGTCAGCGACGGGCTGCCGGAGGCGTCGGCCGGGATGGCCTTGCCGTCGGCGGTGCCGGCCAGCGCGGTCCAGTTGGCGCCGCCGTCCGTGGACACCTCGGTGTAGAGGTAGTCGTAGTCCGCCTCGATGTCCCACCAGCCCTTGAGGGACAGGGCGGCGGACTTCTTGCCGGTCAGGTCGACCGAGCGGGTGAGGGTGTTCTTGAGGTCGTCACCCATGTTGCTCCACCACTGCGAGGAGCCCTCGGCGGGAGCGACGATGTCGGTCTTGACCTGCTTCTTCGGCAGCTCGACGAGCAGCGCCTGCTTGTCCTTGGTGTTGTACTCCGAAACGCCCAGCTTGTGGGTGGACTTCGTCGCGGCCTTGGCCGTGTCGTAGTTCAGCCAGCCCAGCTGGAGCTTGTCCCAGGCAGTCATGTCGCCCGGGAGGTCGCCTATGGAGTCCTTGCCCTCGCCGAGCCAGGAGCCGGCCGACATCAGGGACCAGAAGCCGACGCTGTTGTCGCCGCCGCCGGAGGTGTCGTAGAGGTCCGGCAGACCGAGGTCGTGGCCGTACTCGTGCGCGAAGACGCCGAGGCCGCCGTTCTCCGGCTGCATCGTGTAGTCGCCGACCCAGATGCCGGTGCTGCCGATCTGCGTGCCGCCGGCCTTGTTGTTCTCCGGGCCGGTCTTGCCCGCCTGGGTGCCGTACGCGTACCAGCGGTGCGCCCACAGCGCGCTGGTGCCCTGCACACCGCCGCCGGCCGACTCGTCCTCGCCCGCGTGGACGATCTGGAAGTGGTCGATGTAGCCGTCGGGCTCGTTGAAGTTGCCGTCGCCGTCGAAGTCGTAGCGGTCCCACTGGTCGTACTGGGCCAGCTGCGCCTTGATCTGGGCGTCGGTCTTGCCCGCCTTCTTCTGGGCCTCGGTCCAGGCGGTCACGCCGTCCTTGACGGTGTCCCAGACGTTGGAGCAGTTGGTCTGGCCGCAGTAGTTCGAGCCGTAACGACCCTCGTTGTACGGGATCTTGACCCAGTCGGCGACCTCGCCCTCGACCGAGTAACGGCCCGAGGAGGTCTTCTCGTAGTAGGTCTTCAGCGAGTTCTTGCCCTTGCCGGTACCGAAGTACAGGTCCTGGAAGTAGTCGCGGCTGAAGTCCTTGCGCCAGGCGGTGCTGTTGTTCTCCTTGCGGTCCGGCTGCGCGATGGTGTTGTGCAGCGGACCGGGGGTGCCGCCGTACTTCGGGACCGGGGGCTTGGGGCCCTCCGGGCCGTCCGGGTCGAACATGGTCGTGTTGTCGACCTGGTCGCCGAACTCGACGAGGATCGTGAAGATCTTGTCGGTCTTCTCGCGGCCGAGCTCGACGTACTTCTTGTCGTCGAGCTTGACGACCTTCGAGGCACCGCGCTGCTCGACGTCCTTCTTGCCGGACAGCACCTGCTGCAGGGCAGCCTCGCGCTGCTGGTCCTGCACCTTGCTGAACGGGCCTTCGAGGTCGTGCTTGACCTGCTCCTTCGCGGGAGCGGTCGGGTCCTCGCGGTGAGCGGCGGGCGCGGTCCACTGGTCGTCGGCCTGCGCGGCCGTCGTGAAGACGGCGAAGCCGGAAGCGGCGGTGGCGGCCATGGTCACGGCCACGGCGGCCGCGCGCAGCGAACGCCTACGGGCGGAATTGCTGGTCACTTGATGTCGTTCCCCTCCCGCGGCCGCGACGTAGGTCGGAACGTCTCCATGGGAGCGGGGGGTTCCGCGCGGCGCGCGTCTCAAGTGACGACATTTGACCGGAGAGTCTAAAGAAAAGACAGACCTTGACTTGTTCCTTACAACTGCACTATGCGGTCAACGAGTTCCGCTATTCGGACGTTCCGCAGCCATATGGGACGAAGGCCGCTTCACCACCCCCGCGTGGCACGGGCGAATGACCCCGTGCGCCCCCCGTGCTCCGGCACCGTGGGTTAGGTCACGCTTACCGGTAGTTCCGCTCGGGCATCTCCCGTCGTAGAGTCACTTGACGCGCGACCTAGTTGAGCCGACTCCCCCTCCCCGCCTTGAGGACGGATATCGCCATGCCGCGTCCGACTGCCGCACAGCTCGCCTACGGGTCCGCCACCGTCGTCGTCTCGACGATCGCCATGCTGCTGCTCTCGCAGACGAGCACGGGGCTCGGGGTCGCGGTCATCTCCGCCGCCGCGCTCGCCCTCGGGCTGCTCGTCGCGCTCACCGTGCCCTCCCCGCGCCGCCGCGGCCGGCACGCGGCCACCCGGGCCGGAGCGCCCGCCTCCGCGGCGGAGCCCGCGGACACGACTGCGGCCGCCCGGGTGTCAGCTCCCCGGACGGCCGCTGCCGAACACCCCGTGCACCACTGAGCGGCTGCCGCGGGGGCACGCTCGGCGCCCGTTCCGCATGCGGAACGGGCGGCCTCCCGTGAGGGAGACCGCCCGCGAGCGCCGGTGGTCGAGGGACGGGGCTGTCAGGTCGACTTGACCACCACGGTCTTGGCGACCTTGTCGTGCAGCGCCTGCTTGTACGGCTTGTCGACGAGCATCGAGACGATCAGCGCGAGCGGCCACAGGCAGAGGCAGCACACCAGCGTCGGGATCCACAGCACGGCGGCGCGGCTGAGCGAGGGGCCGGAGCCGGGCACGCTGCCGTCGTTGAGCATCGCGACGCGCAGGCCCAGCCACTGCTTGCCGAGGGTCCGGCCGTCGCGCTTGGTGAACCACCAGTCGTAGCCGACGTACGCGACGATGCCGATCAGCGTCCAGAGCAGGCCGCTGCCGCCGTACGAGTTGGAGATGACCTCGGTGACGTCCTCACCCTTGTCGGTGTCGACCATGTACCGCCGGTTGCCGAAGGGCAATTGGATGAGGAACAGCGGGATCGTGACGATGAGCGCGTCGATGATGCGGGCGGACAGCCGCCTGCCGAAGTCCGCGAGCGGGGGCATGCCGGCGAGCGGGTCGGGCATGCCGGATCCGCCGCCGGAGCCGCCGTACGGGTCTCCCCCGCCGCCGTACGGGGGCGGCGGGGGCGGAAACCCCCCGGGCCCGCCGGGGGCTCCGCCGCCGGGGGCTCCGGGGGGTGGCGGCGGCGAACCGTACGGCGAACCGCCCGACGGAGGTGTCGGTTCCTGGGGCTTCTTCCGGAACGGGTCTTCCTCGGGCGGCTCGCCCGGCGGCGGCTGATCGGTGCTCATGGCCCGAGTCGAACCCGCCGCCGCGACCCCCGCAACGGGACCGCGTCCGTCCGGGCGACCGACCCCGGCGGGGCGGGGCGGGGCCTGGGGCGCCTCCCAGCGGTGGCTGACGGAGCGCCGCGCCGGGCGGGGGCTTTGCGGGCTGCCCCCTTGGGCCTGTCGTCACAGTGGCGCCGGTCAGGCCCGCGGCGTCCGGCGCCGCGCATCGCAAGGCGGAGGGGCACCCGCGTACTGGACGTACTCCGGTGCCCCGACAACGCGGCGAGGCGCGGTGCCGGGCGTCGCGGGCCAGGCGCCACCTTGGCGACAGGCCCTAGCGCGCTACGTAGGTGCCCGCCGCGCGGTCGTGCCAGGCGCGGCGGCGGGGGCGGTCCAGGAGGCACCAGAGGCTGCCGGGGAGCCCGAGGAGCGCGTACACCAGCCAGCGGCGCAGGGCCGCGCCGAAGGTCGGCGGGCGGAGGGTGGCGGTGGCCAGCACCCGGACGCCGAACAGCTTCTTGCCCGGGGTGCGGCCCCAACGGGCGGTGGGCAGGGCCTCGTAGAAGACCCCGAAGAGGAGGACGGCGCCCAGGACGATGCCGAGGTAGCCGGCGATGGTGCCGTCCAGCAGCCAGACGGTGGTGGTGCGGCCGGTGCCCCGGGCGGCGTCCACCTTGGCCTGGAGGTGGGCGGTGGCGTCGGGCACGAGGGGCTGGGCGGCTGCCGCCGCGACGGCGGTGAGGACGAGGGAGTCCAGCGCGCGGGCGAGCCCCCGGCGGACGAGCCCGGCGGGGCGCACGGCCCGCTCCGCCATGCGCTCGAACACGGCCCGGGCGGTGGGCCGGGGCGCGGCGTCGTCGCCGGGCGCGGCCGCCTCGGCCTCGGCCCCGGCCTCAGCGGCAGCCGCCGGGCGGGCCGTCCGAGCCGAGTCGGGCCCCTGGCCCCGGGCCGGGTCCTGCACCGCACCCGGGGTGGGAACCTGAGCCTGTGCCGCGGCAGGAGCCGCCGCCTGATCCCGGACCTGCCCGTGGGACTGGCCCCCGGCTTGATGCGAGGCCTGCCCGGAAGCCTGTCCCTGGCCTCGGGCCTGAACCTGGGCCCCGGCCTGTGCCTGTGCCTGTGCGGGGGCATGGGCCTGTGCGGGGGCATGGGCCTGACCCGGAACCTGAGCCTGGCCCGGAACCTGAGCCTGCCCCGAGGGCTGGCCCTGCCCCAAGAGGTGGGCCTGACCCGGGGCTTGGACCGAGACCGAGCCCAGGACCTGTCCCGGGAACTGAGCCTGTCCCAGGAACCGGCCCTGGCCCTGACCTTGGCCGTGTCCCTGACCCTGACCCTGGCCCTGGGCCTGGGCCTGGGCCTGGGCCTGGGCCTGGCCGTGTCCCTGGGCCTGGCCGTGTCCCTGGGCCTGGCCCTGGGCCTGAGCCCGGGCAGGGGCAGGGGCAGGGGCAGGGGCGGGAGCCGGCGAGCGGATCGGCGCGGGGCTCGGAGCGGCAGCCTGGGCGGCGCCGGGCCAGGAGGACGTGAGTCCGGACCCGGGGAGCCCGCCGGGAGCGTCGGGCCACTCCGGGGAAGGCGCCGGGGCGGCCTGGCTCGCCGCGGAACGCGCCGACAGGATCCCCACGCCCTCCGCGGCCGCGTACGGGGCATCGGACCACTCCGGGACACCCGTCGGCGGCCGACCCGACGAGCTCCCGGCACCCCCCGCAGCGGGGCCATGGGCATCGGGCCACGCCGGTCCGGCCGCCGGCGACCGGGCCGAGAGGATCCCCACGCCCTCCGCAGCCGTGTACGGGGCATCGGGCCACGCCGCGCCGGGCCCTGGAGCCCTGCTCGCCGGGGACTGGGCCGACAGGATGCCCACGCCCTCCGCGGCCGGGTACGGGGCGTCGGACCACTCCGAGGCAGGCGTCGGGGGCCGACCCGACGAGCGCCCGGCACCCCCCGCAGCGGGGCCGGGGGCGTCGGGCCACGCCGGGCCGGCCGCTGGGGCCTGGCTCACCGGTGACCGAGCCGAGAGGATCCCCACGCTCTCCGCAGCGGGGTGGGGGGCGTCGGTCCAGCCCTGGGCGGGCGCCGGGGGTGCGCTGGACGGGGAGCGGGCCGCGAGGACGCCCGCGCCCTCCGCCGGCCGGTGGGCGGTGCCGGACCACTCCGGGGCCGGGGCCGCGGGGCGGGCCGACACGATGCCCGCCGCGGCCGCCGCGGGGTGGGAGGGGCCGGGCCACTCCGGGGAGGCCGCCGGCGAGCGGGGTGGCGCGGACGGCGCCTGGGCCGGGATCGGGGCCGGGGGCGCCGTGCGCGCCAGGGAGACACCGGCCGGGCGGCGCGCCGGGTCCTCCGGGATGGCCGCCGAACCCCGTGCACGGTCCCCCGGCATGCCTACCGAACGCCCGGCAGGATCCTCCGGCATGCCAACCGAACGCCCCGCCATGTCCCCCGGCATAACCGCCGAACCCCGTGCGGGGTCCCCCGGCATGCCTACCGAACGCCCCGCAGGATCCCCCGGCACGGCCGTCGAACGTCCTGCCGGGGCCTCCGGGTTTCCCCAGGACACCCGTGCGTCCCGCGGGCCCCCGAAGCCCTGCTGGTGCGCGGGGTCGGCCTGCCACCTCACCGGGTCGACGGCCGGCGCGGCCCCCGTCTCGTCCAGGAACACGGGGCCCGTCTCGTCCACGGTGGGCGCGGGGCGGCTCGTACCCGGAACCCAGGACAGTCCGTTCCAGTACCGGACGTACCCGGGGATGGACGGATCGGGGTAGTAGCCCTCGCGGGCCGCGTGCTCGCCGTCACCAGGGGAGGCCGTCAATGTCCCCAACTCCGTTCGTGGCTTGAGGCTTGTGCAGGGCAGGACCATAGCCAAGAACCTCGGCCCGACAGGTCCGGTAACGGGAGAATCCAAGCCTTCGGGCGAACACTTCTTCTCCCGACTGCTTTCGGTCAGCCGACATGATTCGGCCAACCTGCAATTCCCTGCCGGAAGTCGCGTCATAGCCGGGCACACCGGCGCTCTCTCCAGGCGCGGGGCCCGAACCAGGCCCCGTGCCCGCCTGTACACACCGCAGAGCACGAAGTGAGGCCGTCATGCACCACCCCGTCATCGAGCGCGAGCTGGAAGTCAAGCTGGTCCTGTCCCCCGAGCGCAGCGTCCCCGTCCCCGCTCGGCTCCTGTACCTGACCGACGACCCGTACGCCGTCCACATCGTCTTCCACACCGGCTCCAGCACCCCGGTCAACTGGACCTTCGCCCGCGAGCTGCTCGTGGAGGGCGTGTTCCGGCCGTCCGGCCACGGCGACGTGCGGATCTGGCCCACCAAGCTCGACAACAAGGGCGTGATCTGCATGGCGCTGAGCTCCCCCGACGGCGACGCGCTGCTGGAGGCCCCGGCCGGCTCGGTGTCGGCCTGGCTGGAGCGCACCCTGCGCGTGGTCCCGCCGGGCACCGAGGCGGACCGGCTCGGCCTGGACGCCGCGCTGGCCGAGCTGCTCACCCCGACCCCGGCGGACGACCTGTGGCTGCGCGACCCGTGGCCCTCGGACGAGTCCGCGGACGGGGACGCCTGATGGGCGCCCGCGCCCCCCGCGAGACGGCCTCAGAAGAGCTTGCCGGGGTTGAGCAGGCCCAGCGGGTCGAAGGCCTGCTTGACCGCGCGATGCATCTCCAGCCCCACCGGTCCCAGTTCGCGCGCCAGCCACTCCTTCTTCAGGATCCCGACCCCGTGCTCGCCGGTGATGGTGCCGCCCAGCGCCAGCCCGAGCGCCATGATCTCGTCGAAGGACTCGCGGGCCCGCCGGGCCTCGTCCGCGTCGGCCGGGTCGAAGCAGACCACGGGGTGGGTGTTGCCGTCGCCCGCGTGCGCGCAGACCCCGATGAGCAGGTCGTGCGTACGGGCGATGGCGGCCGTGCCGTCCAGCATCTCGGCGAGCCGCGAGCGCGGCACGCACACGTCGTCGATCATCGTGGCGGGCCGCAGCTCCTCCAGGGCGGTCAGCGACATCCGCCGGGCCTGGAGCAGCAGTTCCGTCTCCGCCTCGTCCTCGGCGGGTACGACGGCGGTCGCCCCGGCGGCGGCGCACAGCTCCCCCACGTCGGCGAGACGGGCGGGCGCGTCCGGAGTGTCGAAGGCGGCGAGCAGCAGCGCCTCGGTGGTCTCGGGCAGTCCCATCCTGCCGAGGGCGTTGACGGCGCGGACGGTCGTACGGTCCATCAGCTCCAGCAGCGAGGGGGTGAACCCGGCCTCCATGACGGCGCAGACGGCCTCGCAGGCGGCCGCGGCGGAGGGGAACTCGGCGGCGAGCGCGAGCTGCCGGGGCGGCGCGGGCCGCAGGGCGAGGACGGCCCGGACCACGACGCCGAGGCTGCCCTCGGAGCCGACGAACAGCCGGGTGAGGTCATATCCGGCCACGCCCTTGGCGGTACGGCGGCCCGTGCGCAGCAGCCGCCCGTCGGCCAGGACCACGTCGAGGCCGAGGACGTACTCGGCGGTGACCCCGTACTTGACGCAGCACAGGCCGCCGGAGGCGGTGCCGATGTTGCCGCCGATGGTGCACTGCTCCCAGCTGGAGGGGTCCGGCGGGTAGTACAGGCCGTGTGCGGCGACGGCCCGGGACAGGACGGCGTTGACCACGCCGGGTTCGACGACGGCGATCCGGTCGACGGTGTCGATCTCCAGGACGCGGTCCATCTTGACGAGGGAGAGCACGATGCAGCCGTCGGAGGCGTTGGCGGCGCCGGACAGTCCGGTACGGGCGCCCTGGGGGACCACGGGGACCCGTAGGGCGGTGGCGGTGCGCAGGACGTGCTGGACCTGTTCGACGGTGCGGGGCAGGACGACGGCCGCCGGGGTGCCGGCGGCGCAGAAGCCGGCCATGTCGGTGGCGTAGGAGACGGTTACCTGAGGATCGGTCAGGACGGCCTCGGCCGGGAGCCCTTCGAGCAGGCTCGCGTGGAGGCGGTCGTGGAGGCGGTCGTGGAGCGGCGTTGAGGGGTCGTCGGCCATGGGGCCAGCGTGGCAGCCGGGGCCATCGGTGTGAACACGCCCGCGACCCTCTTCGGACACCTCGGCGAACTCTTCATATTGACGCACAGTGACCCCATGCACCGCTTGCACCGTACGCACCGTATCGACCCGATCGATGAGGAATCGCAGCCGGCTCCGCCCGTGACCTTCACCGGCCGCAAGACGCTCGTGGCGGCCGCGGTCGCGGTGGTCCTGATCGCGGGGGCCCTGGTGATCCGGCCGGCCCGCACGGGCGACGACGCACGCCCTCCGGGGCCCAGCGAACGCGCCGCGGCGGCGGTCGGGATGGGCGCGCCGGCGGCCGCGGTGGATCTGACGGCGCTGCTCGCGGACCGGGAGAAGTGGGTCGCGGCGCACCCGGACGACGACGCGTCGTGGGCGGTGCTCGGCTCGGCGTACCTGGAGCAGGCGCGGCGGACGGCCGGATCCGGGTGGTACCCGAAGGCGGAGAAAGCCCTGAAGCGGTCGCTGGAGGTCCGGCCGGCGGAGAAGGGCAACTTCGACGCGATGACGGGCATGGGCACGCTGGCCAACGCCCGGCGGGACTTCGGGACGGCGAAGAAGTGGGGCGAGCTGGTACGGGCGCAGGCGCCGCGGCGCTGGACGGCGTACCCGGTACTGGTGGACGCGTACTCGGGGCTCGGCGACTACAAGGCCGCGCAGAAGGCGCTGGAGCGGCTGGAGCAGCTGCACTCGGGGCTGGCGGCGCTGACGAAGGCCTCGCAGGTGTACCGGGACCGGGGCTGGCGCGAGGACGCGGTGCTGGCGATGGAGCACGCGGGCGGCGCGGCGAAGAGCCCGACGGAGAAGGCGTACGTGCTGTTCCGGCTCGGGGAGCTGGCCTTCGAGCGCGGCGACGCGGCGGAGGCGCTGGGCCTGCACGAGGGCGCGCTGCGGACGGATCCGGGCCAGCCGGAGGCACTGGGCGGCCGGGCGCGGGCGCTGACCGCGCTGGGGCGGGGCGGGGAAGCGGTACGGGACTACCGGATGGCGCTGGGGCGGGCTCCGGTGCCGCGCCTGGAGCTGGAGCTGGGCGAGCTGCTGGAGTCGCTGGGGCGGGCGGACGAGGCGCGTACGCACTACGGCAACCTCGGCGCGCTGGCGGCGCGGGGCGCGGCGGACGGGGTGAACGAGGAGGTGGTCCTCGGGCTGTACGAGGCGGACCACGGGGACCCGGCGGCGGCGGTGCGGCGACTGTCGGCGGAGTGGTCCCGGCACAAGAACGTGCAGGTGGCTGACGCGATGGGGTGGGCGCTTCACCGGAACGGGGACGACGCGTCGGCGCTGGAGTACGCGAAGAAGGCGACCGAGGCGGGGCTGCGGAACGCGGAGTTCTCCTACCACCGGGCGATGGTCGAACGGGGCCTGGGCGACGAGGCGGCCGCGCGGCGGCACTTCCAGGACGCGATGCGGACGAACCCGCGGTTCTCGCCGCTCCGTGCCCCGCTGGCGAAGGAGGCCCTGGCCTCGGTGGGCCAGCCGGCGCCGGGCGGCCCGGAGAACATGCAGCCGCGCACTCCGTGGGTCGAACCGGAACTCCCCAAACCGAACCCGAAACCCAAACCGGGCGAGAAGCCGGCCCCGTCCCCGTCGGCGACCTGACCGGTCGGCCGGGCAAACGCCGGCGGGGCCGGAAGATCCAGCCCCGCCGGGGAGGAGGAGCAGGGGCCCCTAGAGGTTGCCGCGCTTCTCCTGCTCGCGCTCGATCGCCTCGAACAGCGCCTTGAAGTTGCCCTTGCCGAAGCCCATCGAGCCGTGCCGCTCGATGATCTCGAAGAACACCGTCGGGCGGTCCTGCACCGGCTTGGTGAAGATCTGCAGCAGGTAGCCGTCCTCGTCCCGGTCGGCCAGGATCTTCAGCTCGCGCAGCTCGTCGATCGGCACCCGCGTGTCGCCGACCCACTCGCCGAGCGTGTCGTAGTACGAGTCCGGGACCGACAGGAACTGCACGCCCGCCGCGCGCATCGTCCGCACCGTCGCGACGATGTCGTTCGAGGCCAGCGCGATGTGCTGGACGCCGGGGCCGCCGTAGAACTCCAGGTACTCGTCGATCTGCGACTTCTTCTTCGCGATCGCCGGCTCGTTGATCGGGAACTTGACCTTCTTGGTCCCGTCCGCGACCACCTTCGACATCAGCGCCGAGTACTCGGTCGCGATGTCGTCGCCCACGAACTCCTTCATGTTCGTGAAGCCCATGACCTTGTTGTAGAACGCGACCCACTCGTTCATCCGGCCGAGCTCGACGTTGCCCACGCAGTGGTCGATGGCCTGGAAGGTGCGCTTGGCCGGCGCGGCCACCATCGGCTCGACGGCGACGTAGCCCGGCAGGTACGGCCCGGTGTAGTCGACGCGCTCGACGAGCGTGTGGCGGGTCTGCCCGTACGTGGCGATGGCGGCCAGCACGACCGTGCCGTGCTCGTCCTTCACCTCGTACGGCTCGTCCAGCCCGCGCGCGCCCTGCTCGACGGCGTACGCGTACGCCGCCCGCGCGTCCGGGACCTCGATCGCGAGGTCGATGACACCGTCGCCGTGCTCGGTGACGTGCTCGGCGAGGAAACGGCCGTGGTCCGTCGTCGGCTTGATCACCGAGGTGAGGACGAAGCGCGCGGAGCCGTTGGTCAGGACGTAGCTGGCCGTCTCGCGGACGCCGTTCTCCGGTCCGGAGTAGGCGACGAGCTTCATGCCGAAGGCGGTGGAGTAGTAGTGCGCGGCCTGCTTGGCGTTGCCCACGGCGAAGACGACCGCGTCCATGCCCTTCACCGGGAAGGGGTCTGCCTCACGCGCGGTGTGCGGGGTGGTTTCGAGGTTCGACAAAGACTCAGTCATGAGCGCAGAGTCCCGCCGATCCACAAGCTGCGCAATAGTTTCAAATTTGGCTGTACAGAATGCCCAGCACAGCCGGAGGATTGCTGAATGATCTGTGCAGTATGACCACCCATCGCACCCACCCCGGAGGAATCATGGGCATCGACGAACTCGACGGGCGGCTCATCGTCCTGCTCGCCCGCGAGCCCCGGATCGGGGTCCTGGAGGCGTCGCGCCGACTGGGCGTGGCCCGCGGCACGGCGCAGGCGCGCCTGGACCGGCTCCAGGCCAACGGGGTGATCCGCGGGTTCGGCCCGCAGGTGGACCCGGCGGCGCTCGGGTATCCGGTCACCGCGTTCGCCACGCTGGAGATCAAGCAGGGCCAGGGGTCGGACGTACGGGCGCACCTGGACGGCGTGCCGGAGGTGCTGGAGCTGCACACCACCACCGGGCACGGGGACATGCTGTGCCGGCTGGTGGCGCGCTCCAACGCGGATCTCCAGCGGGTGATCGACCGGGTCGTCGGCTTCGAGGGGATCGTGCGGGCGTCGACGGCGATCGTGATGGAGAACCCGGTACCGCTGCGGGTCATCCCCCTGGTGGAGCAGGCGGCGCACGAGGGCTGAGAGCCACCCCCGGAGTTCCAAAGAACCAGTTGCAAAGAAACCCTTGCACAGGAGTCTTTGCAACCCTAGAGTTGAGGCATGCCCGAAGAGCCGGAAGCCCCGAAAACCCCGGCGGACGAGGAACTCCTGGTCCGCAAGCTCGATGCCCGCTCCCTGCGCGGCCTCGCCCACCCGCTGCGCATCCGCATGCTGGCCGCCCTGCGCCACGACGGTCCGGCCACCGCCTCGCAGCTGGCGGAGCAGTTCGGGGAGTCCAGCGGGGCCACCAGCTACCACCTGCGCCAGCTCGCCGCGCACGGGTTCGTCGAGGACGCACCCGGGCACGGCAAGGGTCGCGAGCGGTGGTGGAAGGCCGCCCACGACGGCACGCAGTTCGACGAGTCCCTGATGTACGCCACCGACCCGGAGACGCGCGGCGCCGCCGAGACCTTCCTGCACTCGATCATGACGATCCACGCGCAGGAGATGAGCACCTGGCTCGGCAACGCCCACACCTGGCCCCAGGAGTGGCGGGCCGCCTCGGACCTCAGCGACTTCACGCTGCGCCTGACGCCCGCCCAGAGCCACGAACTCGTCCACAAGATGCACGAGTTGGTCAACAGCTACCGCGACCTGCCGGCGGCCGACGACGCGGAGACGGTCCGCATCCACACGCACGCCTTCCCGCGCCACAACGGCGACTAGCGGCTCGCCGCCGGCCGCCCCGCCTCACCGATTTCCCTTTTCCGCTCGCCAGAAGGAGTCGTCCTGCCATGAACACCTTCACCCACGCCGAGATGCACGCCGAGACCCACACCGCCCGCACCGCCGAACTGGCCGTCGAAGCCGCCGCGCGGCACCTGGCCCGGTCGGCGGACACCACCCCCGCCCTGCGCGACCGGCTCGGCGAGGCCCTCGTCAGCGCCGGGATACGGGTGATGCAGCCCGCCCACGTCCAGGCCCGCTTCCAGCACGCCGCATGAGCCGGCGCCGGCCCTTCGCGGCCGTACTGGCCGCCAACACCGTTTCCATCGCCGGCAGTTCGCTCACCCTGATCGGCGTCCCGTGGTTCGTCCTCCAGACCACGGACAGCGCCGGCCGGGCCGGGGTCGTCGCCTTCTGCGCCACCCTGCCCGTGGTCGTCGCCGCGCTCGTCGGCGGCCCCGTCATCGACCGGATCGGCCGCCGCCGGGTCTCGGCCGTCTCCGACCTCGTCTGCGCCGTCTCCGTCGGCGCGATCCCGCTGCTGCACTACGCGGGCCTGCTGGAGTTCTGGATGCTGTGCGCGCTGATGGCCGTCGGCGGCCTCGTGCACACCCCAGGCCTGACCGCCCGCTACGTCCTGCTGCCCAGCCTCGCCGAACACGCCGGCACCACCGTCACCCGGGCGGCGAGCCTCTACGACGCGGTCTCGCGCGGGGCCCGGATGCTCGGGGCCGCGGTGGCCGGTGTACTGATCGCGGCGTTCGGGGCGGAGACCGTCCTGCTGCTCGACGCGGGCACCTTCGCGGTGTCGGCGCTGCTGGTCACCGCGTTCCTGCGCGGCGTACCGGCCGCCGAGCCGCAACGCGCCTCGGGGAAGGTCTCGTTCGCGCGATACCGGGCCGAACTCGCCGAGGGCTGGGCCTTCCTGACCCGCTCGCGGCTGCTGACGGGCGTCACCCTGATGGTGATGGTGACCAACGGCCTCGACCAGGGCTGGTCGTCGGTGCTGCTGCCCGTGCACGGCCGCGAGGACCTCGGCGGGGCCACGGCGCTCGGCCTGCTGGTCTCCCTGTTCGGCGGCTTCGCCCTGCTCGGCGCCCTGCTGTACGGGGCGTGGGGCGAGCGGTTCCCCCGTAGAGCGGTGTTCGCGGCGGCCTTCCTCGCCTCCGGGTCCACCCGCTACGTGGTCGCCGCCCTCACCGACACCACCCTGCCGCTCGCGGTGACCATGGCCCTGGCGGGCCTGGGCGCGGGCATGCTCAACCCGATCCTGACCACGATGACGTACGAGAAGGTGCCCGAGGAGCTGCGCAGCCGCGTCGCGGGGGTCACCACGGCGGGGTGCGAGCTGACGATGCCGCTCGGCGGTCTCGCCGCCGGGCTGCTGGTCGACGGGTTCGGGGCGGCGCGGGCGCTGCTGCTCTTCGGCGGCGCCTACCTGCTGACCACGCTCGCCCCGGTGGTCTTTCCCGCCTGGCGCGACCTGGACCGGCAGGTCAGCAGGACGGAACCGTCTCCCCCCGGTTCAGCGCGCGCAGGGCGTCCACGGCACCCGTCAGCGAAGTGACGGGGATCAGCCGGAGCCCCTCGGGAAGTTCGGACTGGGCGTCCGAGCACTCCGCCTTCGGTACGAGGAACACCGTGGCCCCGTCGCGCCGCGCGGCCTGAGTCTTCAGGGCCACGCCGCCGACCGCGCCGACCTTGCCGTCGGCGTTGATGGTCCCCGTACCGGCGATGCTGCGGCCGCCGGTGAGCTCGCCGCCGCTGCCGTCGCCGTCGAGCTTGTCGACGATGCCGAGGGAGAAGAGGAGGCCGGCGCTCGGCCCGCCGACGTCGGCGAGGTTGAGCTCGACCTTCACGTCCTTCGGGTCCTTGTGGAGATAGCCGAGGGCGGCCTGGGCGGCGTCCGACTGGGACGCCGCCATTTCCTCCAGGTTGTGCTCCTCGATCTCCTTGTCGCTTCCGCCCGAGGGGTAGACCGCCTCCCGGGGCATGACCGCCCGGGTGGTGTCGAACCAGTGGTCGAGGAGCTCGGGCAGTTTCACCGAGGTGGAGGGGCCGGTCGCCTGGATGGTGGTCATCCGCAGCTGGCCCTTGGTCGCGCGCGTTGGAGCGCCGGTGACGGTGATGACGGACTTGCCGTCGCGGGCACCGAGGACGTCGGCCGTGAGCCCGGGCTGGGCGATCACGAACGGCAGCGGCGCGAAGGCGACCGCGGCGAACAGCGCGACCGCGGGCAGGGCGCAGAGGGCCAGGGCGGCGGGACGCGGCAGACGTGTGAGGCGAGAGAGCACGCGGCCAATCTATCGGGCCGGGGTTCGTCCCCCTCCGCCCGCACGGCCGACCGGGCGCGCGGGGCGGGGACGACACCGGGGCGGGAGCGCGGCGCGGGCATGACGGAGTCGGGTGGCGGGCCGCCCACCACCCGTACCCGCGAGCCCGCGCGGCGTCAGCGCAGGGCGTCGGCCACCTCCCGGGCGGCGTCCACGACGCGCGGACCGACCCGCTCCGGCACGGCGTCGGCCAGCATGACGACGCCGACGCTGCCCTCCAGCCCGGTGATGCCGACCAGGGGCGCGGCGGCGCCGCTGGCGCCCGCCTCCAGCTCCCCGTGGGTCAGCGTGTACCCGGGCTCGGTCAGGGTGCCCTGACGGGCCGCCAGGATGGCCCGGCCGGCGGCCCCGCGGTCGAGCGGGTGGCGGAACCCGGCCCGGTAGGCCACGTGGTAGTCGGTCCAGGTCGGCTCGACCACGGCGACGGCGAGCGCCTCGGTGCCGTCGACGAGGGTCAGGTGCGCGGTCGCCCCGATGTCCTCGGCGAGGGACCGCAGCGCGGGCAGGGCCGCCTCGCGCACCAGCGGGTGCACCTGGCGGCCCAGCCGCAGCACACCCAGCCCGACGCGCGCCCGGCCGCCGAGGTCGCGGCGGACCAGGGCGTGCTGTTCGAGCGTGGCGAGAAGCCGGTAGACCACGGTGCGGTTCACACCGAGGCGGTTGGAGAGCTCGGTGACGGTCAGACCGTGGTCGGTGTCGGCGAGCAGTTTGAGGACTCTGAGCCCTCTGTCGAGAGTCTGGGAGGTCTCCGCGGTCACGACGCCTCTCCCTCTTTTTCGGTGAGCGGCGGTGACTCTCACGGGGTGGAGCGTCGCCGGTCCCACGGCAACGCACGGAGAGGCCGCCGGTAGCGGCCATGGCACCGGCTGCGCTCCCGCGGCGGCGCTGCCACGGAGCGTATCGATGCGGGGACATTAGCGAGCGGGTCCGCTCAGCGGAAGAGCTCGTCCAGAATCCGGGCGCCTACTGCCGGTTTATGCCGTTTTTCGTTCGAGAGCGGTGTCAATTCGTGATCTCCTGACCCCTCGAAACTCCTCTCGCCCCTTTAGCCTGAGCACGTTCAAAAACTTATGGACGGCAGCCCCTAAACGGCGGTCCAGGCCGCCGTTCAAGCGGCTGCGCAGAGGAGAAAAGCACCAATGAAGCTCAAGCGCATGGCCGTTGTCGCCGCCGCCGCGGTGGTCGGTCCGACGGTTTTGATGACCACCCCCGCGATGGCCGACGAGGCCCGCGAAACGGCGGTCACGACCCCGGACTCGGCCCCGAAGGACGACACGGCCTCCGCGCCGCAGAACCCCGAGGCCCCGGCGGCGGACACCGCCGCGGCGCCGCAGCCGGCCCCGGCCGCGCAGCCGAAGCAGGCGCCCGCGCCGGCGCCGGCCCCCGCGCAGCCGAAGTCGCAGCCCCAGCCGAAGACCCAGCCGCAGGCGCCGGCACCCTCCCTCCACGACGGGGCCGAGGAGGACGGCGACTTCGACCTCGACCTCGACGAGCAGTGGCGCGGCGGCCCGGACCTCACGATCCAGGGCGTCCCGAAGTCCTTCACGCCCGGCGCCGCGCTCACCCCCCTCAAGGTGACGGTCGACGCCGGCGACGAGAAGGCCGACGTCAAGGACTACGTCCTCGGCATCGGCGTCAGCGACTTCGACGGCACCCTGAAGAAGAAGCAGGTCAAGGCCGAGGTGCGCGGCGCGGATGGCACCTGGAAGCCGGCCAAGGCCGTCAGCCTGGGCTTCGACACCAACACCATCGAGATCCAGTTCGCCCCGACCACCATCAAGGCGGGCACGACCCGCACGTTCGAGCTGCGCATCGGCTTCACCGCCGACACCCCGGACGCCACCATCGAGGTCTACGGCTACGGCGAGGGCAAGGACGCGGCCGGCCGGGTCATCTCCCCGTACGCGTTCCACCAGGCGGACATCGGCGCGGGCTCGGAGCACGACGAAGAGGGCGAGCACAACGCGGTCGAGGGCCCGCGGATGACCCTGGACGGGGTGCCCGCCGCCGGTTTCAAGGCGGGCGGGGACTGGCAGAACCTCACCCTCACCCTGGACAACACCAGGCTCGGCCCCGTCGACGAGTACCTCGTGGCGATCGTGATGGGCCGCCCGATGGGCTACGGCTCGTCCGTGAACGCCTCGCAGGTCCAGGTCCAGGTCAAGGACGGCAAGGGCTGGCACGACATCGAGCTCGGCGGGTCCGACGAGGTCCTGGGCGGCGACCTGGGCACGTACGCGTTCAAGGCGGGCGAGAAGAAGACCGTCGAGCTGCGCATCAAGTTCGCGGCCGACGCCCCGGCGGGCCGCTTCCACATCGGGTCGTTCGGCTACGCGCCGACGGAGGACCCGGAGGGCGACTTCGTGTCGTCCATGTCGGCCAACCACAAGACCAAGATCCTCGCGGCCGACCCCACCACGGGCGGCGGCACGGGCGGCGACACCGAAACCGGCACCGGCACGGGCACGGGCACCGGCACCGGCACCGGCACCGGCACCGGCACGGAGAACACCGGAACCGGAACCGGAACCGGAACCGGCAACACCCCGGCCCCGAACGGCGGCGGCGCCACCCCGATCGGGAACACCGGCGGCCGGCTCGCCGAGACCGGCGCCGACGCCGCCACCAGCTGGGCGCTCGGCGCGGGCGGGGTCGCCCTCGCCATGGGCGCGGCGCTCGTCGCCGGCACCGGCCGCCGCCGTCGCCCGACCGCCTAACGCACGCGAGTACACACGTACGAGGACGGGGTCCGTGCGAACCTCCGCACGGACCCCGTCCCCACCTCGTACGAACCGTCAGGTCAGCGCATGCGGGTGGCCCACTCCTGCACCTTCTTGATGCGCTCCCGCAGCTGCCCGGCCGTCGCCTCGGCGCTCGGCGGCCCGCCGCACACCCGGCGCAGCTCGGTGTGGATCACCCCGTGCGGCTTGCCGCTCTGGTGGACGTACGCCCCCACCATCGTGTTCAGCGACTTCCGCAGCTCCAGCAGCTCCTTGTGCGAGACCACCGGCCGCCGGTCCGCCGGCAGCTCCAGCAGGTCCGCCTGATCGTCCGGCTTGCGGCGGCTGTGCGCGATCTGCCGCGACTGCCGCTTCTGGAGCAGCATCTGCACCTGGTCCGGCTCCAGCAGCCCGGGGATGCCGAGGTAGTCCTGCTCCTCCTCGCTGCCGGGGTGCGCCTGCATGCCGAACTCGGCGCCGTCGTAGAGCACCCGGTCGAAGACGGCGTCGGACTCCAGCGCCTCGAAGGACATCTGCTCGTCCTCGCCGGTGTCCTCGTCCTCCAGCTTGTTCGCCTCGTCCATTTCCTTCTCGGACTCGGCGTACGGGTCTTCCTCGCCCTGCTTCTTCGGCTTGTCGAGGACGTGGTCGCGCTCGACTTCCATCTCATTGGCGAAACCGAGGAGATACGGAATTGTCGGAAGAAACACCGATGCGGTCTCGCCGCGCCTGCGGGAACGCACAAATCGCCCGACAGCCTGTGCAAAGAACAAAGGCGTGGAAATGGTGGTGGCATAAACCCCCACCGCGAGCCTCGGCACGTCGACGCCCTCGGACACCATGCGGACCGCGACCATCCAGCGGTCGTCGTTGGCGCTGAAGTCGTCGATCCGCTTCGAGGCGCCGGTGTCGTCGGAGAGCACGACCGTGGCCTTGGTCCCGGTGATCTCCCGGATCAGCTTCGCGTACGCGCGCGCCGAGTCCTGGTCGGAGGCGATGACGAGGCCGCCGGCGTCCGGGATGCCCTTGCGGACCTCGGTCAGCCGCTGGTCGGCGGCGCGCAGCACGTTCGGCATCCAGTCGCCGCGCGCGTCCAGCGCCGTGCGCCAGGCCTGCGAGATGGCGTCCTTGGTCATCGGCTCGCCGAGCCGGGCGGCGATCTCGTCGCCCGCCTTGGTGCGCCAGCGCATGTTGCCGCTGTAGGACAGGAAGATCACGGGCCGGACGACGCCGTCGCCGAGGGCGTTCCCGTAGCCGTAGGTGTAGTCGGCGGAGGACCGCCGGATCCCGTCGTTCCCTTCCTCGTACGTCACGAAGGGAATGGGATTGGTGTCGGACCGGAAGGGCGTACCGGTCAGCGCCAGGCGGCGGGTCGCCGGGTCGAAGGCTTCCAGGCAGGCCTCGCCCCAGGACTTCGAGTCACCGGCGTGGTGGATCTCGTCGAGGATCACGAGGGTCTTGCGCTGCTCGCAGCGGTTGCGGTGCAGCATCGGCCGCACCCCGACGCCCGCGTACGTCACGGCGACCCCGTGGTACTCCTTGCTCAGCGGACCCGCGGAGTACTCCGGGTCCAGCCGGATGCCTATCCGGGCTGCGGCTTCCGCCCACTGCTTCTTGAGGTGCTCGGTCGGCGCGACGACCGTCACCTGCTGGACGACGTGATGGTGCAGCAGCCAGGACGCCAGGGTGAGCGCGAAGGTGGTCTTTCCGGCTCCGGGCGTCGCGACGGCCAGGAAGTCGCGCGGCTGGGTCTCCAGGTACCGGTCCAGCGCACCCTGCTGCCAGGCACGGAGCTTGCTGGCGGTACCCCAGGGCGCGCGGCCGGGGAAGGCGGGTGAGAGGTGGTGGGAGGCGGTAGTAGTCACGGTCTCCGGTTCGGGCTCTCGGCGGCGGTCGTACGTAGGACAACCGGGCCACCCTACCGGTGCCCGCCGACCCCTCGCGGAGGGACAGGCCCGTGACCTCGGCGGGTGCGGCGAGGGTCACACGCGGCGCGGCCGCTCGGCGATCCGCGCGACGCCCGCGTCGGCTCCGGAGGCCACGCCGATGACCAGCTCGTGGGCGGTGTCCTGATCAACTCCCCCGAGATCCACGGCGTTCACGGCGAGGAAGGTGGCGGCGGCGAGCCGGGCGGTGCGCTGGTCGCCGCCGACGAGGGGGTGGTTCCCGGCGATCGCGTGCGGCAGCGCGGCCGCCCGCTCGTACGGGTCCTGATACGCCGGCGGCCTCCGGTCAGGCGGCCGGTTCGCGTTCGTGCAGCCGCGTCGCCACCCACGCCCCCACCAGCGCCACGCAGGCCATCGGCAGGAACACCACCACGAACGCCCCGGGGTGCGACACCCCGCCCCCGCCCTCGAAGGCATGGGCGGCGCCCACCGCCCCGCCCCCCAACGCGGCGAACGCCGCCCCGCCGCCCGCCAGCAGCACCACGTTCGCCAGCGCGTCCGAAATCTGCAGCGCGGCGGAATTGGCCCCCGCCTCCTCCGGCGCGGACAACTGCATCAGCAGCACGCTCGTGGACCCGATCACCAGCCCCATCCCCAGGCACCCCACCGCCCAGGCCAGCGCCAGCGTCCACACCGGCACCGACTCGATCAGCACCGCCGGCGCCCCCGCGATCGCCACCGTCACCATGAGCATGCCCAGCACCATCAGCCGCCCCCGGTACGGTTCCACCCGCCCCTGCGACTGGATCCACGACCCCAGCGCCCACGTCACCCCGCCCAGCGCCAGCGAGAACCCGGCCAGCGTCGGGCTCAGCCCCCGCTGGGTTACCAGCATCAGCGGTACGAAGGTCTCCGCCGCGATGAACGACCCCGCCGCGACCCCGCGCAGCAGCACCACCGACGGCAGCCCGCGCCGCGCCCGGTACGTCCCGCGCGGCAGCAGCCCCAGTACGGCCGGCACCAGCAGCGCCGCGCCCACGACGCCCGGCACCAGCGACAGCCAGCGCAGGTCCTGCGCCGCGTACTGGAGCAGGCCCGCCCCGATCGAGATCCCGAGCGCCAGCCGGATCCGCCGCCGGTCGAAGGCCTCGGCCGGGGCGTCCGGATCGACCGGCCCGGACGCGCTCCGCCGTATCGCCGGCAGCGCCACCACCAGCGGCACGACCACCAGTACGGGGATCCCGAGGAACACCCAGCGCCACCCGAGGTGCTCGGTGACCGTCCCGGAGGCCAGCGGTCCGACGATCGACGGCACCACCCAGCTCGCGGCGAAGGCCGCCATGATCGCGGGGCGCAGCCGTTCCTCGTAGGCCCGGCTCACCACCACGTACAGCGCGACGATGACCAGCCCGCCGCCGAACCCCTGCACGGCCCGGCCGAGTACGAACACCCACATGGCGCCGGCGGTCCCGGAGCACACCAGTCCGGCGGCGAAGGCCCCGATCCCGACGGTCAGCGGCCGCAGCGGCCCTTGCCGGTCGGCCCACTGGCCCGCCAGGACCATCCCGAAGAGGCTCGTCGTGAAGTAGGCGGAGAAGGCGAAGGCGTAGAGCCCGATCCCCTCCAGCTCCCGGGCGGCGACGGGCATGGCCGTACCCACCGCCGTCGCCTCGAAGGCGATGAGGAAGACGACGGAGATGATCCCGAAGCTGAGCGTCCGGTACGCGGCGCCCATGATCCCGCCCTCGGGCGAGGCCGGGGCCGGGACGGGGACCGGTGCGGTTCTCTGGGGGGCGCGGGGCTCAAGGGCACTCATCGCCCCAGCGTAAGGTGCGTAGCCCGCTCGCGACCCTGTCACTTGGGCGGATTCCGCCTCGGCCCTCAGCCCTAGGTCTGTGAACGGGGCATGGCAGTCACGTTGCGGAGGCGGCGTCCCTCTTCCCCACCCTCGGCGGGCCCTCGTACGGTCATGCACATCACCACCACACAGCCGTGTGCCCGAGTGGTTGAGGGACTCGCCTGCAAAGCGGGTTACGCCGGTTCGATTCCGGTCACGGCTTCGCGGCGGGCCGCTCAGGGGAAGGCGCACCCCTGAGCGGCCTTCGCCATTTGTCAGGAGACCCGCTGACGCCGGGTCCGATGCCGGGGAGCCCCGCGCCGGCGGAGCCGGTCCAGGAGTGCGTCGACCGGCTTCTCGCAGCCGGTCACCGACTCTTACTCGGCCTCTTGCGCCTTCACCCCGTGGAGACCGCCGCCGACGGCCGGATCGGGAGCCGGTTGACGGGGCGGCCCGTCGCCGCGCGGACCGCCGAGGCGACGGCCGCCGGGGTGGTCACCACCGGGACCGCGCTGGCCGCCTTCGCGCCGAACGGGGCCACCACGTCGCGCTCCTCGACCAGCTTGACGATGCGGACCGCCGGGGCGTCCAGCGACGTCGGCAGGGCGTAGCCCGTCAGGTCCGGGTGGCGGACCAGGCCCGAGACCGAGCGGAGGTTCTCCGTCAGCGCCGCGCCCACGCCCTGGGTGACGCCCGCTTCGATACGGGCCTCCAGCTGCCGGGGGTTGAGGATGCGGCCCACGTCCTGCGCCACGGCCAGTTCGACCACGCGCACCGAGCCCAGCTCGACGTCCACGTCCACCACCGCGCGGATCGCGCAGAACGCCAGGCCGACGAACGCGTCGCCCTGGCCGTCCCCGTCCAGCGGTTCCGTCGGGTGCGGGCGGCACTGGGCCGTCGCCCAGAGTTCCTTGCCCGCCATGGCCTCCGCGACCGTCGTGGAGAAGGCCCCGTCGTACGACGTGATGCGGCCGTCCTGGATCTGGAGGAGCTCCGTGGACATGCCGAGCTTGTGCGCCATCGGCTGGAGGAGCTGCGTACGGACCATCTTCGCGGCCCGCTCGACCGCGC
Organism: Streptomyces sp. NBC_01551; assembly: GCF_026339935.1. Taxonomy (NCBI): domain Bacteria; kingdom Bacillati; phylum Actinomycetota; class Actinomycetes; order Kitasatosporales; family Streptomycetaceae; genus Streptomyces; species Streptomyces sp. NBC_01551. The sequence goes on from NZ_JAPEPX010000001.1 coordinate 2,308,417, forward strand.
CGCCCGAGACCCACGTGTGCCGGCCGTGCGCCGACGGGCCCGCCGGCGGCTGGTCGGTGTCGACCGGGGCCGTCACCACCTCGTCCACGCCCAGGATCTCCTGGACGATCTGGCGGGCGAGCGTCGAGAAGCCCTGCCCGGTGTCGACCGCCGCGCAGATGACCGTCGCGGAGCCGTCGACCACCTTCACGGTGGCGGTGGCCACCTCGTCCGTGCCTTCGGCGCCGAGCATGTGGACCATGCCGACCCCGTACCCGACCCCGCGCCGCACCGCGCCGGGCTCGCCCGCGCCCTCGGGGCCGCCGGGCAGCAGCCACTCGTCCTCCGGGGTGTCCTTGGGGAGGGAGGGCAGCGGGTAGTCGCGTACCGAACGCAGCAGTTCCGCGACCGGCGCCGGGCAGGTGACCGTCTGGCCGGTCGGGAGCAGGTCGCCGGTGGCCAGCACGTTGCGCATGCGCAGTTCGGCGCCGTCGATGCCGAGGGCGGCGGCGAGTTTGTCCATCTGGCCCTCGTACGCGGCGCAGACCTGCATAGCGCCCTCGCCCCGGACGTGGCCCGACGGCGGGTTGTTCGTACGGACCGCCCAGCCTTCGACGAACGCGTGCGGGACGACGTACGGGCCGCAGGCGAAGGCAACGGCCGCCGCCAGGGACTCGGACGAGGCGTCGGCGTAGGCGCCCGCGTCCATCAGGATCTGGGCCTCCACCTTGACCAGCCGGCCCTCGGCGTCCGCGTGGTGGCGGTAGCGCAGCAGCGTCGGGTGGCGGTGGGCGTGGCCGAGGAAGGACTCCTCGCGGGTGGCGGCCAGCTTGACCGGGCAGCCGGTGCGCAGCGCGAGCAGGCCCAGCGGCAGCTGGAAGGCGGCGTCCTCGCGGTCGGCCGTGGCGCCCGGAACGCCGGTGACGACGACGCGGACCCGGTCCGGTTCGAGTCCGAAGCAGGCGGCCGCGAGGTCGCGGTCGGTGTGCGGGTCGGTGGAGGCGGTGTAGATCTCCACGCCCCCGTCGGGCCGTGGCACGGCCAGTCCGGCCTCGGCGCCGATGGGTGCGGGGTCCTGGCGGCCGATCCGGTACAGGCCCTCGACGACGACCTCGCCGGTCGCCTCCGGGTCGCCGTAGCGGAGCGGAATGTGCCGGATCAGGTTGCCGTCGGGGTGCAGGGGCGGGGCGCCGAAGGCCTGCTCGGGGTCGGTGACGGCGTCCAGCAGCTCGTACTCGACCGCGATGGCGGCGGCGGCGAGCCGGGCCGTGTCGGGGTGGTCGGCGGCGACGGCGGCGATGGGCTCGCCGTGGTGGCGGACCACGTCGTGCGCGAACACCGGCCGGTCGGCGATGCGGCGGCCGTGCGTGGTGGCGCCGGGGACGTCGGCGTGGGTGACGACGGCGCGGACGCCGGGCATCTCGGCGGCGGCCGAGGTGTCGATGGACAGGATCCGGGCGTGGGCGTGCGGGGAGCGCAGCACCGCGGCCCAGAGCAGGCCCTCGGCCCACAGGTCGGCGGCGTAGGGGAAGGTTCCCTCGCTCTTGGCGCGGGCGTCGACGGAGGGCACGGAGGCCCCGATTCCGCGCGGAACGCCCTGCTCCTCGGCTTCGTCGACGGGGGCGGCGCCGGAGGCCGTCACCGTCGCGGTGGCCGTGCCGGCGGTCGCCGTGGCCGCGTCGTGCCCGCTCACGCCATGCCTCCGTTGTGCTGAATCCCGTGGGTCCCGTGCGTCCCATGGGCCCCGTTGGCCCCGTGGATCCCGCCCTCGCCGGGCGGTGCCTGGTGTGGGATGCGCGGCTCGGTGCCCGAGGCCGCGGCTTCGGCGTTGGCGTCGGCGTCGGCCGCCGTGGCCTCGCGCTCGGCGACGACCTCGCGGACGGCGTCGATGACCCCGGTGTAGCCGGAGCAGCGGCAGAGGTTGCCGCACAACGCCTGACGGGTCTCCAGCTCGCTCGGGGCGTGGTTGCCCTCCAGCAGGTCGTGGATGGTCATCGCCATGCCCGGTACGCAGAATCCGCACTGCACCGCACCCGACCTGCACAACGCCTGCTGCACGTCCGAGAGTTCCCCGTCCGTCGCGAGACCCTCGACGGTGCGGACCTCGCTCCCGGCGGCGGTCGCGGCCGGAACCAGGCAGGAGGCGACGAGCCGGCCGTCGACCTGCACGGCGCAGGCGCCGCACTCGCCCTGCGAGCAGCCGTCCTTGGCGCCGGCGAGGCCGAGGCGCTCGCGCAGCACGTAGAGCAGCGACTCCCCGATCCAGGCGCCGGTGACGGGCCGGTCGGCGCCGTTGACGCGCAGCACGTACGACGCCGACGGGTGCTCGTGATGGGCGACGGGCGCCGTCACTTCTTCGTCGTACGTCGGATCCTGCGCCGGGAAACCTCCGGCGCTGCCCGCGTCCGGGGTCGTCTCCGCGCCGGCGGGGACGTCCCCGGTCGGCGTGGGCGACTCCGCGTCTTCGGCGAAGGCGTGGCCGGATCCCGTGAACCCGTGCTCACCGCGCTCGGCGGCCACCGCGGCCCCGGCCGGCGCACCGGCCTCGGCCCCGGCAGCCTCGGCCTCGAACCCGGCGGGCTCGAACCCGGCGGCCTCGAACCCCGCGGCCTCCGCCGCCACGGGCTCACCCCCGGCCGGCTCACCGACACCGGCCCCGACCAGCGGCTCCGGCTCGGGCTCGGGCCCCGGCCCGGGCTCCGGCTCGGCAGCCGCCTCCGCGGCCACCTCCGCGAACCCGTGCCCGCCCGCGAACGCGGCCTCGGCCGGCGCCGGCTCGGCAGCCTCGGCAGGCATCTCCGCGTACCCGTGTCCGCCCGCGAACGCGGCAGCCGGGCCGGCCGCCGCCTCGCCCCGGGATGCGGTCGCTCTGCCAAGACCGGCGCCGCCGCCGCGCCATGGGCGGCCTCGATGTCGTGCGGGGCCGGGTGCACCGGCTCGCCCTCGGGCAGCGTGCCCACGCCCGGGCCGCCCAGCACGCGCGGGCCCCGGGGCGGGGCGCCCGCGCCGTGGCCGCCGAACCCCCGCGCGGCGTCGGCGAGCCCCGGCAGTACGCCCGAGGTCAGCGACAGGTCGCCCTCGGCCGCACCCGGCTGCCCGGCCGCGTAGCCGCGCGCCTCCTCGTACCCGCGGGCGTCCTCGTACCCGGTGTGGCCGGTCGCCCAGGGGGCCGCCGCGCCGCCCGGCAGTGTCGCCGGGGCCTGGCTCCAGTCGGCGTCCAGGGCGCCGTTGCCCGTCACCGACGCCGGCATCGCCCACTGCCCGGTCGCGTGCGACTGCGACTGGGCCTGCGCCTCGTAGGACTCGTACCCCTGCTCCTGCGGCTCGTGCGTCGCCTCGGGGAAGCGCCACTCCGCGGTCGCGCCCAGGTCGTGCTCGGCCTCGCCGCCCTGGGCGGCCGGTTCCGCGAACGCCGCCGAAACCGACGGCGGCAGCGGGATCGAGGCCGGGATCGGCCCGCCGACCGGCGCGGGCGAAGGCGCGGGCGAAGGCTCTGCCCCGGCCTCCGGCCACTGCACCGGCATCGTCCAGGTGCCCGTCGCCGACGGGTCCGTGGTGGCGGTCCCGAGCGGCACGATCATCGGCGGCGGCACGTACCCGTGCCCGGGGGCCGCCAGCGGCTCCCCGGTGCCGAAGGCGCCCAGCATGTCCTCCGGAAGCTTCACGAAGGCCGTCGCGTCGGAGTCGTACTCGCCGCCGTGCGGCACCGGCTCCCAGCCCCAGGCGGGTTCGGCCTGCCCCGTGGGCCCGCTGCCACCGCTCATGTTCCCGATCTCGTTCTCACTCATGAGGTCAGTGCCCTCCCCAGGGCCCTCCGTGCCAGCACGGCGACCGTCCGCCGCAGATGCAGTACGCCGGGGGCCACCGGCTCCCCCTGGTCGGGTACGCAGGCGGCCGCGACGTACTCCCCGAAGGCCTCCAGCGCCTCGGGGGCCAGGCTCCGCTCCCCGTCCCAGTCGATCAACGAGGCCACCCACTGCTCGGCTTCGAGCGGCCGCAGCGGCATCGGGGCGACCGCGCCGATCGCGCAGCGCACACCCCGGCGCGCGGGGTCGAGCACGAGCCCCACGGACGCCACCGCGCGCCCCGGCCCCGTACGGCCCGTGGCCTTCAGGAACACCTGCGGGGCGTGAAGCAGCGGCACCCGTACGAAGCCGATCAGCTCGCCCGGCCGCAGCATGTCGCGCCCGGCCAGCAGGTGCGACACCGGGATCTCCCGGCTGGAGGTGCCGGCGGACCCCGCCGTGCCGGGCTCGCCCGGACCGACGATGACCAGCACGGCCTCCAGCGCCGCCAGCACCGGCAGCGCGTCCCCGGTCGGCGCCGCCGTGGCGATGTTGCCGCCGAGCGTGCCGGCGTTGCGGATCTGCGGCGGGCCCGCGGCCCGCGCGGCCGCCGCCAGGGCGGGGATCAGGGCGGCGAAGTCCGGCCGGCCCATCCGCGCGTGGGTGAGGCCGGCGCCGAGCAGGGCGTGGCCGTCCTGGTACTGCCAGCCCCGGATCTCGTTGATCCGGCCGAGGCCGACGAGTGCGGCGGGCCGCAGCAGCCCCGCGTTGACGGCGGCCATGAGGTCGGTGCCGCCCGCGACGGGCACGGCGGCGGGCATGGCGGTGAGCGCCGCCACGGCCTCGTCGAGCGAGGCCGGGAGCGTCACGGACTGCGCCGCTTGCGAGGCCTGCGGGCCTTGGGGCCCCTGAGGTGAATCCGGTGCGTGCAGTGCATGCGGTGCGTGCGTGGTCAACCCAGCTGCCCCTTCCCGATGTCCCGGTCCCGGCGCTCACGCCTGTCCGCCGTACGGTACGTGCTCACCGCCGGGACGTGGCAACTCTGGCACATCTTCCGCACCGCCCGGCGCGAGGGTCGGCCGGTCGCCCCCGAAGGGGTCACACCCGGCCCACCTCGGCACATCGCGCCCGATTTCCCCCGTATGAACCGAAATCGAGAAAGAGTTCCAGAGACTGTCGAAGAGTTCCGCTTGCCGGAGTCACACGATCGGGGGCTCCCCCTCGATCGGGCGTCCGAGCACCCCGGGCCGACGCTGCCACGGCAACGGACCGCCGGGACGCCGGTAGTCGACGCCGAGCGCGTCCAGCCGTGCGCGGTGCCCCGCCATCCGCGTCTCGAAGCCGGCCCAGTCCCGCTCGGCGGATTCCGGAAGCCGCGACCAGACCACCTCCGCGAACGCGGCCAGCCGCGGGAACACCTGGTAGTCCACCCGGCCCTGGTTTTCCGTCACCTCGGTCCACACGTTGGCCTGAGCCCCCAGGACATGGGCCGCGGCCTGCGGCGACAGCTTCGGCGGCACCGGCTCGAAGCGGTACACGTCCTCCAGCGAGCGCACGTACCCGATCGGCATCGGCTCGTCGGGGCCGCCCGCCTGACGGTGGTCCAGGTACACCTGCTGCTCGGGGCACATCACCACGTCGTGGCCCGCCTCGGCCGCCGCGATCCCGCCCGCGTACCCGCGCCAGGACGACACGGCCGCGCCCGGCGCCAGTCCGCCCTCCAGGATCTCGTCCCAGCCGATCAGCCGCCGCCCGCGCGCCGACAGCCACGCGTCGAAGTGCCGGATGAACCAGGACTGGAGCCCGTCCTCGCCGTCCACCCCCAGCTCCCGGATCCGCTCCTGCGCGGCCGCCGAGGCCCGCCACTGCGCTTTGGGGCATTCGTCCCCGCCCACGTGCACGAACGGCGAGACCTCGACGGGGAACAGCTCCAGCAGCTCCTCGAAGACCCCCTCGTAGAACCGCAGTACAGCCTCGGTCGGCGCGAGCACGTTCTCGTTGACGCCCCAGTCGTCCCACACCCCCAGCGCGGCGGTGTCCACGACATCGGTGTTCCCGAGCTCCGGGTACGCGGCGATCGCGGCCTGCGAGTGCCCCGGTACGTCGATCTCCGGGACTACCCGGACGTGCCGCTCGGCGGCGTACGCGACGATCTCGCGGATGTCGTCCTGGGTGTAGAAGCCGCCGTGCGGGGTCTCGTTCCACAGCGGCGAGGCCCGGTGGCCCCAGCGGCTGCGCGGCCGCCAGGCGCCGACCTCGGTGAGCCTCGGGTGGCGCTTGATCTCCACCCGCCAGCCCTGGTCGTCCGTCAGGTGCAGGTGCAGCACGTTGAGCTTGTGCGCGGCGAGCAGGTCGATGTAGCGCAGCACGCCGTCCTTGGGCATGAAGTGCCGTGCGACGTCCAGCATCAGGCCGCGCCACCCGAAGCGGGGGCCGTCGACGACCGTGCCGTGCGGGAGGCTCCACACCCGGCCGGGCAGCGGCGCCTTGCGGTAGGCGTCGGCCCCGAGCAGCTGACGCAGCGTCTGGGCGCCCCAGAACAGTCCGGCGGCGGACGCGCCGGCGAGCTCCACGCCGCCCTCGTCGATCGTGAGGGCGTAGCCCTCGGGCCCGCCCGTCCCCGCGGCGTCCGGGTCCAGGCGCAGCCGTATGTCGCCCACCGCTCCCGGCCCGGCCTCCGGCAGCCCCCACCCTGTGGCGGCCCCGAGCTCGCGGCGCAGCCAGCGCGCGGTGCCGGCGGCCGCGGTCCCGGCGGCGAGGACGGGCTCGGGCCCGAACACGTAGGGCGCCGCGTCCGGGCGCAGGGCGGTGGTCCGGGGCAGGGGGATCAGGTCCATGCGTCAGCCCTTCGCGACAGCGTGTTGCACCCTGCGCAACAGCGGTTCCACAGAGCGCTCGTTGCCGCCGACCCTAGTACGGAGCGGGCCCCCGGGGTACGCAGAAGGCCCCCGGGGCGCGCGGGTGCGCACCTCGGGGGCCTCGACGTCTCGGCGTCCGGGTCCGGCGAAGTCGGGCCGGGAGGACCTACTTGTCCTTGCCGCCCTTGTCCTTGTCGCCGCCGGCGCCCATGGACTCGTAGATCTCCTTGCACATGGGGCAGACCGGGTACTTCTTCGGGTCCCGGCCCGGGACCCACACCTTGCCGCAGAGCGCGACGACGGGGGTGCCCCCGAGCGCGCTCTCCATGATCTTGTCCTTCTGGACGTAGTGGGCGAAGCGCTCGTGGTCGCCGTCGCCGTGGGACACCTGCGGCGTCGGCTCTACGAGGGTCCCCGTACCAGTCCCGCGCTCGGGCTCAAGAGTGCTCATAAAACCCAGGGTACCGACCCCCGCCGGGGTCAGTTGAGCGACGGGTCGTCCGGATAGGTCGCGACCATGGCGAGCTCGCTGCGCTGGCGGCGCAGGACCGCCCGCCACAGGCGCTCGGGATCCGGGAAGGAGATGTCCCCGGGCTCCGACTCCACCACGTACCAGGCGCCGTCGCCGAGCTCGTCCTCCAGTTGGCCGGGGCCCCATCCGGAGTAGCCCGCGAAGATGCGCAGCGAGCCCAGGGCCGCCGCCAGCAGTTCCGGCGGGGCCTCCAGGTCGACGAGGCCGATCGCCCCGTGCACCCGGCGCCAGCCGAGGGGACCTTCCTCGCCCGGGATCACGGCGATGCCGAGGGCGGAGTCCAGGGCCACCGGGCCGCCCTGGAAGACCACGCCCGGATCGCCGGCCAGCGTGGCCCACGGCAGCAGGATGTCGCCGACGCCCACGGGGGTCGGCCTGTTGAGGACCACGCCGAGGGAGCCCTGCTCGTCGTGGTCGAGCAGCAGCACCACCGCGCGGTCGAAGTTCGGGTCCGCGAGGGCTGGGGTGGCCACGAGCAGCCGCCCTGTGAGGGAGGACACCTCGGTCATGCCGACATGATCTCGCACATTCGCCCTTCAGGGGGAGCGGGCGGCGAGATCCAATCGTCCGCAGCTCAGGGCGCACGGCAGCAGACGGGAGCGCGCGCCCGCGACGCGGGCGGAACGCGACACTCCGCCACCTGGCGGGCACTCAGGGTGTTGTGTCTCATTCATGACAGTCATACGGGCGCGTTGGCCTTACAAATAGGGGGGTTGCGCCCCTTACCCTTTTCCCTGGCCCCCTGCCCACCCTCCTCTGGCTTCGCCGGGGGAGCCCCTCTCCGGAACGCGAGATTCATGACCGGCACAGACAGAGACGACGTACTGCTTGTCCATGGCGGTACCCCGCTCGAGGGCGAGATCCGTGTCCGCGGTGCGAAGAACCTCGTGCCCAAGGCCATGGTCGCCGCTCTGCTCGGCAGCGAACCCAGCCGCCTGCGCAATGTCCCCGACATCCGCGACGTGCGGGTCGTGCGCGGTCTGCTCCAGCTGCACGGTGTCACCGTGCGCCCCGGCGAGGAGCCGGGCGAGCTGGTGCTCGACCCCACCCACGTCGAGAGCGCGAACGTCGCCGACATCGACGCCCACGCGGGTTCTTCCCGGATCCCGATCCTGTTCTGCGGCCCGCTGCTGCACCGCCTCGGCCACGCCTTCATCCCGGGCCTCGGCGGCTGCGACATCGGCGGCCGGCCGATCGACTTCCACTTCGACGTGCTCCGCCAGTTCGGCGCGACCATCGAGAAGCGCGAAGGCGGCCAGTACCTGGAGGCCCCGCAGCGGCTGCGCGGCTGCAAGATCCGCCTGCCGTACCCGTCCGTCGGTTCGACCGAGCAGGTGCTGCTGACGGCCGTTCTGGCCGAGGGCGTGACCGAGCTCAGCAACGCCGCGGTGGAGCCGGAGATCGAGGACCTCATCTGCGTACTGCAGAAGATGGGCGCGATCATCTCCATGGACACCGACCGGACCATCCGGATCACCGGTGTGGACCGCCTCGGCGGGTACAACCACAAGGCGCTCCCGGACCGTCTGGAGGCCGCGTCCTGGGCTTCCGCGGCCCTGGCGACCGGCGGCAACATCTACGTGCGCGGCGCCCAGCAGCGCTCCATGATGACCTTCCTGAACACGTTCCGCCGCGTCGGCGGCGCGTTCGAGATCGACGACGAGGGCATCCGCTTCTGGCACCCGGGCGGCGCGCTCAACGCGATCGCCCTGGAGACGGACGTGCACCCCGGTTTCCAGACCGACTGGCAGCAGCCGCTGGTCGTCGCCCTGACGCAGGCCACGGGCCTGTCGATCGTCCACGAGACGGTCTACGAGTCGCGGCTCGGCTTCACCTCGGCGCTCAACCAGATGGGTGCGCACATCCAGCTGTACCGGGAGTGCCTGGGCGGCTCGGCGTGCCGGTTCGGCCAGCGCAACTTCCTGCACTCGGCGGTCGTCTCCGGCCCGACGAAGCTGCAGGGCGCCGACCTGGTCATCCCCGACCTGCGCGGCGGGTTCTCGTACCTGATCGCGGCGCTGGCCGCCGAGGGCACCTCGCGCGTCCACGGCATCGACCTGATCAACCGCGGCTACGAGAACTTCATGGAGAAGCTCGTCGAGCTGGGCGCGAAGGTCGAGCTCCCCAACGGCGACCTCGTCTGACACCGCGTGACCGGGGGCCCCGCGAGGGGCCCCCGGGACGCCAGAAGGGCGGCCACCCCACCGGGTGGCCGCCCTTCCGTTTCGCTGCGTACTAACGCGGCGGGACTACTTGCCCTTGGCGGCTTCCTTGAGCTTGGAGCCCGCGGAGACCTTCACGCTGAAGCCGGCCGGGATCTGGATGGGGTCGCCGGTCTGCGGGTTGCGCGCGGTGCGAGCGGCACGGTGGGTGCGCTCGAAGGTCAGGAAGCCGGGGATGGTGACCTTCTCGTCGCCCTTGGCGACGACCTCACCGATGGTCTCGGCGAGGGCGGCCAGAACGGCGTCGGCGTCCTTGCGGGTCACCTCGGCGCGCTCGGACAGAGCGGCCACCAGCTCACTGCGGTTCATGTTGTACTCCCGTGTTCAACTTGCCTTAGAGGCGTGAGATCGAAGCCGATGCTGCCAGGGCCCTCGGACAGTCCCCGGACCCGGGTCTGACGTCAGACCCTCTCGCCCGGTTACGCATCCTGCCCCCACCAGCGGCGGGAAAGCCAATCCGGCACCCGACAGGGTCACACGAAAAGCGCCACAGTCACGCCGCGGTGACGCTCCGTCCGCACCAGGGGTTCCGGTGGATGCGGACCGCGGGCCACGCGGGCATCCCCGCAACCCTAGAGGGGGCTTGGCGGGCCCGCATCTCGCGACGCGCCGGAGAAGGCACGTGGGGGCCGTCACAGTCCCCGTCGCGACGACCGCGACGGCCGTGATCGTCACACGTCGTCACGGCCGCTGCGGCATACGGGTCCTAGGCGGGGGTGGCGGCCTTGCGGACGGCACCGGCGACGGCGCCCGCGACCTTGTCGTTGAAGACGGACGGGATGATGTAGTTCGCGTTGAGCTCGTCCTCGCCGACGACGTCCGCCAGCGCGCTCGCGGCGGCCAGCATCATGTCCGTGTTCACGGTGCGGGACTGAGCGTCCAGCAGGCCGCGGAAGACACCCGGGAAGACCAGCACGTTGTTGATCTGGTTCGGGAAGTCCGAGCGCCCGGTGGCCACGACGGCGGCCGTCTGACGGGCCACGGCCGGGTCGACCTCGGGGTCCGGGTTCGCGAGCGCGAACACGATCGCACCGTCCGCCATGGCGGCGACGTCCTCGCCGGAGAGCACGTTGGGGGCGGAGACGCCGATGAACACGTCTGCGCCGACCACGGCCTCCTTCAAGGTGCCCGTGTAGCCCTCGGGGTTGGTGTTGTCGGCGATCCAGCGCAGCGGGGAGTCGGCGGCCGCGTCGACGAGGTCGGGGCGGTCCGCGTGCACGACACCGTGGATGTCGGCGCTGACGGCGTTCTTCACGCCGGCCGCGAGGAGCAGCTTGAGGATGGCCGTACCGGCCGCGCCGGCGCCCGACATGACGACCTTGACGTCCCCAACTGCCTTGCCCACGACGCGCAGTGCGTTGGTGAGGGCCGCGAGGACGACGATGGCGGTGCCGTGCTGGTCGTCGTGGAAGACGGGGATGTCGAGGGCCTCGCGCAGGCGGGCCTCGATCTCGAAGCAGCGCGGCGCGGAGATGTCCTCCAGGTTGATGCCGGCGAAGCCCGGGGCGATCGCCTTGACGATCTCGACGATGGCGTCGGTGTCCTGGGTGTCCAGGCAGATCGGCCACGCGTCGATGCCGGCGAAGCGCTTGAAGAGGGCCGCCTTGCCCTCCATGACGGGCAGCGCGGCCATCGGGCCGATGTTGCCGAGGCCGAGCACGGCGGAGCCGTCCGTCACGACTGCGACGGAGTTGCGCTTGATGGTGAGGCGGCGCGCGTCCTCGGGGTTCTCGGCGATCGCCATGCACACGCGGGCCACGCCCGGGGTGTAGATCATCGAGAGGTCGTCACGGTTGCGGATGGGGTGCTTGGACGCCATCTCGATCTTGCCGCCGAGGTGCATCAGGAAGGTTCGGTCGGAGACCTTGCCGAGGCTGACGCCCTCGATGCCGCGCAGCTTCTCGACGATCTCGTCGGCGTGCGCGGTGGAGGTCGCGGCGATGGTGACGTCGATACGGAGCTTCTCGTGGCCGGAGGCGGTCACGTCGAGGCCGGTGACCGACCCGCCGGAGGACTCGACGGCGGTGGTGAGCTGGGAGACCGCGGTTCCGCTCGCGGGCACTTCCAGGCGGACCGTCATCGAGTACGAGACGCTGGGCGCCGTTGCCATGGCCGTGTTCCTCTTCTGTCCCTGGTTTTTCTGTACATACGGGGACCTGTCACACGGTGGGTGTGGCAGGGCCTGTTGTCCGATCGTCCCACCTACCAGCCAGTACAAGGTAACCAGCTACAAATTTCGGAAAGACACTTCCACCATACGAGATTTGATCGGGTGGCGGAAGCCTCTGAGGCCGAATCCGGCCACGCAAAACAGGTCTGCCCCCTCTGTTTCCACAGAGGGGGCAGACCTGTTGATACGACTATGACACCGACCCGCCATGCTCGCCTCGCGGCAAGTGGTCGCTCTAAGCGACGAAGGTTGGGCCCGGGGGCTTGGATCGAGTCGGTGCCTCACCCAGGCTAACAAAGGATCGCCGGATGCGATCCCCCTCCGGGGAGTTGACCTCGTCTCACCACGCCGTTGGCCCATCGCCCGGCCGGCGGCCCCGGACGGGAGCGCGCCCGCCGGGGCGGAGTCGGCCTACGGGTGGAGCAGGGCCGGGACGCCGTCCGGGGTGGGGGTGTCCTTCGGGGTGGAGACGACCGTCAGTTGCTGCGTCGCGCGCGTGAGCGCCACGTACAGGACGCGCAGGCCCGCCGGGGACTCGTCGGCGATCTCGGCCGGGGAGACGACCACCGTGGCGTCGTACTCCAGGCCCTTCGCCTCCAGGCTGCCCAGCGCCACCGCCCGTTCCCCCAGGTCCGCCAGCCAGCCCGCGGCCTCCGCCCGCCGGTCCATGGCCACGACCACGCCCACCGTGCCGTCCACCTGCGCCAGCAGCCGCCGGGTCTCCTCCCGCACGGTCTCCCGCAGGTCCTGCGCCACCGCCGTGAACCTCGGCAGCAGCCCCGTCGAGCGCACCGCCGTCGGCGGCTCCATCCCGGGCATCGCCAGCCGCAGCACCCGCGAGGCGACCTCCGCGACCTCCGCCGGGTTGCGGTAGTTCACCGTCAGGGTGAACCGGCGCCGCGGCCGCGTCCCCAGCGCCTCGTCACGCGCCGCCGCCGCCTCGTCCGGGTCCGTCCACGAGGACTGCGCCGGGTCGCCGACGACCGTCCAGGTGCCGTGCCGGCCCCGGCGGCCGACCATCCGCCACTGCATCGGCGTCAGGTCCTGCGCCTCGTCCACGATGACGTGCGCGTACTCGGTGCGCTCCGCCGCGATCCGCTCGGCCCGCTCCCACTGGGTCTCCTCGCGGGTCGGCATCAGCTCCTCCAGCCCCGTGAGCTGGTCCAGCGGGTCGAACTCCCGCTTCCGCTTCGGCCGCGCCGGGGCACCCAGCAGCTGCTGGAGCTCGTCCAGCAGCGCCACGTCGTGCACCGACAGCGGCCCCTTGCCGTCCGTGCCCACCCGGCGCAGCGAGCGCGCCAGCTGCCGCGTCTCGCGCGGGTTCAGGTCCCGGCGCGACCAGCGCCCGAGCTTGCGCTCGTCGGCCATCGCGGCCAGCACCCCGCGCGGGGTGAGCTCCGGCCACCAGGCGTTCAGGAAGCCGATGAAGGCGTCCTCGGTGGAGATGTCCTCGTCGAACGCGGAGCGCAGCTCGGCGGCCAGCTCCGGGTCGCTGTGCCGGCCGGCCTGCCCCGACTTGGCGTACAGGGCGTCCAGCAGCAGCTTGCGGGCGCGCGGGCGCAGCAGGTTCACCGGCGTGGTGGCGCCGAGCACGTTCTGCCGGATCCGGTTCAGCTCGTCGGCCTCCAGCTCCTGTCGCCGCCCGAAGGCGACCACGCGCAGCCGGTCCGGGGCGGGGCCGCCCGCGTTGCCGAGCTCCAGGGCGCCCCGTACCGCCTTGCGCAGCACCTTCAGCATCCGCGAGGAGCCCTTGATCCGGGCCACGGCCGGATCGTCGTACGTGGTCGCCTCGGCGCCGTCGACCAGCGAGCCGAGTGCCCGGATGGCGACCTGGCCCTCCTCGCCCAGCGAGGGCAGCACGCCCTCGGTGTACGCGACGAGCAGCGGCGTCGGGGAGACGATCAGGATGCCGCCGGAGTAGCGGCGGCGGTCCTGGTAGAGCAGGTAGGCGGCGCGGTGCAGGGCGACGGCGGTCTTGCCGGTGCCCGGCCCGCCCGCGACCTCGGCCACGGACGCGGCGGGGGCCCGGATGACCAGGTCCTGCTCGGCCTGGATGGAGGAGACGATGTCCCGCATCGAGTGCGTACGGGCCCGCCCGAGCGCGGCCATCAGGGCGCCGTCGCCGATGGCGGGCAGCTCCCGGCCGTTCAGCGTGGCGGTGACCTCGGGGCGCATCAGGTCGTCCTCGACGCCGAGCACCTTGCGGCCCTTGGAGCGGATGACGCGGCGGCGCACGACGCGGCCGGGGTCCTTGGGCGTGGAGCGGTAGAACGGCGCGGCGGCCGGGGCGCGCCAGTCGATGACGAGCGGCGCGTAGTCCGTGTCGAGTACGCCGATGCGCCCGATGTGCAGGGTTTCGGCGATCTCGGCCGTGAGGTCGGGGCGGATCGCGTCGTCGGCGGGTTCGATGGAGGTGAACGCGCCGTCGGCGCCGCGTTCGCCGTCCTTGCCGCGGACCAGGTCGATCCGGCCGAAGAGGAAGTCCTCGAACTCGTTGTTCAACCGGTTCAGGTGGATACCGGCACGGAAGACCTGCGCGTCGCGTTCCGCGAGCGCGCCGGGCGTGCCGACCTGGCCGCGTTTGGCGGCATCGTTCAGCAGGAACTCGGCCTCGTGGATCTTCTCCTCAAGGCGGCGGTACACCTGGTCCAGGTGCGTCTGCTCGACCGCGATCTCCCGATCGCGGACGGAATCCGCCGTGCTGTCGACAGCGGCATTCTGCGCGGCCACCAAGGCCCCCTTCTGACGTGCATGGGCGACCGTCAACCGTACGCGAACCTGGGCCCTGTCCGCACGCCCGTTCCGCGACCGTCCCACGCGTCGATCATGCCGGGTCCGCGCCGATCGGCAAGAGGGCCTCCACCGTCCGGCGAGCGGACCTACGCCGACCCGGCCGCCAGGACCCGGCGCCGGTGCCGGGCCACCCGCTCCCGGTTGCCGCACAGCTCGCTGGAGCACCAGCGGCGCCGGTGCCCGCGCGAGGTGTCCAGGTAGACGCGGGCGCAGCCGTCGCCCTCGCAGGCCCGCAGCAGCGCCCGGTCGCCCGGATCGGTGAGCAGTTCGACGGCGTCCCGGGCGACGGCCGCGAGCAGCCCGGCGCATTCCACTCCGCCGCACAGTTCCCGTACGAGGTGACCTTGCTGGTCCCGTACGGCGCACAGCCCCGGCGGCGGGCCGGCGGCCGGGCCGTTGACCCGGGCCAGGGCGGCCGCGGTGCCCGGGGAGGGGGCGCCGGCGTCGAGTTCCGCCCGTACGAGGGTCTCCACGTCGTGGCGCAGCGCCCGGAAGGCGTCCACCCAGTCGGGTCCCATCCGCGCCAGCGGCGTCCGGTCGGGCACCAGCCCGGCTCCGGTGAGCCACAGCCGCAGCTCGTCGGTGTCCCGGATCCCCTCATGGGGAGCGGAGGTGGCCACCAGGTCCAGGCAGACCCGCCCGGAGTCGAACCACATGCCCGTCACCGCCTCGGTTGGCTATGGGTGCCTTCAGAGTGCCCCCGGGCCGGGCGTTGCGGAACCCCCCGTGCGGGGGCCTAGCGGGGCGGCGGGTTGTCGTGGAGCAGCCGCTGGAAGAGGCGGTGGTCGCGCCAGGCGCCGTTGATGTGGAGGAAACGGGGCGCGAGCCCGTACTCCTCGAAGCCGGCCTTGGCCAGGACGCGCTGCGAGGCCGCGTTCTCGACGATGGTCCCGGCCTCGACGCGGTGCAGGCCGACCTCGTCGCGGGCGATCCGGCAGACCTCCTCCACGGCGGCGGTGGCCAGGCCCTTGCCGGCCCAGGCCCGGTCGACCCAGTAGCCGACGCCGCCGCTGCGGAAGGGGCCGAGCGCGATGCTCCCGAGGTTGATCGCCCCGACGGGCACGTCCCCGGCGACGAGCACGTACGGCCGGACCCGCCCGCCGTCCCGCTCGTCGAGCAACGCCTCGACCCGGGCGCGCTGCCCCGCCTCGGTGTAGAACTCCTCGGCCCGGTACGGCTCGTACGGCGCCATGTACGCCCGGTTCCGCTCCAGTACGTCGGCCAGCCCGGCGGCGTCGTCAACCGTGACGCCCCTCATCTCCACCCCATCGATGATCACCGGGGCACGCTAACGAACCCTCCGCACCAGATCCAGCCCCGCCAACCCCAGCCCGCCAACCCCAGCCCCGCCGGCGTTTGAGGCGCGGGGGTCCGGGGGCGGAGCCCCCCGCAACGGCGCCGCACCCACCCAGGCGCCGTCGGCACTTGAGGCGCGGGGCCCGCCCCGGGCCCGGTGCGGAGCCCCCGGGGCCCGGGCGCGGCCCGCCGCGGCTACCTCACCGCCGCGCAGTCCCCGGCGTCCAGCGACAGCCGGTACCCCCGCTTGACCACCGTCTGGATCAGCTTCGGCGCCCCCAGCGCCACCCGCAGCCGGGCCATCGCCGTCTCGACCGCGTGCTCGTCGCGCCCCGCGCCCGGCAGCACGCGCAGCAGCTCGGCGCGCCCCACCACCCATCCCGGCCGCCGGGCCAGCGCCCGCAGCAGGGCCATCCCGGCCGGCGGCACCGGCCGCAGCTCCGCGTCGACCAGCACCGCGTGCCCGCGGATCTCCAGCCGCCGCCCGGCCACCGGCAGCACCCGGGCCCGCCCGGGCAGTTCCTGGCAGAGCAGCTGCACCAGCGGCCCGAGCCGGAACCGTTCCGGCTGGACGGTGGCCACCCCGTGCCCCTGGAGCGGCAGCGCGGTGACGGGCCCGACGCAGGCGCTGAGCACGTCCCCCCGCAGGGCGCCCAGCACGGCGTCCCGTACGCCCCGCTCCTCGGCCCGGGCCAGCAGCGAGGCCGCCGCCGGGGCCGAGGTGAAGCTGACCGCGTCCACCGACCCGGCGGCGACCGCGTCAAGCAGCCGGTCCAGCGGCGCGAGGTCCTCCGGCGGCATCCACCGGTACACCGGCACCACGACCACCTCGGCCCCGCCCTCCCGCAGCGCCTCGACGAACCCGGGCAGCGGCTCCCCGTGCAGCTGGAGCGCGACGCGCCGCCCGGCGACCCCGCCGGCGAGCAGCCGGTCCAGCACCTCGCCGAGGGACTCCGACTGCGGGGACCAGTCCTCGACGAGCCCCGCGGCCCGTACGGCCCCCTTCACCTTCGGCCCGCGCACCAGCAGTTCGGCGTCGCGCAGCCGGCTCAGCAGCTCCTCGCCGATCCCCCACCCCTCGGCGGCCTCGATCCACCCCCGGAACCCGATGGCCGTGGTGGCGACGACCGCGCAGGGCGGGTTGTCGATGAGCTCCTTGGTGGCGGCGAGCAGCTCGGTGTCGTCGGCCAGCGGCACGATCCGCAGCGCGGGCGCGTGCAGCACCTGGGCGCCGCGCCGCCGCAGCAGCGCGATGAGGTCGTCGGCGCGGCGGGCGGCGGTGACCCCGACGGTGAATCCCGCCAGCGGTCCCGTCCCGTTCCCGGCGCCGGCGTTCGGACCGGTCGGGGCGTCGGGCCGTGGTCCGGTGTGCGTGTGGTCGTCCATCGTGACCTGCCTTGCCAGTGGGTCGGTATCGCGGGGGCTGGAACGGAGCCTGCCAACAGGCCGTGTCAGGCTCGGTTCCGCCGCATTTCGGCGTCGTTAACCGCCGTTACACCGAGGTGAGCTGGGGTTTCGCCGCCGCGCCCGCCGCCGGGGCGATCACGGCCGCGGGGCGCCGAAGGTATACCGCCCATGTCACCGCGCAGCACACGGCGTAGAAGGCGAGGAAGGTGACGAACGCGGCCGTTCCGGTGCCGGAGCTCAAGAAGGCCTCCCGGAACACCAGGTTGATGCCGAGTCCGCCGAGCGCGCCGACGGCGCCGATCAGTCCCATCGCGGCGCCGGACAGCCGGCGCCCGTAGGCGGCCGCGGCCTCGCCGTCCATGCCGCGGGCGAGCGCCTTGGCCTGGAAGATGCCGGGGATCATCTTGTACGTGGAGCCGTTGCCGAGCCCGCTCAGCGCGAACAGGGCCACGAAGCCGATGAGGAACACCGGCAGGGACTCCCGTACCGAGGCCAGGACGACCACCCCGGTCGCCGCGGCCATCGCCACGAACGTGCCGAGGGTGATGCGCGCCCCGCCGAAGCGGTCGGCGAGCGCCCCGCCCACGGGCCGGATCAGCGAGCCGAGCAGAGGCCCGATGAAGGTCAGCGAGGCGGCCTGGAGCGGGGTGCGCCCGAACTGCGTCTGGAGGACCAGTCCGAAGGCGAAGCTGTAGCCGATGAAGGACCCGAAGGTGCCGATGTACAGGAACGCCATGATCCAGGTGTGGGCGTCCCGTACGGCCTCGCGCACCGCGCCGGTGTCGTTGCTCACGGGGGCCAGGTTGTCCATGCGCACGAGGGCCAGCGCGGCCGCGATCACGATCAGCGGGACGTACGCGGCCAGCAGCAGCCGCGGGTGTCCGGCCCCGGCGGTCCCGATGATCAGCAGCGCGACGAGCTGCACCACGGGCACGCCGATGTTCCCGCCGCCCGCGTTGAGGCCGAGCGCCCAGCCCTTCTTGCGCAGCGGGAAGAAGGCGTTGATGTTGGTCATGGAGGAGGCGAAGTTGCCGCCGCCCACGCCGGTCAGCGCGGCCACCGCGAGGAAGGTGCCGTAGGAGGTGCCGGGCTCCATGACCACCAGCGCGGCCACGGTCGGCGCGAGCAGCAGCAGCGCGCTGACGACGGTCCAGTTGCGCCCGCCGAACCGGGCGACGGCGAAGGTGTAGGGCACCCGGACCAGGGCGCCGACGAAGGTGGCGGTCGCGATCAGGAAGAACTTGCCGGCCGGGTCGATGCCGTACTGGGGGCCCATGAAGAGCACCATCACCGACCACAGGGACCAGATGGAGAACCCGATGTGCTCGGAGAGCACGGAGTAGACGAGGTTGCGGCGGGCGATCCGCTCGCCCGACTCCCTCCAGAACACGTCGTCTTCGGGATCCCACCGCTCGATCCAGCGGCCCCCCTTGCGCGGTGCGGTCGTACCGGTCATCACACGCCTCCACTGCTGTCTCGTCCGTGGTGACGATCCTAGGAACGGCGCGTTTCGGCCCCGGTCCCCGCCCGGTGACCGGCGCGAAACCTTGGACTCACCCCCGGTCGGCGACGGGTGTGAGCGCCGCCGGCAGCCAGCTCCCAGAGGGTGTTTCCAGCCAGCCCCGCTCGGCCGCGAGCCCGGCGGCGGCCTCGGCGAGCGCGTCCAGGCCGGGATGGGTGAACCCCTTGCGCCACACCATCGCCAGCGGTGACAGCGGCACGGGCCCGACCAGCGGTCGTTTCACGCTGCCCGGCATGTCGGGAAAGTCCACGGTCACGAGCACCGGGTTGCGGGTTTTGGCCATCACCCTGCGGAACTCCTCCTTGCCCACGGCGACGGGCGCGGGCGGCGCCGGCGCGATGCCCCGCCCGGCGAACAGTTCGCGGGCCAGCCCGGTCCACTCCAGGGTCCGCGGATTGCCGGCCCCGACGTACACGGTCTCCCCGGCGAGCGCGTCCAGCGGTACGTCCTCCAGCGCGGCCAGCGGATGCCCCTCGGGCAGCAGGACGGCGAGCGGCTCGTACCGTACGGGCCGGTACGCGAGCCGGGCCCGCAGACCCGCGTCCAGCCCGGCGGCGTACCCGAAGGACACGTCGAGGCGCCCGGCGGCGATCTCCCGGGCGGCGTGGGTGAGCCCGCTCTCGAACCGGGCCATCAGCTCGCACCCCGGGGCCAGTTCCCGGGCCCGCTCCAGCACGGCGCGTCCGCTGCTCGGGCCGTCGGTGTTCAGGTCGACGAGCAGCGCCCGGGGCCCGCCGAAGGCGGCGGCGAGCTCCTCGTGGGCCAGCAGCACCCGCCGGGCCGGCGGCAGCAGCCGCTCCCCGTCGGCGGTCAGCTCGACGGCGCGGGTGGTGCGTACGAAGAGCGCCGCGCCCAGCATCTGTTCGAGGCGCCGGACGTCCCTGCTGAGGGCCTGCTGGGCGACGTACAACCGGGCGGCGGCCCGGGTGAAGTGCAACTCCTCGGCCACGGCGACGAACCCGCGCAGCAGGCGGGGTTCCACATCACGGGGTATCACGCACGGAGACTAACAACAGGAGGCGGTCAATCACCGGGGAACAGGTGTTGGACGCCGGCCCGGCCCGCCCCGGAGCCTTGATCCATGCCCGCAGCTCCCGCAGCCCCCGCCACTCCCGCGACCCGCCTCATGGCCGTCACCGGCTCCACGCTCGTCCTCGCCGACCTGCCGCGCCCGACCCGCACGCCGCACCCGCCGCGGCGCGCCCGCCGGTCCGCCGTCGCCCCGTACCGGAGCCTGTTCGCCCTCCCCGGCACCCGCGCCTTCACCGCCGGGAACCTGATCGCCCGCCTCCCCATGGGCATGTTCGGGATCAGCGCGGTCATGATGATCGCCGGGCAGCGCGGCTCGTACGCCCTCGCCGGCGCCGTCACCGCGACCGGGCTGGCCGCCACCGCGGTCGTCGCGCCCTGGACGGCCCGGCTCATCGACCGCCACGGCCAGGCCCGGATCGCCGTCCCGGCCACCCTGATCGCGGTCCTCGGCTCGCTCTCGCTCGTCCTGTGCGTCGCCCGCGACGCCCCGGCGTGGACCCTGTTCGCCTCGTACGCGGCGACCGCGACGACCCCCAACATCGGCGGCATGTCCCGGGCCCGCTGGACCCTGCTGCTGCGCGGCTCCCCCGGCGCGCACCACACCGCGATGTCCTTCGAACAGGCCGCCGACGAACTCTGCTTCATGCTCGGCCCGGTCCTCGCGGCGTTCCTGTGCACCGCCGTCTTCCCGGAGGCGGGCACCCTGACCGGCGCGCTGCTGCTCCTGACCGGCATGCTGATCTTCACCTCGCAGCGCGCGACGGAGCCGGCGCCGTCGGGCACCCCGGCGACCCGGCAGCCGTCCCCGCTGCGGCCGCTCCTTCCCCTCCTGGCCCTCTTCGGCTGCCTGGGCGTGCTCTTCGGCTCGATGGAGGTCACCTCGATCGCCCACCTCGACGCGCGGGGCCTGGGCGCCGCCTCCGGCCCGGTACTGGCCCTCCAGGCGGCCGGCTCCTGCGCGGCCGGCCTGCTCTACGGCACCCGGCGTCCGCGCGGCCTGCGGACCTGCCTGCTCGCGATGGCCGCCGCGATGACCCTGCCGTGGGCGGCCGCGGCCACCGGCTCGCTCCCGCTGCTCGCCGGCGCGCTGCTGCTGGCGGGCATGGCGACGGCCCCGACGATGGTCACCGCCATGTCCGAGGTCCACGCCCTCGCCCCGGAGGGCCGCCTCAACGAGTCCATGACCCTGGCCGTGACCGCCATCCTCACCGGCATCGCCGCCGGCTCCGCCACCGCCGGCGCCGCCGTCGACCACCTCGGTCCCACGATCCCCTACGCCCTGCCGGCGGCCGCGGCCCTCCTGGCCCTCGCGGCTCTCGCGGCCCGCTTGACCCGTTCACCGGGATCGGCCGGCCCGGGCCACTGACGCCGCGGTCCGGACATGACGAAGGCCCCGCAGCCTTGAGGCTGCGGGGCCTTCGCCCACATGGGATGAGTGGAGATGGCGGGAATCGAACCCGCGTCCAACGGTGCAGAAGCAGGGCTTCTCCGAGCGCAGTCCGCTACGAGTTTCTCGGCCCCGGAGATCACACGGACAAGTCTCCGACGGGCTCAGTCACTGTTTGATTTCCCTCCAACCCCCGTGACCGGGGCTAGAGGTTTAGATCCCTAGTTGACGCCAGGATCCGGACCGGGACCACTTCCGGGCTGACGCTCCTCACAGAGGCTTCAGCTCACTGTTATTAGGCAGCGAGGGTGAAGCGGGAGTTATCGCTCTTGGAGTTGGCGATTATTTTTTGCGACATGTGGTTAGCGAGATCATTGCCGCTTCCTCGGCTCGCTTCCCCTGCATCGACATCCGCTGTCGAAACCGATCATCCCCATGTTGTTTTTTCAAAGTGCTCCACCCCGGGGGGTGGTGCGCTGACGCCATGGTACGCGAAGTGGACCACGGGATGCCAGGAGATTACAGCTGACCGCGCTCCTTGCGCTTCACGGCCGAGATCACCCGGTTCGTCTCGCGCGTGTCCTGCTTCTCGCGCAGGGCCTGGCGCTTGTCGTACTCCTTCTTGCCCTTCGCCAGCGCGATCTCGACCTTCGCCCGGCCGTCCTTGAAGTACAGCGAGAGCGGCACGATCGTGTTGCCCGTCTCGCCGGTCTTCGAGTCCAGCTTGTCGATCTCCTCGCGGTGCAGGAGGAGCTTGCGCTTGCGGCGGGCGCTGTGGTTGGTCCAGGTGCCCTGGCTGTACTCCGGCACGTGCACGTTGTAGAGCCAGGCCTCGCCGCTCTCCACCGACACGAAGCCGTCCACCAGCGAGGCACGGCCCTGGCGCAGGGACTTGACCTCGGTACCCGTGAGCACGAGGCCGCACTCGTAGGTGTCGATGATCGTGTAGTCGTGCCGCGCCTTCTTGTTCTGGGCGATCAGCTTGCGCCCTTTTTCCTTAGCCATAGTGCGGTCATTTTCGCACTACGGACCCACCCCGAGGCCACCCAATACCGTGCGGGCCCGTTCCTCGGCCCGCTCGTCGGCCGCCAGGTCCGGGGTGATGCCGCCGCCGTCCAGGCTGCGGCCCGCCGGCGTGCGGTACGTGCCCACCGTCAGCTCCGCCACCGAGCCGTCCGGGAGCCGCGTCGGCATCTGCACCGAGCCCTTGCCGAAGGTCCGGGTCCCGACGGTCACCGCCCGGCCGCGGTCCTGGAGGGCGCCCGTCACCAGTTCGGCCGCGCTCATCGTGCCGCCGTCGACCAGCGCCACCAAGGGCCGCGCGGTGTCCCCGCCGCGGGCCGCGTACAGGGCGCGCTCGGTTCCCCGTACGTCGTACGTCGCCACGAGCCCGCCGTCGAGGAAGGCGGAGGCGGCCGTCACCGCCTCGGTGACCAGCCCGCCCGGGTTGCCGCGCAGGTCCAGCATCAGCCGGGCGTCGGCCGGGGCCGCGCGGACGGCCGCGCGGACGCGTTCGCCGGAGCCGCGGGTGAAGGAGGCGACCTTGATGACGGTGATCCCGCCGGGGAGCTCCCGTACGGTCACGGGCTCGGCGCGCAGCTGTTCGCGCCGGACGGTCTCGCTGTAGTCGGCGCCGTCCCGGCTGAGGCACAAGGCGGCCGGGGTGCCGGCCGCCCCCCGCAGCAGGGCCACCACCTCGGCGACGGGCAGGCCGGTGACGGAGTGGCCGTCGACGCCGAGCAGCCGGTCCCCGGCGCGCAGTCCGGCGCGGGCGGCGGGCCCGCCGGGCTGGACGCGTTCGATCTCGATGCGGCCGGCGCGGCCGCGCTCGACCCACAGCCCGACGCCGGTCCAGCGGCCGTCGAGGTCCTCGGCGAAGGCGGCGTACTCGCCCTGGTCGTAGACGGTGCCCCAGCGGTCGCCGCTGCGGCTGACCACCTCCTGGGCCGCTTTCTTGCCCGACTTGCCCTCGGCGACGGCCTCGGCGGCGGCGCGGGCGACGGCTTCCCGGTCGGCGGTGCCGACCGCGCGGGGCGACGGGGAGGCGGAACTTCCCGGGGGCGCGGAGGTTAACCCCCCGGCGTCCGTGGCGCCGGCGCGGTCCCAGCAGCCGGTGCCCGCGGCGGTGGCGACGGCCGCGACGAAGGCCAACGTCAAGACGGCCCCGCGACGCAGGTCGCGGGGCCGGAGACAGAAGGCGGGCAGTCCCGGCATGGCGCCGAGTCTAGGACAAGCCCCGCGCCGGTACGGATGGTTGACCGGACCGCGCACGGGGCGCTTGTCACACCTTCAGGTACTTGCGCAACGCGACGAACGCCGCCAGGGAGGGCATCAGCACCCCGATGACCAGCACCAGCGGGAGCTTGGTGAGGACGGAGTCCCAGCCGATGAAGTTGATCAGCTCCATCTTCGAGCGCAGCGAGGCTCCGTGGTCGATCACGAAGTACTGGCCGGCGCCGAGCATGCCGCAGGCGAACACGGCGCCGATGAGGCCGGCGAACGCGGCCTCCATGATGAACGGGACCTGGATGTAGAAGCTGGAGGCGCCGACGAGCCGCATGATCCCGGTCTCGCGGCGGCGGCTGAACGCCGAGACGCGGACCGTGTTGACGATCAGCAGCAGCGCCACCACCAGCATGATCAGCATGATGCCGAGGGCCGCCCAGTTGAGGTAGCCGAGCATCGAGAAGAGGTCGTCGAGCTGGTTGTGCTGGTCCTCGACGGACTGGACGCCGTCGCGGCCCGCGAACGAGCTGGTGATGACCTTGTACTTCTCCGGCTGCTTGAGCTTCACCCGGAAGGAGTCGGGCATCTGGTCCGGGGTGATCACCGAGGCCAGGGCGGTGTGGCCGAAGCGCTCCTTGTAGTGCTTGTAGGCCTCGTCCGAGGATTCGTAGTGGACCGTCGCGACGAGGTCCATCGCCTTGAGGTCGGTCTCGATGGACTTCTTCTGCTCGGCGGTCACCGCGCCCTTGGAACAGACCGCGCTCGCGGCCGCGGCGGCGGCGTCCGTCCCGTTCTTGGCGTCGGCGCTGTCCTTCGCGTCGGCCTCGTTGCAGAGGTAGATCGAGACGTTGACCTTGTCGTACCAGTACCCCTTCATCGCGCTCACCTGGTCGCGCATGAGCAGGGAGCCACCGAACAGGGCCAGCGACAGGGCGACGGAGATGATGACCGCGAAGGTCATCGTGAGATTGCGACGGAGACCGACGCCGATCTCCGACATGACGAACTGGGCGCGCATCGCGTCTCAGGTGCCTTTCAGTGCTGGTAGCCGTAGACGCCGCGCGACTGGTCGCGGACGAGACGGCCCTGTTCGAGTTCGATGACGCGCTTGCGCATCTGGTCCACGATCTGCTGGTCGTGCGTCGCCATGATCACGGTGGTGCCGGTCCGGTTGATCCGGTCCAGCAGCTTCATGATCCCGACGGAGGTCTGCGGGTCGAGGTTTCCGGTGGGCTCGTCCGCGATCAGCAGGGCCGGGCGGTTGACGAAGGCGCGGGCGATGGCGACGCGCTGCTGCTCACCGCCGGAGAGCTCGCCGGGCATCCGCTCCTCCTTGCCGCCGAGGCCGACCAGCTCCAGGACCTGCGGGACGGCCTTGCGGATCTCGCCTCTCGGCTTGCCGATGACCTCCTGCGCGAAGGCGACGTTCTCGGCCACGGTCTTGTTGGGGAGGAGGCGGAAATCCTGGAACACGGTCCCCAGCTGGCGCCGCATGTGCGGGACCTTCCAGTTGGAGAGCTTGGCGAGGTCCTTGCCCAGCACGTGCACCTGGCCGTGGCTCGCCCGTTCCTCGCGCAGCACGAGCCGCAGGAAGGTGGACTTGCCGGAGCCGGAGGAGCCGACCAGGAAGACGAACTCGCCCTTCGCGATGTCCAGGGAGACATCTCTGAGTGCGGGACGGTTCTGCTTCGGGTAGGACTTGGAGACGCTGTCGAATCGGATCACGGGTGCACCACGGTCGCCGGGAGTAGGTGTGCGTGACCCTACGCGAACGGGCGGGCGGTGGGGACCCGGCGTCCGGAGTTGCCCGATATATCCCCCGGTCCCGGAGGGGCCCGATCGTGATTGCCCGGACGGGCCGCGCCGAATGTCGTGGGAGCTGGCACAGTGGTAGGGGGAACGGTCTCGTTCCCGAAGCCGTTAGGTGTACGAGGGGACGAGAGGAGGAGCGCATGACGTATGACCGGCTCGTGTGCGCGAACTGCGCCGCACCCGTCAGCCAGGGCCGCTGCCCGGTGTGCCGGGCGAACAGGGAGCGCCTCCAGCAGGAGGGTCCCTTCGCAGGCCTGAACCCCATGGCGCTCATCGTGCTTCTGGTGGTGCTGGTGGCCGCGCTGGCGCTGGTGGCCCAGCAGACCGCCTAGGAAGCGCGCAGGACGCGACAGGACGCGAAGAAGGGCCCGGACACCGCGCGGTGTCCGGGCCCTTCTCACATGCGCGTGCGCGTGTTACGCGGTCTGCTGTTACGCGGTCTGCTCCTGCTGCTTGCGCCAGCGGATGCCGGCCTCCAGGAAGCCGTCGATCTCGCCGTCGAGCACCGCCTGCGGGTTGCCGACCTCGAACTCCGTCCGCAGGTCCTTGACCATCTGGTACGGGTGCAGGACGTAGGACCGCATCTGGTTGCCCCAGGAGCTGCCGCCGTCCTTGAGGGCGTCCATCCTGGCCTGCTCCTCCTGGCGGCGCCGCTCCAGCAGCTTGGCCTGGAGGACGTTCATGGCGCTGGCCTTGTTCTGGATCTGCGAGCGCTCGTTCTGGCAGGAGACGACGATGCCGGTCGGGATGTGCGTGATGCGCACCGCCGAGTCGGTCGTGTTGACGCCCTGGCCGCCGGGGCCGGAGGCGCGGTACACGTCGATGCGCAGCTCGGTCTCGTCGATCTCGACGTGGTCGCTGGTCTCGACGACCGGCAGCACCTCGACGCCCGCGAAGGAGGTCTGGCGGCGGCCCTGGTTGTCGAAGGGCGAGATGCGCACGAGGCGGTGGGTGCCCTGCTCGACGGAGAGGGTGCCGTACGCGTACGGGGCCTTGACCACGAAGGTGGTCGACTTGATGCCGGCCTCTTCCGCGTACGAGGTCTCGTACACCTCGGTCGGGTAGCCGTGGCGCTCGGCCCAGCGCAGGTACATGCGCTGGAGGCGCTCGGCGAAGTCGGAGGCGTCGACGCCGCCGGCCTCGGCGCGGATGTTGACCAGGGCCTCGCGCTCGGCGTACTCGCCGGAGAGCAGGGTCCGGACCTCCATCTCGTCCAGCGCCTTGCGCACGGAGGTCAGCTCGGTCTCCGCCTCCGCGAGGGTGTCCGCGTCGTCCATTTCCTGGGCGAGCTCGAACAGCACCGCGAGGTCGTCGATGCGGCCGCGCAGGGTCTCGGCCTTGCGGACCTCGGCCTGGAGGTGCGAAAGCTTGCTCGTGATCTTCTGGGCGGCCTCCGGGTCGTCCCACAGGGACGGCGCGGCGGCCTGCTCCTCGAGCACGGCGATATCTGCCCTCAGCTTGTCGAGGTCCAGGACGGCCTCGATCGACCCCATGGTCGAGGAGAGGGACTTGAGCTCTTCGGAAACATCGACGACTGCCACGGGTCCAGCGTAGCCGGTCCCCGGACGGCCCTGTCCGGCCAGGCCGGGCTCGGCCCGTTCTGACGGGCGCACGTACGGGCGTACCCTCCTCGTATGACTGTTCTGCTCGTGAAGCGCCGCCATGTGGACCACATGCGTGTCACGACCACGAGCTGTCTGCCGCCGGACCGAGCACGAGCCTGATCCACCCGATCCGACTTGGTCCTGTACGCGGCCGCGCGGCCTCCGGCGCCATCCCTGCCGGCGGCCCTCTCCACCCGCTGTCCCGACAACCCCGGGAACAGGACCCCGTGACATCCGAAACGGAGCCGTCATGCCGTCCGCGCACTCCCTCCCCGTCCTCGACCTCTCCCGAGCCGACGATCCCGCCGAGCGGGCCGACTTCCTGAAGCAGCTGCACGCGGCCGCCCGGGACAGCGGTTTCCTGCACCTCACCGGCCATGGCGTCAGCGCCGCCGAGACTGCCCGAATCCTGGACCTGACCAGGGCTTTCTTCGCGCTTCCGGAGGCCGACCGGCTGGCCGTGAGCAATCTCAACTCCCCGCACTTTCGCGGGTACACCCGGATAGGCCACGAGCTGACGGGCGGCGCCTCCGACTGGCGCGACCAGCTGGACGTCGGCGCGGAGCGGCCGGCTCCGGTGGTGGGGCCGCAGGACCCGCCGTACCTGTGGCTGGAGGGTCCGAACCAGTGGCCGGCGGCGCTGCCGGAGCTGCGGACAGCAGTGCTGGAGTGGCAGTCCCGGCTGGCGGCGGTGGCGCACCGGCTGCTGCGGGAGCTGCTGACCTCGATCGGCGCCCCGGCGGACTTCTTCGACGAGGCCTTCGCGGACCGGCCGCACCTGCACACGAAGCTGATCCGGTACCCGGGGTCCGCCCCTTCCGGCGCCGACCAGGGCGTGGGCGCCCACAAGGACTACGGATTCCTGACTCTGCTGCTCCAGGACTCGGTGGGCGGGCTCCAGGTGGTCCGGGACGGGGCGTACGTGGACGTGCCGCCGATGCCGGGGGCTTTCGTGGTCAACCTGGGCGAGCTGCTGGAGATCGCCACGGAGGGGTACCTGACGGCAACGGACCACCGGGTGGTGAGCCCGCCGGGGGCGGTGGAGCGGTACTCGGTGCCGTTCTTCTACAACCCGCGCCTGGACGCGGTCGTGGAGACCGTGCCGGGCGACTACCTGCGCTCGGCGCCCGGGGTCGCCCACGACGCGTCGAACCCCCTCCACGCCGAGTACGGCCGCAACGAGCTCAAGGGCTGGGTCCGCGCCCACCCGTCGGTGGCCCGCCGCTGGCACCCGGAACTCCTGGAGTCCTGACCCCGGGTCCGGTACGCGGGCGCGCCGGCGCTGGAGCACCCGCCCTCGCCGGCGTTCGGGGCGCGGCTCCGGGCAGAGCCCGGGAAGCGGAGCAGGGGCGGGGCGGGGGGCAGCTGCGCGCAGCGGCTACGGCCGGGCCGGGGCGGAGTTCTTGCCGTCCTGGGACGGCGGCGGGGCCTGGTCCCCGGAGGTGGCGAGCCAGCTGCCCACGCCCACCGCCGCTGCCAGCGCGACGGCGGCGGCCGACAGCGCCAGCCGCCGCTTGCGCACGGTCTCGGCCCGGTGCCGCGCCGACCCCGGCCGGTGCCCGCCGGCGGGCCTCGGCACCCGCGCCGTCCCCAGTGCGCCGCCCGCCAGCTCGTCCGGCGCCGGCACCCGCATCGAGGTGTGCGTGTCCCGGTTCGAGTCCGTCGCGGACCCCGGCACCAGCGGGACCACGCCCCGCCGCCGCACCGGGCCGTCCACGACCGGTTCCTCCGGCTCCGCCGCCTCCGGCTCGTCCGGCTCGTCCACGTCCAGCGGCGGCATCCCCGCCAGCAGCGGCAGCAGCTCCCGCAGCCGCGCCGACAGCTCCGAGGCCCGCAGCCGCGACGCCGGGGCCTTCGCCAGGCACTGGACCATCAGCTGCCACAGCTCGTCGGGGATGCCGGGCAGGGGGACGACCGTCTCGGTCACGTGCCGGCGCAGCACCGCCCCCGGGTGTCCCCCGCCGAAGGGGGTGAACCCCGCCAGCAGCTCGTACAGCACCGTGGCCAGCGCGTATATGTCCACCGCCGCGCGCGGGGGCAGCCCCTCCACGATCTCCGGCGCCAGATAGTCCGGCGTGCCGATGATCCGGGTCGTCGGCGCGGTGGCGCGGCCGCCGGAGGCCCGACGGGGCGAGTCGATCAGTTTGGCGACGCCGAAGTCGGTCAGCAGCGCCGGGTGCGCGCCCCCCGGCCCGAGCGGGCCCTGCATGTCCAGCAGGACGTTCTCCGGCTTGACGTCCCGGTGCACCACCCCGGCCGCGTGCGCGGCCGCCAGCGCGTCCGCGACGTCCGCGACGATGGCCACGGCCGCCTCGGGAGCCAGCCGCCGCTCGCGGTCGAGCCGCGTACGCAGGTCCGTACCGCGCACCAGGTCCATGACGAGGGCGAGGTCGTTGCCGTCGACGACGAGATCGCGGACGGACACGACGTGCGGGTGCTCCAGGCCGAGCAGCGCGCTGCGCTCCTGGACGAACCGTCCCACCAGCTCCTGGTCGGACGCGAGGTCCTCGCGCAGGAGTTTGACGGCGACGGGCCCGTCCGGCCCCTCGCCCAGCCACACCGTGCCCGCGCTGCCGCGCCCCAGGATCTGGTGCGCGGTGTACCGGCTGCCGATCTTCCGTGCCACGACTGCTCCCTCAGCGGCTGGCGTACGTGCCAAAGCTACGCGGCCGAATGGGGGTTGTAGGCCAGCAGGGGCCCGGATTCGCGGCGACCTTCACTTCTGCGGGCGAAATCACGTCCCAGATGTCGACAAATCCACGAACTCGGCGCTACGGGCCCGGGATCCGCTCAGGGCTGGGTGCCTTCGGCGGACTTCCCGATCGAGCCGAACCAGTCGTAGACGTCACCGATCCAGGTGCCGACCTGGTCCCACCAGCCCTTGCCGGTGCCGATCCACTCCTGGAGCGGGGTGAGCTCCCAGACGAGCCAGCCTGTCACGAAGGCGATCACGATCAGGACCAGGCAGCCCTTGAGGCAGCCGAGGCCGGGGATCCGCACCGGGTTGGCGCTGCGGCGGCGCGGCTCGCGCGGAGCGCGCTGCTGCGGCGGCGGGCTCTGCGGGGGCTGCTGCTGGGGTGCCTGCGGCTGGCGGTACTGGGGCTGCTGCGGCTGCTGGTACGGCTGGGGCTGGCGCTGCTGCGGCTGCTGGTAGTGCTGCGGAGGCGGCGGGGCGTACTGCTGCTGAGGAGGCTGCTGGTACTGCTGGGGCTGCTGATACTGCTGCTGCGGCGGGCCCTGGCGGTACTGCGGGGGCTGCTGCGGGCGCTGCTGCGGCGGCGGGGGCGCCTGCCGCTGGGGGCGCCGGCGCAGCGGGTCCTCGCTCGGGTCGAGGTATTGCATCTGCGTCTGCTCGTTGCGGTCGCGGGCGGCCCGCATCTGCGACTGCCACGGGTGCGGCGCGTCCGGCTGCTGTACGGGGGGCATGACCGAGGTCGGGTCCGGCCCGGCCGCCCCGGTGCTGGGCAGCACGGTGGTCGCGTCGGCGCCGCCGACCGGCGGGAGCACGCTGGTCATGGCGTTCGGGTCGTACGCCCCCATCTGCGCGGCCGCCACCGCGTCCGACAGGGCCGCGGCCGCGCCCGGGGTCTGCGGGACCGGCGCGGGCGAGGGGTCGGGCGCGAGCAGCGCGCCGACGCCGAGGGCGGCCTCGACCTGCTCCGGCGAGGAGTGCACGCCGATGCCGGAGGCGACGACGCGCAGGCCGCGGGCCAGGCTCTCGGCGCTCGGGCGCTCGCCCGGCTCCTTGCGCAGGCAGCGCTCGATGACGGTCCACAACGGCTCGGGCAGCGTGGACGGGCGCTGCGGCTCCTCGCTGAGATGGCGGTGGAGCACTTCGAGCGCGGTGCCGCCGGCGAACGGCGGGCGGCCGGTGACCAGCTCGTAGAGCAGGATGCCGGCGCCGTAGATGTCGACTGCGGAGGTCTGCGGGCGGCCCTCGGCGGACTCGGGCGCGACGTAGGAGGGGGTGCCGACGAACTCGTGGGTGCGGGTCAGACCCGGGGAGTCGGCGAGGCGGGCGATACCGAAGTCGGTGAGCATCGGCTTCATCTGGCCGCCGCGCTCGTCGAGCAGGACGTTGGCGGGCTTCAGGTCGCGGTGGACCACGCCGTCGGCGTGGCTGGCGGCGAGCGCGTCCGCGATCTGGGCGGTCAGCAGGGCCGCGGCGACGGGCGTGAAGGGGCCGTTCTGCCGGATGTACTTGTGCAGGTCCGGGCCGTCGATCAGGTCCATGACCAGGGCGAGGAGATCGCCCTCGACGACGAGGTCGCGGGTGCGCACGATGTTGGGGTGCGTCAGGCGCAGCAGGACGGAGCGCTCGCGCAGGAAGCGCATCACGATGTCCGGGTCCTGGGCCAGCTCCTCCTTGAGGACCTTGATGGCCACGGTCTCGCCGGGCTGGCCGGCGACGGCCGCCTCCGCACCGGCGGTCTCACGCTGGCGGGCACGCCAGACAGTGCCCGTGGCGCCGCGCCCGAGCGGCTCCTCGAGCAGGTACTTGCTGCCGACTGGCCGCACGTCTCGCGCTCCCTGCTGTCGTCCTGCGGTGGTTCGCATTCCGGGTCGTTCCCCGGGTCGCCCCCGGGTCGTTCTCCCGGTTCTTTTTCCGGCCCACTCTAGGGGGTGTCCCGGGAGAAGACGCGGGTCGCCGAAGGTTGGTTGCCGTACATATGCACGAAGGGTGAGGTTCGCGGCGTATGCCGGGGGCGATTTTCCTCGGCTTGCTGACTGAAATTGTGCGACGACTGGACGGGCCCGCGACCGATCAAGATCATTTCTTGGCGGGTGCCGGGCGTGTTGTCCGCGACAGGTGCGAGGATGCACCCGTACGGAACGACGGGGACGGGAGCCCTGCCTTCCGGGCAGACCTGACCGGACGACGCGCCGTGCCGGGTGGGGGGTGATCGGGCGGCGCCATGCCCCTGTCGTCCCCCTGCCGGGCGCACGCACCGCGCAGAAGGGACCGCTGACGGCGATGCAGATCCGGCTGACCGTCCTTGGGTCGCGCAGCGGCCACCAGACCGCGACCTCGCCGACGAGCTGCGACGTGCTCGTCACCGCGCCCGCCGGGACCGCGCTCGCCGCGGTGGCCTCCGGGCTGGCGGCGACCGTCGGCGGACCCGACACCGGGGGCACGGTCGTGCTGTACGCCGGAGCGGAGCGGCTCGACCCGCAGCGCCGGGTGCTGGGTGAGCCGCCGCTGGTGGACGGGGCGGTGCTGGCGCTGCACGGGCCGGTGCCGGACGTCCTGCCGGACGCGGAGGAGGGCCTGGGGGCGCCCCAACTGCACGTGGTGGCGGGGCCGGACGCGGGTGGGGTGCACCTGCTGCACCCGGGGTCGGTGCGGATCGGGCGCTCCGCGGACGCGGACGTGCCGCTGGACGACCCGGACGTGTCGCGGGCGCACTGCGCGGTGACGGTGATGCCGGACGGCCGGGTGGCCGTGGCGGACCTGAACTCCACGAACGGGACGACACTGGACGGCGTGGCCGTCGGGGAACGGGCGGTCGCGGTCGCGCCGGGGGCGCTGCTGCGGGTCGGCGAGTCCACCCTGCGCCTGTCCGCCGGCGCGGGCGCCCCCCTCCCGGTCACCCCGGACCAGGAGGGCCACCTCTCGATCCCCCCGGCCGCCTCCGCCGACGACGCCGCGGCGGGCGACAACCGGCCCGGCCCCGCCACCGCCGACGGCTCCACGGGGCGCGGCCCCGGCGCGGGCGGCCCCGCCGTCGGCGCGTGGCCGGCCGCACCCGGCTCGGCCCCGGGCGGGCCCGCGGGGCGCGGTGTTGCCGCCACGGGTTCCGGCCCGCAGGGTCTGTTCCCCCACCCCGCCCCTTCCCGAACCGGGGGCTCCGCCCCCGACCCCACTCCGCACCCCGGCGCCCCCGGCGCGGGCCGGCCCGCCGCACCCGGCGCCGCCGGCACGGGCCGGAGCGGCGCGCCCGCTTCCGCGGGGGCGCAGGGTCACCGCACCCCCGCCCCCGGCCAGGGCGGCGCGCCCGCTTCCGCGGCGGCGCAGGGATCCGGCGCGCGCCAGGGCGGCGGGGCCGGTTCCGGTGCGCCACGGGGGCATCGAGCCCCCGGCCTCGAACAGGGCGGCGCGCCGCGCGACCCGGGTTACGGCGGGCAGCAGTCCGGCGGCCCCCGGCCCGGTGCTGCCGGGCCGGAGGCCGAACGGCGGCGGCGGAGGGGGATCGGGGCCTGGGCCCGGAAGTGGGTGCGGGGGGAGGAGGGCGGCGAGGGAGCGGCCGGGGCCGTGGTGGTCGCGGCACGGCCGGACGTGGATGATCCCGCCGCGCTGCTGCTCGCCGCGCTCGGCCCCACGCGGCGGCTCTGGTCCCGCCCGCCCGGGGCGCTCGACGTCGGTCTCGGCGCCGGCAGCCGGGTCGCGCTCCGGGACGTCGGCGGCCTCGGCATCGCCGGGCCCCGCGCCCGCCTCACCGGCGTCGCCCGCTCCGTCATCGCCCAGCTCGCCGGGCTGCACGCCCCCGCGCAGCTGGAGATCGTGCTGATCAGCACCGACCGCGTCCGCGCCCTCGCCGACCGGCGGCGCGACTGGGGCTGGCTCGGCTGGTTGCCGCACGTCCGCCCCGCGCACGGCCAGGACTGCCGGCTGCTGCTCGCGTACGACCGCGATCAGGCCGCCGCCCGCGCGGGCGAGCTGACCCGCCGGCTCGACGACAGTCACCTCGGCGCCGGCTGGGCCACCGCCGACCGGGACGCCGTCCGGCAGGCCGCCGCCGCGTACGAAGGCCCGTACACCCTCGTCGTCCTCGACGGCGACCCCGGCACCGGCGCGCTCCGGGACGTCACCGCCCGGCTCGCCACCCACGGCCCGGCCGTCGGCATCCACCTGCTCTGCCTCGCCGACGCGCCCGCCGCGACCCCGGCCTCGCCCGTCGCCGACACGTACGAGACGGCCTGCGCGAGCATCCCCGCCTTCCGGGACTGCGGCGCGGCCGCCCTGCTCAGCGGGGACGTGGCCACGACCGTACGGACCTTCTCGGTCGGCGGCGGCAAGCCGCTCCCGCCCGGCGAGACGGCCACCGCCGACGCCGTCTCCGCCGCCTGGGCCGAGCGGTTCGCCCGCGCCCTCGCTCCCCTGCGGGCCGACGCCACCCACGCGCGGCCCTCCCGTACCGTCACCGCCGCGGCCCTCCCGCAGACCGCCCGGCTGCTGGACGAGCTGGGGCTGGCCCGGGCCACCCCCGCGTCCCTGATGGCCCGTTGGGCGGCCGCGACCGACCAGGGCCAAGACGTCGGCGGCCTCGTCGAGATCGTCCTCGGCGCCGGCCGCCGCGGCCCCGTCGGCGCCGAGCTGGTGCACGACGGCCCGCACCTGCTCATCGAGGGCCCGGCCGGCAGCGGCCGTACCGAACTGCTGCGTTCCGTCGCCGCTTCCCTCGCCGCGGCGGCCCGCCCCGACCGGCTGGGCCTCGTCCTCCTCGACGGCGCCGGCGGCGAGCGCGGCGACGGGCTCCAGCCCTGCACCGATCTCCCGCACGTCGCCACGCACCTCGTGGCCTCCGACCCCGTCCGCATGCGGGAGTTCGCCCAGGCCCTCGGCGCCGAGCTCAAGCGCCGCGCGGAGCTCCTCGAC
Organism: Streptomyces sp. NBC_01551; assembly: GCF_026339935.1. Taxonomy (NCBI): domain Bacteria; kingdom Bacillati; phylum Actinomycetota; class Actinomycetes; order Kitasatosporales; family Streptomycetaceae; genus Streptomyces; species Streptomyces sp. NBC_01551. The sequence continues at coordinate 2,342,639 of NZ_JAPEPX010000001.1, forward strand.
GGCGTGCCGTTCACCGAGTGGCACGCCCGCCACGAGGTCGGCGACCGGATGGTCGCGCCCCGCCGGCCCACCCCCGGCGAACTGCGCGGCGATCTCGAACCCCAGCGCACCGGCACGCTCCGGCTGCGCGCCTCCGCGATCCGTACGGACCCGCCCGCCGGCCCGAGCCCGCTGCCCCGCCTGGTGGTCCTCGTCGACGACCTGGACGCACTGGTCGCGCCCGGCCTCGGCAGCATGGGCCGGCCAGCCGCCGGTTCGGTGGTCCGCGCCCTGGAGGCGGTGGCCCGCGACGGCGCCCGGCTCGGCGTGCACCTGGTGGCCACCAGCGCCCGCCCGGACCGGACGGCCGACACCGAGCTGGCCCGGCTGACGGCGCTGCGGGTCGAGCTCGACGCCCCCGACCAGCCGGGCCCCGGCCGCGGCCGGCTGCGCCACGCGGACGGCACCGCCGTCCCGTTCCAGGGCGGCCGCGTCACCGGGCGGATCCCGCGCACCGCGACGCTGCGGCCGACCGTGGTCCCGGTGGAGTGGGAGCGGATGGGTGACCCGCCGGCCCGCCGCCCGGTGCGCGAGCTGGGCAACGGCCCGACCGACCTGGCGCTGCTGGCCAGCGCCCTGGACCGGGCCTCGCACCTGGTGTCGGCGATACCCGTGCTGTTCCCGCCCGCCCCGTAAGCCGTCGCGACACGGCGACGCGGTATTGCGGGGGCGCACGGCTCGGCGTAGACCTTGTGGCACGGGACACACCACGGGCAGCACACAGGCATCGGGGGCGTAACCATGCGCGGTCGGCACGGCACGAGCCATACGAACAGCGACACGGGCCACACACCCACCACGAGCCGGCGCCGCGCCAAACGGCGTACGAGGGCCCGCGCCCGGGCCCGCACCTGGGCGGCCCTCGCCGCCGCGGGCGCGCTCGCGCTCACCGGCTGCGGCGACGGCGACAAGAAGGCCGACCCGCCCGCCGGGGCGACCCAGTCCGCCCCGCGGGTGGAATTACCGAAACTGTCCGGCGAGAAGCTGGAGGTCGCGGCGGTCTGGACGGGCCCGGAGCAGGAGAACTTCACGAAGGTCCTCAAGGAGTTCGAGAAGCGGACGGGCGCCACCGTCACGTTCGTCCCCGCCCAGGACCCGATCGTCACCTTCCTCGGCACGAAGATCGCGGGCGGCGCCCCGCCGGACGTCGCGCTGCTCCCGCAGGTCGGCGCGCTGGTCTCGGCGGTGAAGAACAAGTGGGCGCAGCCGGTGGGACCGCAGGCGCAGGCGCAGCTGAACGCGAACTACGGCGACGGCTGGAAGAAGCTGGGCGCGGTCGACGGCACCCAGTACGGCGTGTATTACAAGGCCGCCAACAAGTCGCTGGTCTGGTACAACGCGAAGGCGTTCGAGGCGGCGGGCGTCCAGCCCCCCAAGACGTGGAAGGAGCTGCTGGAGGTGGCCGACACGCTGTCCGCCTCCGGCACCCCGGCGGTGTCGGTGGCCGGTGCGGACGGCTGGACCCTGACGGACTGGTTCGAGAACGTCTACCTCTCGCAGGCGGGTCCGCAGAAGTACGACCAGTTGGCCAAGCACGAGATCAAGTGGACGGACGACAGCGTCAGGCAGGCGCTGACCACGCTCGGCGAGCTGTTCGGCCGCAAGGACTTCCTGGCCGGCGGTCAGAGCGGGGCGCTGGCCACCGAGTTCCCCAAGTCGGTGACGCAGACCTTCACCGGCGGCGACCGGCCGGCGGCCGCGATGGTCTTCGAGGGCGATTTCGTGGCGGTCAACATCGGGCAGACGGAGGCGAAGGTGGGCGAGGACGCCCTGGTCTTCCCGTTCCCGGCGGTCGGCGCCAAGGCGCCCGTGGTCTCGGGCGGTGACGTGGCGGTCGCGCTGAAGCCGTCGAAGGGCGCGCAGGCACTGCTGACGTTCCTGGCGTCGCCGGACGCGGCGGAGATCCAGGCGCGCGAGGGCGGGTTCGTCTCCCCGAACCGGGCGGTCGATCCGGGCGCGTACCCGAACCCCATCCAGCGGGACATCGCGAAGGCGCTGATCGCGGCGGGCGACGACTTCCGCTTCGACATGTCGGACCAGGCCCCGGCGGGCTTCGGCGGGACCCCGGGCGCGGGCGAGTGGAAGGCGCTCCAGGACTTCCTGGCGAATCCGTCGGACGTGGCGGGCGCGCAGGCGAAGCTGGAGGCGGAAGCGGCCAAGGCCTACGGGGGCTGATCCGGTGGCGGCCACGGCACCCTCGAAGTCCGCCGAGGCCCGGCGCCGCCGCCTGGTCGCGGCGGCGTTCCTGCTCCCGGCGCTCGTCCTGCTCGGCGCGCTCGTCGTCCAGCCCATCGGCTACTCGGTGTACCGGAGCCTGTTCGACCGTTCCGGCGGCAGCTTCGTCGGCGGGGACAACTACGTGGAGATCCTGCGCGACGACACGATCCGTACGGCCCTGCGGAACACGGCGCTGTGGGTGGTGCTGGCGCCGACCACGGCGACGGCCCTCGGCCTGATCTTCGCGGTGCTGACCGAACGGGTGCGCTGGGGCACGGCGTTCAAGCTGCTGGTGTTCATGCCGATGGCGATCTCGATGCTGGCGGCGGGCATCATCTTCCGGCTCGTCTACGACCACGATCCCCACCGGGGTGTCGCCAACGCGGTCTGGGTCGGGGTGCACGACACCTTCGCGGAGTCCTCGGCGTTCCCGAAGGCCCGCCCGGGGCGGGACTCCCCGCTGGTCCCGGCCGAGGGGGGCGCGTACGTGACACGCGATCCCGTACGGGTGGGCGTGCCGGTGGCGCTGCCGCTGGTCGGCGTCGCCCCGGAGGCGCTGCCCGAGGGGACCCGTACGGCGAAGGCGGCCGGCGCCGAGCCCGGCAAGGTCACCGGTACGGCCTGGCAGGACTTCACCCGGGGCGGCGGCGGCCGTACGAACTCGGTCGACCCCACCGAGTCCGCGTACGCCGGGATGCGGATCGAGGCGGTCAAGGGCGGCGAGGTCGTCGACTCGGCGACGGCCCGCGCCGACGGCACCTTCACGCTGTCCGCGAAGGCCGACGGGGCGCTGCTGCGGCTGCCCGCGTCGAACTTCCGGGAGGCGTACGCGGGGGTGGAGTGGCTCGGTGCGACGCTGGTCACCCCGGCGGTCATCGGGGCGTACGTGTGGATGTGGGCCGGGTTCGCGATGGTGCTGATCGGGGCCGGGCTGGCGGCCGTGCCGAGGGAGCTGCTGGAGGCGGCGCGGGTGGACGGGGCGAACGAGTGGCAGGTGTTCCGCCGGATCACGGTGCCGCTGCTGGCGCCCGTCCTGGCGGTGGTGCTGGTCACCCTGGTCATCAACGTGATGAAGATCTTCGACCTGGTCTTCGTGATCGCGCCGGGCGCGGTGCAGGACGACGCGAACGTGCTGGCGTTCCAGCTGTACCGCACCTCGTTCGGGACGAACGCGGACCCGGGGCTGGGGAGCGCGATCGCGGTGCTGCTGCTGGCGCTGGTGGTGCCGGTCATGCTCTACAACATCCGCCGGATGCGCCGGGAGGCCCGCCGATGAGCGCCGTACGGGGTCTGGCATCGCGGGCGGGCGGCGGGGCGCTGCGGATCTTCCTGGTCCTGGCGGGCCTGTTCTGGCTGCTGCCCACGCTCGGCCTGCTGATCTCCTCGTTCCTCTCCCCCACCGAGCTGAACGAAGGGGGCTGGTGGGAGGCGCTGACGGCGCCGTCGAGGCTGACGGCCGACAACTACGAGCGGCTGCTGGCCAATGACACCATCACGGGTTCGCTGCTGAGCACGGTGGCGATCGCGGTGCCGGCGACGCTGCTGGTTCTCACCCTGGGCGCGTTCGCCGGATACGCCTTCGCGTGGCTGGAGTTCCCGGGCCGGGACTGGCTGTTCCTGATCGTCGTGGGGCTGCTGGTGGTTCCCGTCCAGGTGGCCCTGATCCCGGTGTCCGAACTCTTCGGCACCATCGGCCTGTTCGAGACGACGGCCGGGGTGGTCCTGTTCCACACCGCGTTCGGGCTGCCCTTCGCGGTGTTCCTGCTGCGGAACTTCTTCGCGGAGATCCCGCGCGAGCTGCTGGAGGCGGCCCGGCTCGACGGGGCGGGCGAACTGCGGCTGTTCGCACGGGTGGTGCTGCCGCTGGGCGGTCCGGCGATCGCCTCGCTCGGCATCTTCCAGTTCCTGTGGGTGTGGAACGACATGCTGGTGGCGCTGGTCTTCGCGGATTCGGCGAATCCGCCGATCACGGTGGCGCTCCAGCAGCAGGTCCGGCAGTTCGGCAACAACATCGACGTACTGGCGCCGGGCGCGTTCTTGTCGATGGTCGTCCCGCTGGTCGTCTTCTTCGCCTTCCAGCGGCAGTTCGCCTCGGGGGTGATGGCCGGCGCGATCAAGTAGCGATCGGGCAGCGCCGGAAACCGTTCCGTGATCACGGGGTTGACGTGCGATGTTGACGCTGTGTAACTCGAATGCCACACCGCGCGTAACCCGATCACCACGCCCGGGGTTGCTGGGAAATATGCCCGCGCCGACCCCTGGATGTGCCGTGCCCCGGTTCAGCGTCATCGTGCCCGCGTACAAGGTTCAGGCGTACCTCCAGGAGAGTCTGGACTCGGTCCTGACCCAGTCGTACGCGGATCTGGAACTGATCGCGGTCGACGACGCGTCCCCGGACGCCTGCGGTTCGATCATCGACGACTACGCGGCCCGCGACCCCCGGGTCACGGGCGTGCACCTGGCGCACAACCTGGGGCTCGGGCCGGCCCGCAACACGGGGCTGGCCCGGGCCACCGGCGACTACCTGATCTTCCTCGACGGTGACGACGTCCTCGCCCCGGGCGCCCTGCAGGCCATCACCGACCGGCTCAAGGCCACCGGCTCCCCCGACGTCCTGGTCTACGACTACGCGCGCACCTTCTGGACCGGCGAGACCATCCGCAACAGCCTCGCGCACCGCCTCTGCGAGGACGGCCCGGCCAGCTTCCGCCTCACCGACCGCCCGGCCCTGCTCGGCATGCTGATGGTGGTGTGGAACAAGGCGTACCGCCGCGAGTACGTGGAGCGCGAGGGCCTCGAATTCCCGCCCGGCCTCTACGAGGACACCCCCTGGACCTATCCCGCGTTGCTGGCGGCGGAGTCCGTGGCCGTCCTGGACCGCATCTGCGTCCACTACCGCCAGCGCCGGACCGGCTCGATCCTGACCACCTCCACCCGCCGCCACCTCGACATCTTCGACCAGTACGACCGGGTCTTCGGCTACCTCACCACCCGCCCCGAACTGGAGCGCTGGCGCCCGGCGGTGCACCGCCGGATGGCCGAGCACTTCTGCGCCCTGTACGCCGATCCGCGCCGCCTCCCGCGCGCGAGCCGGGCGGAGTTCTTCCGCCGGGCGTCCCTGCTGCTGCGGCGCTACCGGGCGCCGGGCACGCGGTCGCCGCTGCCCTCGCCGGCCCGGACGGACCGGGTGCGGCACGCCCTGATGCGGCTGGGACTGCGGCGTACGTACCGGGTGCTGTCGGCCGCCCGCGCGGGCGCGCTGGCGGCGGGCCGGGCGGGGGTGTCCGCCGGGCGGGGGCTGCGGGAGGCGGCGCTGCGCCTGCACTACCGGCTCCAGCGGCTGCTGCCGCTGCGGCCGGAGCTGGCGGTGTTCACCGCGTACTGGCACGGCGGCTACGCCTGCAATCCGGCGGCGATCGAGGCCAAGCTGCGCGAGCTCGCCCCGCGGATGCGGACGGCGTGGATCTGCGACCCGGCCCACGCGGGCACGCTGCCCCCGGAGACGGCCATGCTCCGCCCGGGCTCGGCCGCGTACTGGACGGCGCTCGCGCGGGCCACGTACCTGGTGACCAACGTCAACTTCGACCGCGCGCTGGTCAAGCGGCCGGGGCAGATCCTGGTGCAGACCCAGCACGGCACCCCGCTCAAGCGGGTCGGCCTCGACCTCCAGGACCGCCCGGCGGCGGCGCCGTCGACGGACTTCGCGGGGCTGCTGCGCGGCGCCGACCAGTGGGACTTCCTGCTGTCGGCGAACCGCCACTCGACGCTGGTGTGGGAGAAGGCGATCCCGTCCTCGTACACGACGCTGGAGTACGGCTACCCGCGCAACGACGTCTTCCACAGCGCCACCCGGGGCGACGTCCAGGAGCTGCGCGAACGCCTCGGCGTTCCGGCCGGCTCGACGGTGATCCTGTACGCCCCGACGCACCGCGACTACCGGCGCAGCCGGCCTGAGCACCTGGACTTCGAGCGGGTGCTGCGCGATCTGGGGCCGCGCTTCACGATCCTGACGCGGACGCACCTCACGTACGCGGACACCGTCTCGCCGCACGAGGCGCGGCCGCGGCTCATCGACGTCTCCGGGTACCAGTCGGTGGAGGAACTCTGCCTGGCCTCGGACGCGTTGGTCACGGACTACTCGTCCCTGATGTTCGACTACGCCGCGCTGGACCGGCCGATCGTGATCCACGCCGACGACTGGGAGGCGTACGAGGCCTCCCGGGGCACCTACTTCGACCTGCGGGCCTGCCCGCCGGGGGCGATCGCCCGCACCGAGGACGAGCTGGTGGACATCTTCGCCACGGGCCACTGGCAGGGCTCCCGCTCGGCGCAGCTGCGCGCCGCGTTCCGGGCCCGGTTCTGCTCCCACGACGACGGCCACGCGGCCGAACGCGTGGTCCGCCGCGTCTTCCTCGGCCAGACCAACCCGATCCCGGCGGTGATCCCGCTCGAAGACCGCCACCCGGCGCCGGTCGCCCCGCCGGCCCCGCCGGCCGCCCCGGAACCGACCCTGGCCCGTCTCTCGTCGAGCCTGTGGCCGTAGGGCGGCCGCCTTACGAGGGGTGCGCCAGGCCCGCGACGACCGAGCGGGCCAGGTCGTCCAGGTAGGACGCCGGGACGGGTTCGCGGACGACGACCTGGCGCCAGTACAGCGGCCCGATCGCCAGGTCGAGGGCGCGGGAGGCGTCCACCGAGGCCGGGAGCTCGCCGCGCGCGACCGCGTCGGAGATGATGCCCTCCGCCATCCGGCGCTCCCCGTCCAGCAGGGCGCCGCGCACCGCGTCCGCGATCTCCGGGTTCCGGGCCGCCTCGACCAGCAGGTCGGGGATGACCGCGGAGGCCACCGGGTGCCGCAGGACGTGTGACATGACCTCCAGCAGGGCGCGTACGTCCCCGTAGAGCGAGCCCGTGGCGGGCACCGGGAGCCCGTCCACCGCGAAGACCGCCACCAGGTCCAGCACCAGGTGCAGTTTCGACTTCCAGCGCCGGTACACGGCCGTCTTGCCGACCCCGGCGCGCCGCGCGATGCCCTCGATCGACATACGGGAGAACCCGACCGCGGCCAGTTCCTCCAGCACGGCCGCCCGGATCGCCTCGGTCACGTCCTCGCGCAGGACGGCGGCCCCGGCAGGGGCGCGGCGGGACGGGGCGGCGGCGGGATCCGTGGTCATGCACCGAGCATAGCGGCGCACGCCGCCACCCACCCGTCACGACGATACGGTTGCGTTCCGACGCGTCGGCCCCTAATCTCGCCGTAGCGACGATACGGACCCGTTCCATCGCAAGAAAGGGGCGACGCCCCGTGCCCGTGACCCCTGCGCCCGTGACCCCCGTGCCGGTGACCACGGCACCCGTGACCACCGCGCCCACCCGGCCCGCGAACTCGGCGGACCTCGCGGCCCTGGCGGCCACCCACGGCCTGACCGTCAGCGGCGCCCGCCCGTCCCTCCCCCGCTACCTCGCCGAGCTCTGGGGCCGCCGCCACTTCGTGGCCGCGTACGCCACCGCCCGCATGCACGCCACGTACAGCACGGCCCGGCTCGGCCAGCTGTGGCACCTGGTGACGCCGCTGCTGAACGCCGCCGTCTACTACTTCATCTTCGGCGTCGTCATGAACGCCAGCCACGACGTCCCCGACTACGTCCCGTTCCTGATCACCGGCGTCTTCGTCTGGGACTTCATCGGCAGCTCCGTCAACGCCGGCACCCGCGCCATCCACGGCAACCTCGGCCTGGTCCGCGCCCTGCACTTCCCCCGCGCCAGCCTGCCGGTCTCCACCGTCGTCCAGCTCTTCCAGCAGCTGCTCGTCACCATGGGCACCCTGGTCGCCCTGCTGCTCGCCCTCGGCCAGACCCCGGGCCCCGCCTGGCTGCTGACACTGCCGACCCTCTTCCTGACGGCCGTCTTCTGCGCGGGCTGCGCCCTGGTCATGGCCCGGATCGGCAGCAAGCACCCGGACGTCAGCCAGCTGATGCCGTTCGTCCTGCGCACCTGGATGTACTCCTCGGGCGTCATGTGGTCCATCGACAAGGTGCTGGGGCGGGACGACCTGCCGCACTGGGTGACACTCGCGCTCAAGGCCAACCCGGCCGCCGTCTACATCGACCTGATGCGGTTCTCGCTGATCGACACCTTCACCGCCCACTCGCTCCCGCACCACGTGTGGCCGCTCGCCGTCGGCTGGGCGCTGCTCGCGGGCATCGGCGGGTTCGTCTATTTCTGGAAGGCCGAGGAGGAGTACGGCCGTGGCTGAACCCACCGTCATCGCCGACGACGTCCACGTCGTCTACAAGGTCCACGCCGGCGGCCGCAAGGGCGGCGCCACCGCCGCCCTCAGCCGGATCTTCTCCCGCCGCCCCGCCCCGGGCGTGCGCGAGGTCCACGCCGTCAAGGGCGTCAGCTTCACCGCGTACAAGGGCGAGGCCATCGGCCTCGTCGGGACGAACGGCTCCGGCAAGTCCACCCTGCTCAAGGCCATCGCCGGCCTTCAGCCGGTGGCCGGCGGCCGGGTCTACTCGCAGGGCCGGCCCTCACTGCTCGGGGTGAACGCCGCGCTGATGAACGACCTGTCCGGCGAGCGCAACGTCGTCCTGGGCGGCCTCGCGATGGGCATGACCCGCCATCAGATCCGCGAGCGCTACCAGGGCATCGTCGACTTCTCCGGCATCAACGAGAAGGGCGACTTCATCTCGCTGCCCATGCGGACGTACTCCTCGGGCATGGGCGCCCGGCTGCGCTTCTCGATCGCCGCCGCCAAGGACCACGACGTCCTGATGATCGACGAGGCCCTCGCCACCGGCGACGCCGCCTTCCAGCGGCGCAGCCGGAAGCGCATCGAGGAACTCCGCGAGCACGCCGGCACCGTCTTCCTCGTCAGCCACGGCATCGGCACGGTCCGCGCGACCTGCGACCGGGCGATCTGGCTGGAGGCGGGGGTGCTGCGGATGGACGGCCCCTCGGCCGAGGTCTGCGACGCGTACGAGGCCTTCACCCGCCGCGCGTAGAGCCGCGCGGGCGCCGGCCGGGGTCAGCCGGTCAGGGCGCCACCTTGCAGGCGGTCACCGCGGTCCCGTTGGTCACACCGCCCGAGGTCAGGCCGCTCACGCACCGCGCGTGGTCGCCGCCCGAGCCGGTGGAACACGCCATCCGGACGTAGGCGGGGGCCTCGCCGCCCTGGAGCTCCCGCTCGACGGCGTTGATGCAGGCCGAGACGTCCGCGTGGGCGGCGGGGGCCGTGAAGGCCACGCCACCGAGGGCGAGGGTCAGGCCGGTGAGGGCTCCTGCGATACGGGTCGACGTGCGCATGGGACGCACCTGCTCTCCGGGTTCGCCGCGGCCGGGACCTGGATGTACCGGATCCGCGTGGGCTTCCCCTCCCTCGTTCGACGCTAGAGCAGCGCCCTGCCGCACGCACCCGCTGGCGCTCACGCCGAAGGGGCGCCCGGGATCGGAGAACGATCCCGGGCGCCCCTTCCGGTGGCCTACGGGGCGACTAGCTGTGCGCCCGCAGGAGCGAGCGCATCGTCCGCATCGCCACGGACAGGTTCGCCAGGTCGAAGTCGTCCGACCCCTGGATCTCGTCCAGGGTCGTCCGGGCCCGGCCGATGATCGCCGCGTTCTTCTCCTCCCACGCCTTGAAGCGCTCCTCGGGAGTCGACTCCCCGTTGCCCACCGCCAGCACGTCGGCGGTCAGCGCCGCGTGCGCCGCGAACAGGTCCTCGCGGATGGAGGCGCGGGCCATGGACTGCCAGCGGTCGGACCGCGGCAGCTCGATGATCCGGTCCATCAGCTGGGTGATGTCCAGGCGGTCGGCGAGGTCGTAGTAGACCTCCGCGACAGCCAGCGCGTCGACGCCGGTGCGGTCCGAGATCGCCACGATGTCGAGCGTCGGGAAGGCCGAGGAGAACCCGGCGACCTTGGCCGCCAGCTCCTCCGGCACGCCCTCGCCGGTCAGTTCGTCGAGGATCGACTGGTACCACTCCAGGTCGGCGCCGCGCACCAGCTTGGGCAGTTCGTCCCAGACCTGGCTCACCCGGTCGCTGAAGAGCTCGATCGTCTCGGTGATCTCCAGCGGCTGCGGCCGGTTGTTGAGCAGCCAGCGGGTGCCGCGCTCGACCAGGCGCCGCGAGTGCAGCCGCACCCGGGTCTGGACGTCGGCCGCGACCTTGTTGTCGAGCGCCTCGACCGCGTCCCACACCTCGGCCAGTCCGAAGATCTCGCGGGCCGCGAGCTGCGCGCGGACGATCTCCTCCGTGGAGGCCCCGGTCTCCTCGCGCAGGCGGTGCAGGAAGGTCGAACCGCCGGTGTTGACGGTGTCGTTGACCAGCAGCGTGGTGATGATCTCGCGGCGCAGCGCGTGCGCGTCGATCTGGTCCTGGAACTTCTCGTTCAGGGCGCCGGGGAAGTACGCGTGCAGCAGGCGGCGCAGGTACGGGTCGTCCGGCAGGTCGGTGGCGATGAGCTCGTCCGCCACCGTGATCTTGGTGTAGGCGAACAGGACGGCCAGCTCCGGCTGGGTCATGCCCTTGCCGTTGTTGAGCAGTTCGCGGATCTGCCGGTCGCTGGGCAGGAACTCCAGGTTCCGGTCCAGTCGTCCGGCCCGCTCCAGGCGGCGCATGAAGCGCTGCTGGGCGTGCAGCAGGCTGGGCGCCTGGGCCACCGCGTTGGCCAGGGCGGTGTTCTGCGCGTAGTTGTTGCGCAGGACCAGGTGACCGACCTCGTCGGTCATCTCGGCCAGCAGCTTGTTGCGCTGCTTGACCGTCATGTCGCCTTCGGTGACCAGCGCGTTCAGCAGGATCTTGATGTTCACCTCGTGGTCGGAGGTGTCCACGCCCGCGCTGTTGTCGATGGCGTCGGTGTTGACCTTGCCGCCCTCGCCGCCGGCCCCGGTGCGGGCGAACTCGATGCGGCCGAGCTGGGTCAGACCCAGGTTGCCGCCCTCGCCGATGACCTTGGCGCGGACGTCGGCGCCGTTGACGCGGATGGCGTCGTTGGCCTTGTCGCCGACGTCGGCGTGCGTCTCGGCCGTGGCCTTGACGTACGTGCCGATGCCGCCGTTCCAGACCAGGTCCACGGGGGCCTGGAGGATGGTCTGCATCAGCTCGGCCGGGGTCATCTTGGTGACGCCGGCCTCGATCCCGAGGGCCGCGCGCATCTGCGCGTTGACCGGGATGGCCTTGGCGGTACGCGGGTGGATCCCGCCGCCGGCGGAGAGCAGCGCGGTGTCGTAGTCGGCCCACGAGGAGCGCGGCAGCTCGAACAGGCGGCGGCGCTCGGCGTACGAGGTCGCGGCGTCCGGCGTCGGGTCGATGAAGATGTGCCGGTGGTCGAAGGCGGCGACCAGGCGGATGTGCTCGGAGAGCAGCATGCCGTTGCCGAAGACGTCACCGGACATGTCGCCGACGCCGACGACCGTGAAGTCCTGGGCCTGCGTGTCGTGGCCGAGCTCGCGGAAGTGCCGCTTGACGGACTCCCACGCGCCGCGGGCGGTGATGCCCATGCCCTTGTGGTCGTAGCCGGCCGAGCCGCCGGAGGCGAACGCGTCGCCGAGCCAGAAGCCGTACGCCTCGGCGACACCGTTGGCGATGTCGGAGAAGGTCGCGGTGCCCTTGTCGGCGGCGACGACGAGGTAGGTGTCGTCCTCGTCGTGGCGGACGACGCCCTTCGGCGGCACGACCTCGCCGCCGACCATGTTGTCGGTGATGTCGAGCAGCGCCGAGATGAAGATCTTGTACGAGGCGATGCCCTCGGCGAGCCAGGCGTCGCGGTCCACCGACGGGTCCGGCAGGTTCTTGGCGACGAAGCCGCCCTTGGCGCCGACCGGCACGATGACGGTGTTCTTGACCATCTGCGCCTTGACCAGGCCGAGGATCTCCGTACGGAAGTCCTCGCGGCGGTCGGACCAGCGCAGGCCGCCTCGGGCGACCTTGCCGAAGCGCAGGTGCACGCCCTCGACGCGCGGCGAGTACACCCAGATCTCGAACGCGGGGCGCGGCGCCGGCAGGTCCGGGATGGCCTGCGGGTCGAACTTCATCGACACGTAGGCGTGCTGCTCGCCCGCGGCGTTCTGCTGGAAGAAGTTGGTCCGCAGGGTCGCCTTGATGAGGGTGAGGAAGGAGCGCAGGATGCGGTCCTCGTCGAGCGAGGCGACCTGGTCCAGGGCCCCGTCCAGCTCCTCCAGCATGGCGTCGACGAGCTCGCTGCCGGCGGACTGGCGGCCGGGCGACATCCGGGCCTCGAAGAGCGAGACCAGCAGCCGGGTGGTGTGGACGTTGTTGCGGAGGGTGTCCTCCATGTAGTCCTGGCTGAAGGTGGAGCCGGCCTGGCGCATGTACTTCGCGTACGCGCGCAGGACGACGGCCTGCCGCCAGGTCAGCCCGGCGCTGAGCACCAGGGTGTTGAAGTTGTCGTTCTCGGCCTGCCCGGTCCACACGGCCGCGAACGCGTTCTGGAAGCGCTCGCGGGCGTCGTCGCCGAGGTAGCTGTCGCCGTTCCCGGCGGGGGTGTGGATCCGCAGGCCGAAGTCGTAGATCCACGCGTTCGTACGGTCGCTGCACCGCAGCTCGTACGGGCGCTCGTCGGTGACCTCGACGCCGAGGCGCTGCAGGACCGGCAGCACGGCGGACAGGGAGACCTGCTCGCCCTGGCGGTAGATCTTGAAGCGGCGCTCGCCGGGGCCCGCGCCGACCGGCTCGTAGAGGGAGAGGTCGAAGTCGCGGTCGCTCGCGGAGAGCTTCTCCAGGCGGACCAGGTCGGCGACGGCGGAGCGCGACGAGTGGTCGGCCTTGTAGCCCTCGGAGAAGGAGCCGCCGTACTTGCGCAGCAGCTCGGCGGCGTGCTCCTCGCCGGTCTCGGCGATGAGGGCCTCGGAGAACCCGTCGGACCAGGAGCGGGCGGCCTCCACCAGGCGCCCCTCCAGCCGCTCGACGTCGCCGTCGGTGAGCGCGGGCAGCTCGGTGCCCGGCTCGACGCGGACGACGAAGTGGATGCGGGAGAGGATCGACTCGGTGTTCCAGGCGGTGAAGTCGACGCTGCTGCCGTCGAGCTCCTCCTTCAGGATGTCCATCAGGCGCAGCCGGACGCCGGTGGTGAACCGGTCGCGGGGCAGGTAGACGAGGGCCGAGTAGTAGCGGCCGTACTCGTCCTGGCGCAGGTACAGCCGCAGCCGGCGGCGCTCCTGGAGGTACAGGACGGAGGTGACGATGGCCTGGAGCTGGTCGACCGGGGTCTGGAACAGCTCGTCGCGCGGGTAGGTCTCCAGGATCTGGAGCAGGTCGCGGCCGTCGTGGCTGGCCGGCGAGAAGCCGGCCCGCTCCAGGACGTCGGCGACCTTGCGGCGGATCACCGGGACGCGGCGCACCGACTCGGTGTACGCGGCGGAGGAGAACAGGCCGAGGAAGCGGCGCTCGCCGACGACGTTGCCGTCGGCGTCGAACTTCTTGACGCCCACGTAGTCGAGGTACGAGGGACGGTGCACGGTGGAGCGGCTGTTGGCCTTGGTCAGCACCAGCAGGCGGTGCTCGCGGGCCTTGGCGCGCGCGTCGGCGGGCAGCCGGTTGAAGGACGGCGAGACGGGGTGGCCGTCCTCCTTGCCGCTGTGCAGCGGGTCGGAGCGCAGGATGCCGAGGCCGGTGCCGGGCACGGCGGACAGGGCGTCGCCGTCGACGAGGTTGTACTCGCGGTAGCCGAGGAAGGTGAAGTGGTCGTCGGCGAGCCAGCGCAGCAGCTCACGGGCCTCTTCGAGCTCGTACTCGCGCAGGTCCGGGGCGGTCGGCTCCTGCGGAAGCCGGTCGGCGATGCGCAGCGCGGCGTCGCGCATCTTCTCCCAGTCCTCGACGGACTCGCGGACGTCGGACAGGACGCGCAGCAGGTCGGCGGTGATCTGCTTGAGGTCGGCGCGGTCGGTCTCGCGGTCGATTTCGACGTGGATCCACGACTCGACGAGGGAGTCGTGGGGGCGCGCGGTCTCGGGACCGTGCACGTCGCAGTCGGGGCCGAGGATCTCGATCAGCTTGCCGGTGACGTCACGGCGGACGACGACCTGCGGGTGGATCACGACGTGGATGCCGCGGCCCTGCCGGGAGAGCTCGTTGGTGACGGAGTCGACCAGGAAGGGCATGTCGTCGGTGACGACCTCGACGACCGAGTGGCTGGAGGTCCAGCCGTTCTCCTCGACCGTGGGGGTGTGCACGCGCACGTTCGCGGTGCCCTGCGGCCGCTTCTCGGCGAGCCGGTAGTGCGAGAGCGCTGCCCCGAACACGTCGACCGGGTCCCGGTCCAGCAGGTCCTCGGGGGCGGTGTGCAGGTAGTAGCGCTGGAGGTACGCGAGCACCGTGTCCCGGTCGGGACGCTCCCCCTGCTCGGACCCAGTCGGAAGTAGCCCCCCGGCCGGGCTGTTCTCAGCTACCCGGGCCGCCCGCGCGAGCAGCTCGGCCTTTGCTTCGTCCAGCTTGGTCTGCATGTCCTCTGGCTCCTGTCGCGCGCCATTGCGTGACGTAGGTGAAGGAAGGAATGACGTAGCGCCGCGAGGCGGGGTGTCCGTTCGGAATCGACGCTATGCCGTCGTGAGAGCCGCCGTGGAGGGAATCGGCCATGATCGGCGAGAGGTCCCGGCAGCGGGGATCAGCGAAGGCCCGGGCACGGTCGTGCGCCGGGCGCTGGCCGGAGGCGTCAATGCCCCCGATGACTATCGCGCTGATCACGGGTACCAGGCTATCTCGCCGGACCCCCTGCCCGTCACGGGCCGGAACTGTACAAAAGCAGGTGCACAAGTTTGACGATGTGCGCAGTGACGGCGGCGCCCGCTCGTGCCAGTCGTTATCCGGCCAGTTCGCGAGCAGTGCGGACGGCCTCCGCCAGCGAGTCCACCACGGGCACTCCGGCCGATTCCAGACTGGCCCGGCTGTGCGAACCACCCGTGTAGAGCACGGCCCGCGCACCCACGTGGGCGGCGGCGAGCGCGTCGTCCACGGCGTCTCCGATGAGGACCGTACGCAGGGCCGTCACGCCGGCCCCCTCCATGGCGGCCATATGGCGTACGAGGTGCCCCGCCTTGGTGGTGTGCGAGGGGCCCACCCGTCCGTCGACGCGGACGAAGTGCCCGTCGATGCCGTGCGTGCGCACCAGCGGTACGAGCTTGTCATGGGGCGCGAGCGACAGCAGCGACTGGGTGGCCCCGGCGCGGGACCAGTCCGCGAGCAGCTCCCGGGCGCCGTCGGCGAGCCCGGCGTCCTCGGCGGCCGCCCAGTAGTGCCGGTGGAAGGTCTCGTCCATGACGAGCCACTCCTCCTCGGTGGGGAGCCGGCCCATCAGACGCTCGTAGAACTTCGGCACCGGTACGACGTACAGGTCGCGGTACGTCTCCAGGCTGATCGGCGCGAAACCGAGCTCGGCGAAGGAGGCGTTCGTCGCCGCCATGACGGCGTCGATGTCGTGGAGCAGCGTGCCGTTCCAGTCCCAGACGATGTGCGGCCCGCCGGTGCGGGGACGGCTGACCGTCCCGGTCACTATCTCGGTCACTTCAACAACCCCGGAATCTCCTGCACTCCGAACCAGAGCAGCTCGTGGTCCTCGGCCCCGTCCACGGTGAACCGCGCATCGTCATCCCCGCCGTCGGCGGCGTCAAGAGCCGCTGCGGCGGCCGTGACGTCCTCCCGGGCGTCCTCGGCGTCGACGTGCACGGCGGCGGCCACCTTCAGCCGTACGGCGGCCGCGAGGGTCACCTGACCGAGGGTGGCCTCGTCGAGGCCGGGGGTCGCGGTGGCGGCCTTGTCGTCGATGTCGACGGCGACCACGACCCGCTTGCGCGGCGCCTCGGCGTCCTGGGCGAGCAGCCGCAGCGAGGCGGCGGCGGCGCGGCTGAGGGCCGCGTACTCCAGCTCCTCGATGTCGTCCGAGACGTACCACTCCCGCAGCCCGGGCGTGACGGCGTACGCGCGGAGCGGGGCGGGCCCCAGCTCGCCCGCCTTGTGCGCCTCGGCGAGCCCGGGGAGGGTCAGGGGGACGTACACGCGCATGGCCGGCTGCTTTCGGTAGTCGGAAACGCCCTCAGGATACGACCGAAGCGCCAAAACCCCACGCCCCCAACCCCAACCGCACCGCCGTCACCGGGCAGCGGCCGGGGGCGGCCGCTTCAGGCATCGCGGCGCGCGGCCGGCTCCGTTCGGTGGCCGTGGCCGTCCCCCTTCGGGCTGCCGCGCGGCCGGGGGATCGCGTCACCCCCAGGCCTCGCGCAACGGCCACGGCGGCCCGGCACCCGGGGCCGGCCACCCGGATAGGTGAGTGCGGGCGGGCCCCGGGAGGGCCGGGCGGTGCCGTTGCGGAGCGTGTTCGCCGGGCCGTAGAAGATCCCCAACCAAGTTACCGCCCGGTACCGCCGCCGGGCCCGGCCCTCGGGGACGACCGCCATGAACAGGACCAGGACCAGGAACACCACCCGCCCTCCCGGCCGCCGCGACCAGCGCCGCCCGCGCGGCCCGCACGACTGGTTCGCGGAACGCCTGCTGGCGGTGGTCAGCGGGCAGCGCCCGGTCCACTCCCTGCTGGGGCTCACCGTCGGCCCCGCGTACGAACAGCTCGTCACCCTGGCGCCCACCGGGCCGCTGCGCGACCGCCTGCGCCCGGTGCTGCGCCACTGCGGCCGCTTCCACCCGGGCCCGGGCGTCATCGAGGCCTTCGCCCGCATCGCCACGGGCGACCGCGTCTCGGCGATGGCCTTCCGCCTGGAACAGGGCCCCGACCTCCGCTGGCGCTGCGCCGCCATCGAAATCCAGGGCCCCCGCCCATGACCCCACCACTCACGACTCCGGCCCCGCCGGCCACTCCAGCCCCGCCGGCGTTTGAGGCGCGGGGTCCGGGGCAGCGCCCCGGCAACGCGGCCGCACCCGCCCACCGGCCCGCTCCGGCCCCGCCGGCCACTCCAGCCCCGCCGGCGTTTGAGGCGCGGGGTCCGGGGCAGCGCCCCGGCAACGCGGCCGCACCCGCCGACCGGCCCGCTCCAGGCGGCGGCGCCAACGGCAGCGGGTCCGGGGCCGCGTCCAGGCCGTACAGGTCCAGTCCGTACAACGCGACCGGGGTCGGACACCACGTTCGGTGTCCGACCCCGGTCGGGATGCCCCAGGCGGCGCCTCAGCGGCGGCGGCGCCGGCCCCGGGCGCTACTTCTTGCGGCGACGCCCGCCAGACGCCTTCTGCGCCTTGCGCCGCTCCGCCCGCGTCATCCCGTCACCGCCACCGTCGCTCTCGAAGTCGCCCTCGACGACCCCGCCCTCCCCGTCCACCGTCGGCGCGGAGAAGTGCAGCCGGTCCGGACGCTGCGGCGCGTCCAGCCCCTTCGCACGGATCTCGGGACGCGCCGCCCCGGCCGGCTCCTTCGTCAGCGACGGCGCCGCGTCCTGCACCGGAAGCTCCTCGACCTGCTGCTCGACCTGGACCTCCAGGTTGAACAGGTAGCCGACGGACTCCTCCTTGATGCCGTCCTGCATGGCGTTGAACATGTCGAAGCCCTCGCGCTGGTACTCGACCAGCGGGTCCTTCTGGGCCATCGCCCGCAGGCCGATGCCCTCCTGCAGGTAGTCCATCTCGTACAGGTGCTCACGCCACTTGCGGTCGAGCACCGACAGCACCACGCGCCGCTCCAGCTCACGCATGATCTCGGAGCCGAGCGTCTTCTCGCGCGCCGCGTACTGCTCGTGGATGTCGTCCTTGATGGACTCCGCGATGAACTCGGCCGTGATCCCGGCCCGGTCGCCGGCGGCCTCCTCCAGCTCCTCCACGGTGACCTTCACCGGGTAGAGCTGCTTGAAGGCGCCCCACAGGCGGTCGAGGTCCCACTCCTCGGCGAAGCCCTCGACCGTCTCGGCCGCGATGTACGCGTCGATGGTGTCGTCCATCATGTGGCGCACCTGCTCCTGGAGGTCCTCGCCCTCCAGCACCCGGCGGCGCTCGCTGTAGATGACCTCGCGCTGGCGGCTGAGGACCTCGTCGTACTTCAGGACGTTCTTGCGCGTCTCGAAGTTCTGGGTCTCGACCTGCGACTGCGCCGACGCGATCGCGCGCGTCACCATCTTGTTCTCGATCGGGACGTCGTCCGGCACGTTGGCCATCGACATGACCCGCTCGACCATCTGCGCCTTGAACAGACGCATCAGGTCATCGCCCAGCGACAGGTAGAAGCGGGACTCGCCCGGGTCGCCCTGACGGCCGGAGCGGCCGCGCAGCTGGTTGTCGATACGGCGCGACTCGTGGCGCTCGGTGCCCAGCACGTACAGCCCGCCGAGCTCCTTGACCTCCTCGAACTCCGCCTTCACGGCCGCCTCGGCCCGCTGGAGCGCCTCGGGCAGGGCGTGCGCCCATTCCTCGATGTGCTCCTCGGGGTCCAGGCCGCGCTGGCGCAGCTCGGCCTCGGCGAGGTCGTCCGGGTTGCCGCCGAGCTTGATGTCGGTACCGCGGCCGGCCATGTTCGTGGCGACGGTGACGGCGCCGCGGCGGCCGGCCTGGGCGACGATCGAGGCCTCGCGCTCGTGCTGCTTCGCGTTCAGCACCTCGTGCGGGATGCCGCGCTTGGAGAGCTGCTGCGAGAGGTACTCGGACTTCTCGACCGACGTCGTGCCGACGAGGATCGGCTGGCCCTTCTCGTGCTTCTCCGCGATGTCGTCGACGACGGCGGCGAACTTCGCGACCTCGGTGCGGTAGATCAGGTCCGCCTGGTCCTTGCGGACCATGTCGCGGTTGGTCGGGATCGGGACGACACCGAGCTTGTAGATCTGGTGGAACTCGGCGGCCTCGGTCATGGCCGTACCGGTCATTCCGGACAGCTTGCTGTAGAGGC
The DNA here is from genome assembly GCF_026339935.1 of Streptomyces sp. NBC_01551. Lineage (NCBI taxonomy): Bacteria > Bacillati > Actinomycetota > Actinomycetes > Kitasatosporales > Streptomycetaceae > Streptomyces > Streptomyces sp. NBC_01551. The sequence continues at coordinate 2,361,722 of NZ_JAPEPX010000001.1, forward strand.
GGAAGAAGTTCTGCAGGGTGATCGTGGCGAGGGTCTGGTTCTCGTCCTTGATGTCCACCCCTTCCTTCGCCTCGATCGCCTGGTGCATGCCCTCGTTGTAGCGGCGACCGGCGAGGATACGGCCGGTGTGCTCGTCGACGATCATGACCTCGCCGTCGATGACGACGTAGTCCTTGTCGGCCTTGAACAGTTCCTTCGCCTTGATGGCGTTGTTCAGGTAGCCGACGAGCGGGGTGTTCACCGACTCGTAGAGGTTCTCGATGCCGAGCCAGTCCTCGACCTTCGCGACACCGGCCTCGTGGATGGCGACGGTGCGCTTCTTCTCGTCGACCTCGTAGTCGCCGGTCTCCTCGATGCCCTTGAGGGGCTGGCCGGGCTCGCCCTTGGTGAGGCGGGTGACCAGCTTCGCGAAGTCGGCGTACCACTTCGTGGCCTGGTCGGCCGGGCCGGAGATGATCAGCGGCGTACGGGCCTCGTCGACGAGGATCGAGTCGACCTCGTCGACCACGGCGAAGTTGTGGCCGCGCTGGACCAGCTCGTCCTGCGACCACGCCATGTTGTCGCGCAGGTAGTCGAAGCCGAACTCGTTGTTCGTGCCGTACGTGATGTCCGAGTTGTACTGCTCGCGGCGCTGCGCCGGCGACATGTTCGCCAGGATGCAGCCGACCTCCAGGCCGAGGAACTTGTGCACCCGGCCCATCAGCTCGGAGTCGCGCTCGGCGAGGTAGTCGTTCACCGTGATCAGGTGGACGCCCTTGCCGGACAGCGCGTTCAGGTACGCGGGGAGCGTGCCGACGAGGGTCTTGCCCTCACCGGTCTTCATCTCGGCGACGTAGCCGAGGTGCAGCGCGGCGCCGCCCATGATCTGGACGTCGTAGTGGCGCTGGCCGAGGACGCGCTTCGCGGCCTCGCGAACGGTCGCGAAGGCCTCGGGCAGCAGGTCGTCCAGGCTCTCGCCGTCCTGGTAGCGCTGCTTGTACTCGTCAGTGAGCGCACGCAACTCGGCGTCGGAGAGGTTGACGAAGTCCTCTTCGATGGAGTTGACCTGGTCCGCGATGCGGTGCAGTTTGCGCAGGATCTTGCCTTCGCCTGCACGCATGAGCTTGTTGAAGACGGACACCGAGGTTTGTCTCCTTGCCGGTCGGGCCTGGCACTGGTTCGTACACGGGCACGGAGGGTGGGCCCCACCGCAACGGCCATCGTAAGCGAGGACGCGGTCGCGTCGGGAGGTCCGCACTATCCGCAGGGCACGGGTGCCCGGAATGAGAACGTACGGGATGCCCGGAAGGTGCCGGTGTCACCGAAAACTGTTCGCCGTGTCCCTGCGGCGGACCGCAGAATCCGTTCATGGAGCCCACCACCCTGACCACCACGCTGAGCACCGCGCGACTGCTGCTGCGGCCCTTCGGCCCCGCCGACGAGGACGCGGTGTACGCCGCCTGCCAGGATCCCGACATCCAGCGCTGGACCATGGTCCCCTCCCCGTACGAGCGGGAGCACGCCCGGACCTTCGTCGGCGAGATCGTCCCGGCCGGCTGGCGGGAGCGCAGCGGGTACAGCTTCGCCGTGCGCCTCGCGCCGGACGGCCCGCTGGTCGCCGCCGTCGGCGTCCACGTGCGCGGCGCCGAGTCGTACGAGATCGGCTACTGGGCGGTGAAGGAACACCGCGGCCGGGGCTACATGACCGAGGCCGCCGCGGCCGTCGCCCGCTGGGCCTTCACCGAGCTGGGCGCCGGACGGCTGGAGTGGCGCGCCGAGGTCGGCAACGACGGCTCCCGCGCCGTCGCCGAGAAGGCCGGGTTCCGCATGGAGGGCACGCTGCGCGCCGCCCTGGAGGTCAAGGGCACCCTGCGCGACTGCCGGGTGGGCGCCCTGCTCCCCTCGGACCTCGGCCTGCCGTCCGCGACGCCGTACCTGCCCGCTGTCAGTGGCGCCGTCTAGGGTGCCGCCATGACCACCGCCGCACCGCCGCAGCCGACCCCTGCCGTGTCCCTGTCCGCCGATGAGGCCCGCCGGATCGCCCTGCGCGCGCAGGGCTTCCTCGGTGCGCCCGACCGGCGCGGCGGGGTGCGCGGGGTGCTGCGGCACCTGGGCGCCGTACAGCTCGACACGATCTCGGTCCTGGCCCGGTCGCACGAGCTGATCCCGTACGCGCGCCTGGGCGCGGTCGGCCGGCCGGCCGTGGAGTCGGCGTACTGGTCGGACCGGCACGCCTTCGAGTACTGGTCGCACGCGGCCTGCATCCTGCCCATCGAGGAGTGGCCGCACTTCGCGTTCCGCCGCCGGGCCAACCGGGCCCGCGGCCACCGCTGGCACGTCCTGCAGGACAAGGAGCGCTCGACGAAGGCCGTCCTGGACCGCCTCAGGGCCGACGGCCCGCTGACCTCGACCGAGCTGGGCGGCGCCAAGAACGGCGGCGAGTGGTTCGAGTGGTCCGAGACGAAGATCGCGGTGGAGTGGCTGCTCGACACCGGCGAGGTGGTCTGCAGCGAACGCCGCGGCTGGAAGCGGGTGTACGACCTGCCCGAGCGCGCCGTCCCCGACGCGCTGCTCCACGACGACCTCGACGACCACGAGTGCCTGCGCCGCCTGGTCGCCCTGGCCGGACAGTCGCTCGGGGTCGGCACCCGCGCCGACATCGCGGACTACCACCGCCTCAAGGGCGAGCAGTTCGACGCGGTGATCGAGGAGTCGGGCCTGGTCCCGGTCGAGGTCGAGGGCTGGTCCAAGCCGGCCTGGGCCGCCCCGGAGGCCCTCGCGCAGGCCCCCCGGGGCCGCCACCGCACGACGCTGCTGTCGCCGTTCGACTCCCTGGTGTGGGACCGGCCGCGCACCGAGCGGATCTTCGGCTTCACGCACCGCCTGGAGGCGTACGTCCCCAAGCCCAAGCGGATACACGGCTACTTCGCCATGCCCTTGCTGGCGGGCGGCCGCCTGCAGGGCCGCGTCGACCCGGCCCGCGAGGGCACCACCCTGGTGGCCCGCCAGCTCTCGCTGACCACGCCGAAGGCCGCCCGCCCGATGGCGCAGGCCCTGCGCGAGGCGGCGAGCTGGGTCGGCTGCGACACGGTCCGCATCGAGCGCGCCACGTCCCCGGCCGAAGCGGAGTCCGTCGCGTCGGAACTCGCCACGCTCTGACGGGCCCCGCGAACGGCTCCGCGGATCAGGACGTCAGCGGGTCAGCGGATTTCCAGGATCTTCTCGCGCATCGCGTAGACCACGGCTTCCATCCTGGAGTGCAGCTGGAGCTTCTCCAGGATGTTGCGCACGTGGTTCTTCACGGTGTTCTCGGAAATGAACAACTCCTTGGCGATGTCCCGGTTGTTCATCCCGGTGGCGACCAGCTTCAGGACTTCGAGCTCCCGGTCCGTGAGCCGCGGCGCCGGCACCAGCCGCCGCTCGTCGGTGCGCTGGATCATCGACTTGAACTCGGTCAGCAGCTTCGACGCCATCGAGGGGCTGATCTGCGACTGCCCGTCGGCCACGGCGCGAATCGCGGTGGCCACCTCGTCGGTCGAGATCTCCTTCAGCAGATATCCCGTCGCGCCCGCCTTGATCGCGTCGTAGAGGTCCGCCTCCTCGTCGCTGATCGTCAGCATGATGATCTTGGCCGAGGGCGCCACTTCCTTGATCGACGTACACGCCTCGATCCCACCGCGCCTCGGCATCCGCACGTCCATCAGCACGATGTCCGGCAGCAGGTCCGCTGCCTTGTCCACGGCCTCCGCGCCGTCCCCGGCCTCACCGACGACCTGGATGTCCTCCTCCTGCGCGAGCACGATCTCCAGCCCGCGCCGGAACAGCGCGTGGTCGTCCACCACGAGGACTCGGATCGGCTCGCCGGCAGAGCTCCGGGGAGCCCCACAGTCCGCACCGTCGTCGCCGCGTGCCGGTCCGAAGCTGTCCGCCATCGTTCCTCCCCCTGCATGTGCCGAGCCGCCGCACCAACCCGGCGGGGTCGGCCGCCGGTTGACTGCCCGCCATGATTCCATGCCCGCGCCGTCCCCCGGGGGCTTCCGCGAGCCACACTGGCGCATACGAGTCGTCCGCGCGCCCTCCGGGCCCGCTCACAGGAGTGCCCCTGCGGGTCGCGACGGGCGTCCCGCAGGGGCAGCGAACAAAGGATCAGCCGCCGAGCGCCCCGCCGGCTCCCGCGCCGGATTCGGCGGACGTGGAGGCCTGGTCGGAGTTGAGGTGGATCACGCCGTAGTCATAGCCGTGGCGCCGGTAGACGACGCTCGGCATCTTCGTGTCGGAGTCGACGAACAGGTAGAAGTCATGGCCGACCAGCTCCATCTCGTACAGAGCCTGGTCGAGCGACATGGGTGCGGCCGAGTGCGTCTTCTCGCGGACGATGAGCGGGCCTTCGCCCTGCACTTCGAGTGACCCGATCCGAGTGGTCGGGATCGCGTCGGCCTGCTCCTCGGAGAACGGCTGGCCGTTGGCGTTCAGCTGGGCCACGCCCGGCACCACGTCGGCGACCTCGGCCGCCGAGAGCCGGCCGCTGCCACGGCGGGTGTACCGCTTGTCGTGCTGCTTGCGCAGCCGGGCCTCCAGCTTGTCCTGAGCCAGGTCCAGCGCCGCGTACGCGTCTGCGGCCGAGGCTTCTGCCCGGATGACGGGGCCCCGCGAGTGCAGGGTGATCTCCACGCGGTCGGAACGGTCGGCCTGGCGCGGGTTGTGCTCCTTGGACACCTCGACGTCCAAGCTGATCACCTTGGCGTCGAGCTTCTGGATCCGCTCGGGATTCAGCTTCTCTGCCACGTGCTTGCGGAACCGCTCGGGCACTTCGGTCTTGCGGCCCTTGACGACGATGTCCACGCAGAACTCCGTTCCCGGATAGCTCCGCCTCATGGGGCGAAGCGTCTCCCTTTCGCACCAGACTCCGGTGAGCACCGGAGCCTCGGACTTGGCGACTTTCACCTCCTCCTCCCCCATCGGCAAGATCTACACCCCACCGACTTCGGAGTCGAGAGACAGCCTCTGACACGAAGATCCGAAGCGTTTCGAAACGTGCGATCCGATGCGTGGGGCCCAAGGCTCGCCAGTTCCTCACAACCGAACATATCTCTCTATGCCGGTTGTCGGCACCCGCTACCGGAACGTACCTCCGATCAGGTGGCCATTCCCTCGTACTACCTGCAACGATGCGCCTTCCCCTCCAGTTCCAAATCTATTCACAGGTTTTTTGGTCTGTCCGGGTTGCGCACGAGATCTCCCCGCCCGAACGAGTCCGCGGGGGCCGCGACCACGGCCGCCGCGGCCACCGGACCGAGCCCCGCCGCGCGCACCGCCCGCGCCGCCTCGGCGAGCGTGGCGCCGGTGGTGACGATGTCGTCCACGAGCAAGATCCGCGGCCGGGCCAGCCCGTCGCCCTGCGCCGCCGCAGCCCCGCTGAGCAGCAGTTTCACCCCGTCACGGGGCACCTCCAGGGCGCCCGCGAGGTTCGTCTTGCGCTCCCGCGCCCCCAGCCCCGACTGGTCCGCGACCTGCCGCCGCAGCCGCAGTACGGGCGCCACCCGCGCCGGAACACCGGCCCGCCGCAGCCGCGCCGAGGCGGCCAGGGCGATCCTGCGCGCCGGATCGTGCCCGCGCGCCCGCGTCCGCCGCCGCGCCGACGGAACCGGAATCAGCGCCAACTCCCCCGCGCACCCCGGCGCGGCCGCCCGGACGGCTCCCGCGAGGGCGGTGCCGAGCACCCCGGCCAGGGGCAGCGCCCCACGCTCCTTGTGGGCCAGTACGACCCCTCGTACCGCCCCTCCGTACGCGGCGGCCGCATACACCGCGGGCAGCCCCGCCGGAGCCGCACAGGGCCGCACACACCCCGCCCCGGCCCCGCTGAGCGCCGCCCGACACCCGCCGCACAGCGCCGCGCGGGCGGCCCCGCAGCCGGCGCAGTCGACCGGCAGGACCAGCCCGGCGAGCTCCCGCCACCATCCCCGCATACGAGCACTGTGCCGGGCCGGGCCGGCCCGCCGCCACCCCTGTGGACAACTCCGTGCAGGGGACTGAACCCGCAGGTCAGCCGGGGTAGACCGGAGCGGTGCCGCCCGCCGCCGCCGTGCGCCACTGCGCCCCCGGCGGCAGCCAGACGATGCCGTCGTCCTCCGAGTACGCCACCACGGGCTTGTTCTCGTCCTCGGACGCCGCGATCGCGCTCAGCCCGGTCGCCCCGGGCAGGCTCGCCGCGACCATCGAGCCGTCGGCCAGCATGTAGCGGGCCTGCACGACCCCGCCGCTCTCCCGGCCCACCACCAGCAGCCGGCCGCGCGGCGCCCAGCTCATCGCCGTCACGTCGGCCATCTGCGGGGCCGCCGGGCGCAGCTCGCGCACCGACACCCCCGAGGCGTCCGCCTTGCCCTCGGGCCGCTCGATCCGCCCGATGAACAGGTTCTTGCGCCCGCCGTCCTTCTCGACGAGGAGCGCGATCCGCACCCCGTCGGAGGACGCCTTCAGCGCGGAGATCCGGCCGCTGCCGAGCCCGGACACCTCGACCTTCTGCGGGGTTCCGGTCCCGCCGGGCACCCGCCACAGCGCCGCGTTCTGCGGATCCAGGTCCGCGATCCACAGGTCGCCCAGGGCGTCCCAGCTGGGTGCCGTCAGCTTGCCGGCCTTGCTGGTCAGCACCGGCGCCGGCATCGCGCCGGCGGTCGTCAGGTTGACGACGTACAGCCCGTGCCCGTCCTGGGAGACCACCCCGGCGCGCTTCTCGTCGTAGGAGACCGCCGCCGAGCCGGCCTTGAAGGCGGTGGCGGTGGACAGCGGCCCCGGCGCCGGCTCGGGCTTCTCCTGGTGCTGCTGGTCCTCGCTGTTGACGTCGAGGGTCATCCGGACCAGCCGGGCGTCCCTGTCGACGTAGTACTGGTGGTCCGGGCTCTGCGGCCGGTTCGCCATGGCCGCCGCGGCGGCACCCGTCACCGAACAGAGCGAGGACTTGCCGTCGGGGCCCACGAGTTCGACCCGGTCGAGCCGGGAGGCCGTCAGTTCCTTGACGGTGTACAGGAGTTGCGCGGCCATCTTCTGGCACTGCGGGTGCGCGACGTTGTCGGCCTTCGCGTTCAGCGGCACCCGCAGCGTGTTCTGGCCGTCGTACGAAAGGGACTTGGTGCCGTCGCGCAGCGCCGTCCCGCTGGGGAAGCTGGAGGTGACGACCGGGCCGAGCCACTTCGACGGGCCGGCCAGCAGCGACTGCACGGTCTGCGTGGTGGGGTCCATCCGCGACGCGGGGTCGCTGCGCTGGCGCACGTACACCGGGTCGGCCACGAGCGTGGAGCCCGCGAAGTAGTACTTGTTGACCGGCTTGTAGATGCGCTGGAAGTCGGACTCGCTGAGCACGAGGCTGCTGGGCGGGGTGGCGATCCGCCACTGCTTGTTGACCTGGACCAGCTGGAGGTACTCCTCGTAGCGCCCGCCGCCGGTCTCCGGCTGGTACGCGCTGCGCTCGTCCACCGTGGCGAGCTTCTTGCCGGTCACCTTCCAGCGGGGCTGCTCGGGCTCCTTCTCGCCGGGCACCGGGTACCGGTCGAGGCCGGCGGAGAGCACGGTGACGGCCGAGCCGGGCTTCCAGTTCTTCGCGGCGTCCTCGGTGAGGTACTTGCGGGCGGTGTCCAGCATCGGGTCGTCGCTGGTCATCGCCTCCAGGAAGCCGTCGACGATCTCGGCCGGGCTGGCCTTGTCGGCGGGCGGCACCCCGAACACCCTGACCTGCGAGTCCACGCCGTGCGAGGCCTGCACCTGCCGGATCTCACCGCTGTCGGGCATCGAGGCGCAGCCGGCCAGCAGCAGGGCGGCCAGTGTGGCCGAGCCCAGCGCGGCGCACTCCCGCGCGCTCGGCGGTCTGCGGCCCGGTTCGCGGGAACCCCTGGGCTCAGCGTCCACCTGTTCCGTCCTCCTGTGCTGCCTGATCGGCCGCCCGGGCCACGACACGGGCCCCGTTGCCCGGCAGGGCGGTCGGGTCCGCGGGCACCGGCAGCGCGCCGGCGACCGCGGAGCGCGGCGGTATGGGCGAGCGGTCCGCGCCGTCCCCGGGCCGCTGGGTCGCCGCCGAGGCGCCCGCACCGGCCGCCTCGGCGGCGGCCCGGGCCCGGTTGGCCCGGGAATCCTCCGGCTCCAGCGGGATCGGGGAGCCGCGCAGGGGCTCGTCGGCGGTCCGGGGCAGGGTCAGGCGGAACTGCGAGCCGCCGCCCGGCTCGCCCCACGCCTGGAGCCAGCCGCCGTGCAGCCGGGCGTCCTCGACGGCGATGGACAGGCCGAGGCCGGTCCCGCCGGTGGTACGGGCGCGGGCCGGGTCGGCCCGCCAGAAGCGGTTGAAGACGCGGGTGGCCTCGCCGGGCTTGAGCCCGACCCCGTAGTCCCTGACGGCCACGGCGACGGCCCCGCCCGCCGAGGCGAGCCGGACCACCACGTCGCGGCCCTCGCCGTGCTCCACGGCGTTGACGACGAGGTTGCGCAGCACCCGCTCCACGCGGCGGGCGTCGGCCTCCGCTATCACCGGCTGGGTGTCGCCGAGGACCCGGATGCGGGTGCCCTTGTGCTCCGCGAGCGGCTCCGCGCCGTCGATGACCCGGCGTACGACGTCGCGCAGGTCGACGGGCTCGGCCTCCAGCGCGGCCGCGCCCGCGTCGAACCGGCTGATCTCCAGCAGGTCGGCGAGCAGCGACTCGAACCGGTCGAGCTGACCGGCGAGGAGCTCGGCGGACCGTGCGGTGACGGGGTCGAAGTCGACACGCGCGTCGTGGATGACGTCGGCGGCCATCCGGACCGTGGTGAGCGGGGTCCGCAGCTCGTGCGAGACGTCGGAGACGAACCTGCGCTGCAGCCGGGACAGGTCCTCCAGCTGCTGGATCTTGAGCTGGAGGTTCTGGGCCATCTTGTTGAAGGCCTCGCCCAGGCGGGCGATGTCGTCCTCGCCGGTGACCTTCATCCGCTCCTGGAGCCGCCCGGCCGAGAGCCGCTCGGCGATCCCGGCGGCCATCCGGACGGGGGTCACGACCTGCCGTACGACGAGCCACGCGATGGCGCCCAGCAGTACGACGACGAACACGCCCGCGGTCGCGAAGGTGACCTTGACCAGGTTGAGGGACTCCTCCTCCTGCGTCAGCGGGAAGAGATAGTACAGGTCGTACGGGTCGCCGTTGATGTCGGTGAGCCGCTTGCCCACCACCAGCGCGGGTTCCGGGTCCTTCTCGCCGGTCCCGGAGGTGTACTTGATCTCCGAGAAGGTCTTGAAGGTGCCGGTGGCGTGGTTGACGGCCTCGCGCAGCCCCAGCGGGACGCTCGCGGTCGGGTCCACGTTGCCGGAGGCGCGGGCGCCCCTGACGCCCTGGGCGCCGGGCGGGCCCTGCTCACCGGTCCCGGCGCCGAGCGCGGCCACCTCGAAGGCGGTCTGGCCGCCACTGGCGAGCTGTTTGACCAGCGAGTTCATCCAGGTGCTGGCGTCCCGGCCGACCTTGTTGTCGGTGGCGTCGGGCCCGTCCACGGCCGACGGCGTGTTGGCCTTCTCCTGGGCGACCGCGAACCCGCCCGCGGCCTGGCTCTGCGCGGCCTGCTCCTTGGCGTCGAGGAGACCCTTGCTGACCTGCGCGATGACGACGAACCCCAGCGCGAGGACCACGGCCAGCGACATCAGCAGCGTCGCCGCGACCACCCGGAGCTGGATGTTGCGCCGCCACAGCCGGACAGCCGGAAGCAGCGGCCGGCGCACGAGACGTACGAACAGCCGCAGCACAGGGCCGCCGGGCGCTCCGTCGGCGGTCTGACGGAGCCGCCGACCGCCCCTCAGGACCCCTCGGCGGGAGTCGCTGGGGGACTTGCCGGGCTGCACGTCAGCTCGGTCCGGCCTTGTAGCCGACACCACGCACCGTCACGACGATCTCAGGGCGCTCCGGGTCCTTCTCGACCTTGGAGCGCAGCCGCTGCACGTGCACGTTGACCAGGCGGGTGTCCGCCGCGTGCCGGTAGCCCCAGACCTGCTCCAGCAGCACCTCACGGGTGAAGACCTGCCAGGGCTTGCGCGCGAGGGCGACCAGCAGGTCGAACTCCAGCGGGGTCAGCGCGATCGAGGCACCGTCCCGCTTCACGGAGTGCCCGGCCACGTCGATGACCAGGTCACCGATGGCCAGCTGCTCCGGCGCGGGCTCCTCCGAGCGGCGCAGGCGGGCCCGGATGCGGGCCACCAGCTCCTTCGGCTTGAACGGCTTGACGATGTAGTCGTCGGCCCCGGACTCCAGGCCCACGACGACGTCGACCGTGTCGCTCTTCGCGGTGAGCATGACGATCGGCACGCCGGACTCGGCCCGGATCAGCCTGCAGACCTCTATGCCGTCCCGACCGGGCAGCATGAGGTCGAGCAGCACGAGATCCGGCTTCGCCTCCCGGAAGGCAGCCAGTGCCTTGTCGCCGTCCGCTACGAACGACGGCTCAAAACCTTCTCCACGCAGCACAATGCCGAGCATCTCGGCCAGCGCGGTGTCGTCGTCGACGACAAGGACTCGTCCCTTCATGCTTGACATCATCCCATTAGCTAATCGTTACCTGGCGGTGAGCTGTCCCACAGCCAAAAGGGCTGGAAATCGCCCCTCGGACCTGCGTGGTGATCAGGACGTCCAGTCTCCCTCGGATCGGGGTGACAATTGAGAGTACGGGCGGCCGGGATACCGGGGGGACGGCCGGTCCGTTCGGCGTTCCCCCATGGCACGATGGCAGCCGACCAGCGCGCCCGCTCCGGCAGGTGCACGTGAAGGAGCGACGATGAACGACTCTCCGGGCTGGGCCGCGCCTGGATCCCCGTCCGACGGCCAGGGCTCCGACGGCCAGGGCTCCGACGGCACCCAGGCCCCCGCGCGGCCCGCCGGCGACCCGAAGTGGTCCGCCGAGCAGCCGCCGCCCGGCCAGTGGTCCAGCCCCGGCACCGGAGCCTCCGACGCCCCCTCCACGGCCCCGCAGCAGCCCGCACAGGGCGCCGGCTGGGGCTCGTACGGCCAAACGGGTGCCGGACAGCGCCACGGCGGCGCACCGGCAGGCCCCGCCGGGACCGGCAGCGCCGGCGGCTGGGGCGGCTGGGGCCCGCCCCCGGCGGCCAAGCCCGGCGTGATCCCGCTGCGCCCGCTCGGCCTCGGCGAGATCCTCGACGGCGCCGTCAGCACCATGCGCACCCACTGGCGCTCGGTGCTCTCCATCAGCCTCGCCGTCGCGGTGCTGGTCCAGGTGTGCAGCGTGCTCGTCCAGAAGTACTCCGCCGACCGCCTCACCATCGAGCCGGGCTCACAGCCGCGCGCCGAGGACCTCACGGCCGGCGGCAGCGTGGTGCTGACCCTCGCCGCCTTCTTCATCCAGCTCCTCGGCGGCCTGCTGGTCACCGCCATGCTCACCATGATCTTCAGCCGGGCCGTGCTCGGTCACGGCTCCACGGTCGCCGGCGCCTGGCGCGACGCCCGCGGCCAGCTGCTCCGGCTGGCCGGACTGACCCTGCTCCTCGGTGGCGGCGCGGCCGCCGTCTTCGCCGTGCTGCTCGTACCCGGCATCGTGGCCGACAACCTCGGCCTCATCCTGCTCGGCGGCCTCGCCGCGGCCGTCCTCGTCGTCTGGCTGTGGATCAAGTTCAGCCTCGCCTCGCCCGCGCTGATGCTGGAGAAGGCCAAGATCCGCACCGCGCTGGGCCGCTCGTCGAAGCTGGTCGGCGGCTCCTGGTGGCGCATCTTCGGCATCACCGTCCTCACCGCCCTCATCACCGCCATCGTGTCCGCGGTCGTCATCTACCCGCTGATGATCGTCGCCGTGATCGTGTTCGGCGGCGGCATGGAAGGCCTCGCCGACGGCACCGCCCTGGACAGCTGGGGCGCCCTCGTCCTCACGGGCATCGGCAGCGTCATCGCACTCACCATCACCATGCCGATCCAGTCGGGCGTCACCGTCCTCCTCTACATCGACCAGCGCATCCGGCGCGAAGCCCTCGACCTGGAACTCGCCCGCGCGGCGGGCCTGGAGAACTACGGCGCGAACGCGGCGACACCGCCCACCGGAGGCTGACGCGCCGATGAGCACGGGGGGCCTCATCATCCGCGCCGCGGCCGCACTGCCCGGAGCGCCGACACCACCGGTCACGACTCCGCGCGACCCCGCCCGCGAGGCGGCCGAGCGCGAACTGTCCAAGCCGGTCTACCACCAGAACGAGCCCGGACTCATCGAGCGCGCCCTCGACCGGTTCTGGGAGTGGGTCGACGACCTCTTCGGCCGCGCGTCCGGGGCCACCCCGGGCGGCGGCCTCGGCCTCCTCGCCATCGCCTTGCTGATCGCCCTGGTCATCGCCGCCCTCTGGTGGCGCCTCGGCACCCCCCACAAGGCCGCGAGCGGCCCGGGCGACCTCTTCGACGACGGCACGCGCAGCGCCGCCGACCACCGCGCGGCCGCCGAGACCCACGCCGCCGCCGGCCGCTGGAGCGAGGCCGTCCAAGAACGCATGCGCGCCGTCGTCCGCTCCCTGGAGGAGCGCACCCTGCTCGACCCCCGCCCCGGCCGCACCGCCGACGAGGCCGCCGCCGAAGCCGCCGCGGCCCTGCCCGAGCACGCCGACGGCCTGCGCGCCGCGGCCCGCGCCTTCGACGACGTCACCTACGGCGCCCGCCCCGGCGACGGCGACACCTACACCCGGCTGCGCACCCTCGACCTCGCCCTGGAACGCGCCAAGCCGCTCCTGACGGGACCCGCCGCATGACCGGAACCTCCACCGCGCTCACCGGCGCCCAGGTGTGGACCCGGGCCCGCGGCTTCCTCATCGCCCTCGCCGTCCTCCTCGCCGCCGCCATCACCCTGGCCGCGCTCCAGAGCGGCGACCACCACGGCCACCTCGACCCCCGCTCCGCCGACCCCTACGGCAGCCGCGCCCTAGCCGAACTCCTGGGGGAACGCGGCGTCACCAGCGAGGTCGTCACCACCGCCCGCGAAGCCGCCGACGCCGCCGGACCCGGCACCACCCTCGTGGTCACCGCCCCCGGCCTGCTCGGCGACGGCCAACTCCGCGCCGTCCGCTCCGCCATCGACCTCTCCGGCGGCCGCACCGTCCTCGTCGCCCCCGACGACCACACCCTGGCGCGGCTCGCCCCCCGCGCCCGGACCGAAGGCAGCGCGCACCGCGACACCCTCGACCCCGACTGCGCCCTCCCCGCCGCCGACACCGCCGGCCGCGCCGCGACCGGCGGCAACCTCCGCTACGCCACCGACGCCCCCGGGGCCACCGCCTGCTACCCCAGCGACGGCGACCCCACCCTCCTCGTCCTGCCCACGGGAACCACCGGCGGCGACACCGTCCTCCTCGGCTCCGACACCGTCCTGCTCAACCGCAGCCTCGCCGAACAGGGCAACGCCTCCCTCGCCCTCCAACTCCTCGGCTCCCGCCCGAAACTCGTCTGGTACCTGCCCAGCCTCGCGGACACCGCCGCCGACGGCGACGACGCCGAGGACAAGAGCCTCCTCGAACTCGTCCCGGCCGGCTGGGGCTGGGCCCTGCTCCAGCTCCTGTTCGCCGCCCTGCTCGCCGCCCTCTGGCGCGCCCGCCGCCTCGGCCCGCTCGTCACCGAGCAACTGCCCGTCGCCATCCGCGCCTCCGAGGCCACCGAGGGCCGCGCCCGCCTCTACCGCAAGGCCGGCGCCCGCGACCGCGCCGCCACCGTGCTGCGCGCCGCCACCCGCGAACGCCTGGCCGCACTGGTCGGCGTACCGGCCCCCCGGGCACACGAACCCGAGGCCCTCGTCCCCGCCGTGGCCGTCCGCCTGCCGTCCCTCCCGGACGGGGCGCCCGACGTGACCACCCTGCTCTTCGGCCCCACCCCCGCCGACGACGCGGCACTCGTCGCGCTCGCCGACCACCTCGACGCCCTCGAAAGAGAGGTCCGCACCTCATGACGGCCACCACGGACAGCGCCCGCTCCTCCCTGGAAGCGATCCGCACCGAGATCGGCAAGGCCGTCGTCGGCCAGGACTCGGCCGTCACCGGTCTCGTCGTCGCCCTCCTGTGCCGCGGCCACGTCCTCCTCGAAGGCGTCCCCGGCGTCGCGAAGACCCTCCTCGTACGGGCCCTCGCCGCCTCCCTCGAACTCGACACCAAGCGCGTCCAGTTCACCCCCGACCTGATGCCGAGCGACGTCACCGGCTCCCTCGTCTACGACGCCCGCACCGCCGAGTTCTCCTTCCAGAACGGCCCCGTCTTCACCAACCTCCTGCTCGCCGACGAGATCAACCGCACCCCGCCCAAGACCCAGTCCTCGCTCCTCGAAGCGATGGAGGAACGCCAGGTCACCGTCGACGGCACGGCCCGCCCGCTCCCCGAACCGTTCCTCGTCGCCGCCACCATGAACCCCGTCGAGTACGAGGGCACCTACCCCCTCCCCGAAGCCCAGCTGGACCGCTTCCTCCTCAAGCTCACGGTCCCGCTGCCCTCCCGCGCGGACGAGATCGGCGTCCTGACCCGGCACGCCTCCGGCTTCAACCCGCGCGACCTGCACGCCGCGGGCCTGCGCCCCGTCGCCGGCCCCGCCGACCTCGAAGCCGCCCGCGAGGCCGTCGCGAAGGTCACCGTCTCCCCCGAGATCGCCGGATACGTCGTCGACATCTGCCGCGCCACCCGCGAATCGCCCTCCCTCACCCTGGGCGTCTCCCCGCGCGGCGCGACCGCCCTGCTGGCCACCGCCCGCGCCTGGGCCTGGCTCACCGGCCGCGACTACGTGACCCCCGACGACGTGAAGGCCCTCGCCCTGCCCACCCTGCGCCACCGCGTGCAGCTGCGCCCGGAAGCCGAGATGGAGGGCGTCACCTCCGACTCGGTCATCTCGGCGATCCTCACCCACGTCCCCGTCCCGCGCTGATGGCCCTCACAGGACGCGCCGCCCTGCTCGCGGCCCTCGGCAGCATCCCCGTCGGCATCCTCGAACCGAGCTGGACGGGGATGCTCGCCGTCAACGGCCCCCTCGCCCTGGCCTGCGCGGTCGACTACGCCCTCGCGGCGCCCGTCCGCACCCTGCGCCTGGCCCGCGCCGGCGACACCTCCGTCCGCCTCGGCGAACCGGCCGACGTCCACCTGACGTTGACCAACCCCGCCGCCCGGCCGCTCCGCGCCCGCGTCCGCGACGCCTGGCCCCCGAGCAGCTGGCCCGCCGGCACCGAACCCTCGGCGTCCCGCCACGACGTGCGCGTCCCCGCCGGCGAACGCCGCCGCCTGACGACCCGTCTGCTGCCCACCCGCCGCGGCGACCGCCGGGCCGACCGCGTCACCATCCGCTCGTACGGACCCCTCGGCCTGACGGCCCGCCAGGGCGCGCACGACGTCCCCTGGACGGTCCGCGTCCTGCCGCCCTTCACCAGCCGCAAGCACCTCCCCTCGCGCCTGGCCCGGCTCCGCGAACTCGACGGCCGCACAAGCCTCCTGACGCGCGGTGAGGGCACCGAGTTCGACAGCCTCCGCGACTACGTCCCCGGCGACGACACCCGCTCCATCGACTGGCGCGCCACGGCCCGACAGCACAAGGTCGCCGTCCGTACGTGGCGCCCCGAACGCGACCGCCACATCCTGATCTGCCTCGACACCGGCCGTACGTCAGCCGGCCGCGTCGGCGACGCGCCCCGCCTGGACTCCGCCATGGACGCCGCCCTGCTCCTGGCCGCCCTGGCCACCCGCGCCGGCGACCGCGTGGACCTCCTGGCCCACGACCGCCGCCCCCGCGCCCAGGTCCAGGGCCGCTCGGCCGCCGACACCCTGCCGGCCTTCGTCAACGCCATGGCCACCCTTGAGCCGGAGCTCGTCGAAACCGACGCCCGCAACCTCGTCTCCACCATCCTGCGCAGCGCCCCGCGCCGCTCCCTGGTCGTACTCCTGACCAGCCTGGACGCGGCCCCGATCGAGGAAGGTCTGCTCCCCCTCCTCCCCCGGCTCACCCAGCGCCACACGGTCCTGCTGGCCTCGGTCGCGGACCCGCACGTCGCCGAGATGACCCGCTCCCGCGGCGACGCGGCCGCGATCTACGAGGCCGCCGCGGGCACCCAGTCCCAAGCCCAGCGCCGCCGCACCGCCGACCAGCTCTCCCGCCACGGCGTCCACGTGGTCGACACCACCCCCGACACCCTGGCCCCGACCCTGGCCGACGCCTACCTCGCCCTCAAATCCGCCGGCCGCCTCTAGGAGCTGTCCGACTGGCTACGCTGGTCGGGCACCCACCAGAAAGACACCATGGCCGACCTCACCCCATGGTGGTGGAGGTCGTCTCCCGCACGAATTCGCTCACCGACATACGGGGACACCGTCACCGCCGGCCGCTGGACGCTCGACACCACGACCCTCAGGAGCTACCCCGCCGACTGGTAGGTCAGGCGGTAGTGCCAGGCCCACCGACCCGTAAACGCAGAAAAGCCCCGCACCAGTTACCTGGTGCGGGGCTTCCCACAATGATTGTTCGGCGGCGTCCTACTCTCCCACAGGGTCCCCCCTGCAGTACCATCGGCGCTGAAAGGCTTAGCTTCCGGGTTCGGAATGTAACCGGGCGTTTCCCTAACGCTATGACCACCGAAACACTATGAAGATATCAACCGGATGACAACACGGTCGTTACTTCAGAACTAACACAGTGGACGCGAGCAACTGAGGACAAGCCCTCGGCCTATTAGTACCAGTCAGCTCCACCCGTTACCGGGCTTCCACATCTGGCCTATCAACCCAGTCGTCTACTGGGAGCCTTACCCTCTCAAGGAGGTGGGAATACTCATCTTGAAGCAGGCTTCCCGCTTAGATGCTTTCAGCGGTTATCCCTCCCGAACGTAGCCAACCAGCCATGCCCTTGGCAGGACAACTGGCACACCAGAGGTTCGTCCGTCCCGGTCCTCTCGTACTAGGGACAGCCCTTCTCAATATTCCTACGCGCACAGCGGATAGGGACCGAACTGTCTCACGACGTTCTAAACCCAGCTCGCGTACCGCTTTAATGGGCGAACAGCCCAACCCTTGGGACCGACTCCAGCCCCAGGATGCGACGAGCCGACATCGAGGTGCCAAACCATCCCGTCGATATGGACTCTTGGGGAAGATCAGCCTGTTATCCCCGGGGTACCTTTTATCCGTTGAGCGACGGCGCTTCCACAAGCCACCGCCGGATCACTAGTCCCGACTTTCGTCCCTGCTCGACCCGTCGGTCTCACAGTCAAGCTCCCTTGTGCACTTACACTCAACACCTGATTGCCAACCAGGCTGAGGGAACCTTTGGGCGCCTCCGTTACCCTTTGGGAGGCAACCGCCCCAGTTAAACTACCCATCAGACACTGTCCCTGATCCGGATCACGGACCGAGGTTAGACATCCAGCACGACCAGAGTGGTATTTCAACGACGACTCCACAACCACTGGCGTGGCCGCTTCAAAGTCTCCCACCTATCCTACACAAGCCGAACCGAACACCAATATCAAACTGTAGTAAAGGTCCCGGGGTCTTTCCGTCCTGCTGCGCGAAACGAGCATCTTTACTCGTAGTGCAATTTCACCGGGCCTATGGTTGAGACAGTCGAGAAGTCGTTACGCCATTCGTGCAGGTCGGAACTTACCCGACAAGGAATTTCGCTACCTTAGGATGGTTATAGTTACCACCGCCGTTTACTGGCGCTTAAGTTCTCAGCTTCGCACGCCCGAAAGCGCACTAACCGGTCCCCTTAACGTTCCAGCACCGGGCAGGCGTCAGTCCGTATACATCGCCTTACGGCTTCGCACGGACCTGTGTTTTTAGTAAACAGTCGCTTCTCGCTGGTCTCTGCGGCCACCCCCAGCTCACGGAGCAAGTCCGATCACCAGTGATGGCCCCCCTTCTCCCGAAGTTACGGGGGCATTTTGCCGAGTTCCTTAACCATAGTTCACCCGAACGCCTCGGTATTCTCTACCTGACCACCTGAGTCGGTTTAGGGTACGGGCCGCCATGAAACTCGCTAGAGGCTTTTCTCGACAGCATAGGATCATCCACTTCACCACAATCGGCTCGGCATCAGGTCTCAGCCTTAATGAGGGACGGATTTGCCTACCCCTCGGCCTACACCCTTACCCCGGGACTACCACCGCCCGGGCTGGACTACCTTCCTGCGTCACCCCATCGCTTACCTACTACAAGTCTGGTTCGTCGGCTCCACCACTTTCCTTTCCCCGAAGGGTCCGGAACGGCTTCACGGACTTAGCATCGCCTGATTCGATATTGGGCGTTTCAAAGCGGGTACCGGAATATCAACCGGTTGTCCATCGACTACGCCTGTCGGCCTCGCC
>NZ_JAPEPX010000001.1:3590000-3772500 GCF_026339935.1 Streptomyces sp. NBC_01551
GCGACCTGGTCGAACATGTCGGGGATCAGGTCCTCGCGACCGAAGGCGAACGCCGCGGCCTGGCAGTGGACGGGGGAGTGCTCGATGAACTCCCAGGTGGTCCCCACGAATTCGGCGACCGGGTGCGGCACCCCGGCCTCCTCCAGCGCGGCCGGGACGGGACGCCCCTCGCGCAGCAGGCCGACGAACGCGTCGATGCGCGTGGTGTCTGCACCCGACTGGCGCATGCCGTCGAGGTATAGCTCGAAGTGGCTGGTGAAACCCTCGCCGAGCTCGTCGCTCTCCTCGACGAGGACGATGTCGTTGATGAGCCGGCGGCTGCCGGTGGCGGCGGACGGCACCCACGGCACCTCGACGCAGGTCAGCTGCCGCTGGAGGGACTTGAGCAGCGACATGAAGTCCCACACCGCGAACACGTGGTGCTCCATGAACGTGACGACCGCGTCCACGGTGTTCAGCTGGTGGTAGAGCGGGTGGCTCAGGACCTTCTGACGGGCCGGCTCGATGGCGTCCTTGAGCGTCTCGATCGCCGGATCGGTGCCGTTCCATTCGTAGCGGGACATGTCTGTCTTCTCCTTGTGGTGAGGGGCGTGCGTGAGCTGGTGGATCGCTCAGAAGGCACCGAAGTACTCGCGGTGCTCCCACTCGGTGACGTCGCCCGGGGCGCCCGGGGCGGCCTCGGCCGCGCTCCAGGCGTCGAACCGGTCGGCCTCGCTCTCCTTGAGCTTCGCCAGGCAGGACTTGAGGGGCGCGCCGAGCAGCCGCTCCGCGCGCTCGCTCGCGCGGAACGCCTCCAGCGCCTCGCGCAGGGTCCTCGGCAGGGGCGGCTGCGGCGCGCGGTCGGCGGGGACGCCGGAGAGCAGCCCGTCGAGGCCCGCGTGCAGCTGGGACGCGATGGCGAGGTACGGGTTGGCGCACGGTTCGCCGACGCGGTTCTCTACGTGTGTCGAGCTGCCCCCGCTGAGGACGCGGACCATGGCGCTGCGGTCCTCGAACCGCCAGTCGACGGAGGTCGGGGCGAGCGTGAACTCCGGGGACATCCGCCGGTATCCGTTCACGGTCGGGACGGACAGCAGGCTGAACTCCCGCGCGTGGGAGAGCAGGCCCCCGATGTACGCCTGGCCCGCCTCGGAGATGGCGTCCTGGAGGCCGTCGCCCTCGGCGAACAGGTTGAGGTTCGTCTTCGTGCTGGTGACGGACTGGTGCAGGTGCCAGCCGCTGGGGTCGAAGCCCGCGAGGCGCGGCAGGGTCATGAAGGAGGCGTGGTGGCCGAGGCGCCGGCACTCCTGCTTGAGCTGGGTGCGGAACAGCAGCATCGCGTCGGCGGCGTCCAGCGCCAGCATCGGGTTGAACGTCGTCTCGAGCTGACCGGGACCCGACTCGTGCTCGAACGAGCGTAGGGGCAGGCCGAGTTGCATGAGCAGGGCGGCCAGCGGGTCGGCGATGTGGGACACCGAGTCGTAGGCGCTGTCGAGGTTGAACTGGTAGCCCGGGTTCACCGCCTCGACCTCGGGGGCGGCGCCCTGGAGGCCGAATCCGTTGCCCTCGTTGCCCACGGGGCCGCCGCCGGTCAGCCGGGTGAGGTACCACTCGACCTCCAGGCCGACGACCGGGGACAGGTCGTGCCGCGCGTACTCGGCGCAGACCCGGCGCAGGACGTTGCGCGCGGAGAGCGGGTGCGGCGTGCCGTCGCGCAGGTACTCGGTCCCGAGCACCCAGGCCGTCCTCGCCCCGGCCCGGGGCAGTACCTGGAACGTGCGCGGATCGGGGACGAGGACGAAGTCGCCCGCGCCGCGCAGTTCGCCGACGCCCACGCCGGCGTCCTCCAGGAAGTCGACGGCGACGGCGTGGCCGGTGTCGAAGAGGAACGGCCCGGCGCTGAAGTCCATGCCGTTGCGCAGCACCGAGCGGAACACGTCCGCGGGCACGGTCTTGGACCGGGCGAGGCCGTGCGGGTCGCAGAACACGACCCGGACGAGGTCGACCTCGTCCAGCTGGAGTTCGACCTGCTCGGCCGCGGCGGCCTGCCGCTCGTCCCAGAGGCCGAACTCGGCGACGAAGGAGGGCCGTCCGACGCTGCTGTCACCGCCGTGCAGGGACCAGGATCGGGAAACCATGCTCATCTTCCTTTCGTTGTGAGGGCGGAGCGCGTCAGGGTGAGGCCGAGCACCACCTCCAGGAGTTCGGCCGCCGAGAGCACGAGGTCGTCGTCTTCGCCTTCGACCCGGCCCGCGGGCTCGGCGGAGTACGAAGGGCGCACGGCGCCGCCCTCGTCGTCAGGCAGGGGCCACCACGATCTGAAGTCCATGATCATTTTCCTTCCGCTGTGATGCCGGGGGCTGACAGGGTGAGGCCGAGCGCCGTCTCCAGGAGGCCGGCGGCCGAGAGCACGAGGTCGTCTTCGCCGACCCGGCCCACGAGTTGGAGCCCGACCGGCAGCCCGGCCGGCGTGAGGCCGACGGGCAGCGACAGGGCGGGCTGGCCGGTGAGGTTGAAGGGGTAGGCCGCGGGGGCCCAGGCGAGCCATCGCAGGTCCCGCGGGTCGGCGGCCCACGGCGGGGCGATCGCCTCGGCCGCGAAGGCCTCGACCGGGACGGTCGCCATGACCAGCAGGTCGTAGGACTCCATCACCGAGGCGAGCCGCGCCCGCAGGGCGAGCCGGGCCGCCTCGGCGCGGGCCACCGAGGCGCCGCTCAGGGAGCGCCCGTAGCGCACGACCGCCAGCCGGCCCTCGTCGCACCACGCCTCGTCGCCGGGCGCGGTGCCGTGCGCGTCGGCGGCGGCGAGGATGTCCACCAGGGCGCCGTACGGGTCGGGGAACGGGGCCTCGATGCGGTCGACGCGGTGTCCCAGCGCGGCCAGCACCGGCAGGACGCCCTCGGTGACGTCGCGGACCGCGGCGGAGGTCCCCCGGAACTCGACCCAGCCGACGCGCAGCGGGGCGAGCGCCGCCCCGGACACGGACGGGGTCGTCGCCGAGTCGGGGTCCCGGTGGTCGGGGCCGCCCAGCACCGCCATGAGCTCGGCGACGTCCGCCACGCTCCGCGCGAGCGGCCCGACGTGGGACAACCGCTCGGCGCAGGGCGGCACGTAGGGGATCCGCCCGTAGGAGGGCTTGAACCCGACCACGCCGCAGAACGCCGCGGGAATGCGGACCGACCCGGCCCCGTCGGTGCCGAGCGAGGCGGTGCACAGGCCCGCCGCCACGGCGGCCGCGGAGCCGCCGCTGGAGCCGCCGGCGGTCCGGTCGAGCGCCCAGGGATTGCGGGTGGGGGCGGACACGCGGCTGACGGTGCTCGCGCTCCATCCGTACTCCGACGTGGTCGTCTTCCCCACGACGATGGCGCCCGCGGCCCGCAGCCGGGCCACGGAGGGCGCGTCGGCCGCGGGCCGCGGGTTCGGCAGCAACGACCCCCGCCTGGTAGGGATGTCCTGTGTCTGGATGAGGTCCTTCACCGACACCGTGACGCCGAGCAGCGGCCGGCCGCGGAAGGCGGCCTCGCCGAGACCGGCGATGAGGCGGTCGGCCGCCTCGGCCTCCCGCAGCGCGCGGGCCTCCGCGACCTCGACGTACGCGCCGAGCGCCGGGTCCGTCGCACGGATGGCGGTGAGCACGTCGACGACGTGCCCGGCGACCGTGGAATGCCCATCGAGAAGAAATTGCCGTGTTTCGTGAATGCCACGGCGGATCGGCTGTCTACTCTTCGTTGTTGTCGTGGAGTCTGACACGAGACCACTACAAGTCACCGGCTGAATTCCGTGCAACTTGCGGATTGCGGAGGGTGTTACATCTGCGCGCATTCCGCAGTTGAACGGGATTTCTTGCGAATGGGGCGAGCGGCGAGCAGCATGTTTCGGAGCTAATTCACACTCACTTATCGCACAGGAGAAGAACCCGATGACTCCACGGATGGACAACCCTTCCCTGGTCGTTCCCGGCGCCCTGCAGCCCCTGCTCGACCTGACCGAGGTCATCGGCAAGGTCGGCGTGCCGCAGACGACCCTCGACCTCGTCCGGCTCCGCGTCAGCGAGATCAACGGCCGCGTCTACACGCTCGCGCAGGACGCCGAGCAGGCGGACGAGCGGCTGCCGCTGGTGAAGAGCTGGCGGACCGAGTCCTGCTTCGCCGACGCCGAGCGCTCCGCGCTGGCGATGGCCGAGGCCGTCACCCTCATGACCGACCCGCAGGACATGGCGTCGGACGAGATCTGGGAGGACTCCTCCCAGTACTACAACGACGAGCAGCTCGGCGCGCTGGTCATGCACATCGGCCTGGTCAACTTCTGGAACCGCGTGAACGTCGCCACCCAGCAGGAACCCGCGGCCTGGCGCTGAGGAAGGGGACGCATCACCGTGCTGAAGCTCATCAACGCCGGCCTGGGCCGGACCGGTACGACGTCACTGCAGGTGGCCCTGGACCAGCTCGGTCTCGGTCCCTGTTTTCACATGTTCGACATCGTCGGCGACGAGGGGCGCCTCGCGCAGTGGGAGAAGATCGTCTGCGACGGGGAGAGCCCCGACTGGGAGGCCGTGTTCGACGGGTACACCTCCGCGGTCGACGGCCCGTGCGCGGTCTTCTACAAGCAGATCAGCGAGGCGTTTCCCGAGGCCAAGGTGATCCTCACGGTGCGCGACGCGGAGGGCTGGTACCGCAGCACCTACGACACGCTCTACCAGTTCGCGCTGCGGACCGCGGAGCACCCGCCGGAGCCGGGTTCGCGGCAGGACCGGCTGTTCCGGATCGTCTCCACCATGGTCTGGGACGGCCTCTTCGAGGGCCGGTTCGGCGACAAGGACCACGCCATCGAGGCCTACCACCGGCACAACGCGGAGGTCGTGCGCGCCCTCGGCGCGGACAAGGTCCTCGTCTTCGACGTGAAGCAGGGGTGGGAGCCGCTGTGCGCGTTCCTCGGGGTCGAGGTGCCCGAGGGGGAGTTCCCGCGTGCCAACGACAGCGATTCCATGCGCCGGCGGATCGCCGAGGCGGCCGGGGCCGGTCCGGTCCCGGCCGGCTGAGGCAGCGAGGAGCACGAGGTGTTGATCTCGGAAATGACGGTGCCCGGCGCGTTCCGCGTCGAGCCCGAGCCCCTGAGCGACCGGCGCGGCCACTTCTTCGAGTCGGTGAAGGCCAGCGACCTGCTGGCCGCCTCCGGCTGGGAGTTCTCGGTCCGCCAGGTCAACTACTCGGTGTCCAGGCGGAACACCCTGCGGGGCATCCACGGCACCAAGGTCCCGCCCGGCCAGGCGAAGTTCGTCACCTGCGTGCGCGGGAGCGCGCTGGACATCGCCGTCGACCTGCGCGTGGGTTCGCCGACCTTCGGGCACTACGACGTCACGTACCAGAGCCCGGAGTCGGGGACGGCCGTGTACCTGCCGGACGGGGTCGGCCACGCCTTCCTCGCGCTCACCGACGACACGTGCATGAGCTACCTCTGCTCGCAGGAGTACGTGCCGGGAACCATGATCGACGTGGACGCGCTCGATCCGGCCCTGGCGCTGCCCTGGGACCTGAAGGAACCGCCGATCCGCTCGGACAAGGACGCCGCGGCCCCCACCCTGGCCGAGGCGGCGGCGGCGGGTCTCCTGCCGACGTGGGAACAGTGCCCGCCGCGGCTGGTCACCTTCTGATCGGCTCCAAAAGAAACGCGGAAAGAAAAGCGTGAAAAGAACGGCAGCCGGCGTCACAGACGCCGGCTGCCGTTTTCCGCTTTCGCGGGGTCCTCACCCGTTCTCGTTCGCCGAATCGGCCCGCGCGCGGATCCGGGCCATCAACGTGGCTTGCCGCACCAATTGCCGGTGGTGCACCCGGCGCGCCGCCGGATCGCGAATGGCGTCGTGGAACGCGCTGAACACGCCGAAGAACTGGTCCGACGCCGGGGCGAGGATCGTGGTCTCGCGGTCCTTCTGCTGGAGCCGCAGGAGCGGGCGGGCGTCCCGGGAGGGGGTGAACGCCCATTCCAGGATCAGCCGGCCCTCGCTGCCCCACAGGTCGTAGGTCGAGCGGTAGCTGTGGGACAGCCCGAAGGAACAGTTCGCGGTGACGCCGGCGCCGTCGCGCAGCAGCGCCGCCCCGGAGACGTCCACGCCCAGTTCCGCGTCGAACTCCAGGCCGGCCCCGAGGACCCTCGTCGCCGCCCCGAGGTACTCCTGGGCCGCGCGCACCGGGTAGCAGCCGACCTCCCACAGCGCCCCGCCGCCGAGGTCCGCCTGGTACTTGATGCCCTGCGGGTCGGTCGGCGGGATGCCGAACGAGCCGTTGAAGGCGCGCAGTTCCCCGATGGCCCCGTCGGCCAGCAGGGACCGCGCCAGGTCGTGCTGGGGGTGCCGCAGGAACGCGAAGTTCTCCATGATGAGCAGTCCGCGCTCCTCGGCGAGCGCGACCAGGGCCCGGGCGGTTTCCTCGCTGGGCACGGCCGGCTTCTCGATCAGCACGTGCTTGCCCGCGCTCAGCGCCCGGTTCGCCCACTCGGCGTGCTCGCTGTTCGGCAGCGGGATGTAGACCGCGTCGACGTCAGGCATGTCGAGGAGGCGGTCGTACCCCGCGACGGCCTCGCAGTCGAACGCGGCCGCGACGCCCTTGGCCTTCTCCTGGGACCGGCTCGCGACCGCCACCAGGTCGAACGCCGACTCCCGGATCGCCGGGAGCGCTCGCCGTACGGCGATGTCGGCGCACCCGATGACACCTATGCGGGTCCTCCGCTCGGATTCATGGACGGGTGCCAGATCTTCGTTTTTCACAGGTCCACCTAAACGACATAGGAATTCGTGTGCCTGAACGGGGATGACGCCAGCGTGGGCGGGCGGCGCTTTGTTCGTCAACACCCTTCGACTTACACGGCTCGTGGCATCGGAGGTGACTATCGGGCGCGCGTTCTCCCGATATAAAGTGCGGGCGTCCGCCTAATTGGCGCGAATAGACTGAGGAGGCGTCACGGTGAAGGGAATCATCCTGGCCGGCGGCAATGGTACGAGGCTCCACCCGATCACGCTCGGTGTATCAAAGCAAATGCTCCCGGTTTACGACAAGCCGATGATTTACTACCCGCTGTCGGCCCTGATGCTGGCGGGGATCACCGAGATCGAGATCATCACCACCCCTGAGGACCAGGAGATGTTCCGCCGGCTGCTGGGCGACGGCTCCTGGCTCGGAATCTCCCTGACCTACGCGGAGCAGGACAAGCCCCGCGGGGTCGCCGACGCGTTCCTGGTCTCCGCCGAGCACATCGGCGACGACTCCGTCGCCCTGGTGCTGGGCGACAACATCTTCCACGGCTACGAGTTCGGGCCCATGCTCCAGCGGGCCGCCCAGGACATCGAGGGCTGCGTCCTGTTCGGCTACCCGGTGCGCGACCCCGAGCGGTACGGCGTCGGCACGGTCGACGAGCGGGGCCGGCTCGTCTCGCTGGAGGAGAAGCCCGCCAACCCGCAGACCAACATGGCGGTCACCGGCCTGTACCTCTACGACAACCAGGTCGTGGACATCGCCCGGGAACTGCGGCCCTCCGACCGCGGCGAGCTGGAAATCACCGACCTCAACCGCGTCTACATGGAGCGGGGCGAGGCCACCCTGATTCCGCTCGGCCGCGGTTTCGTCTGGCTGGACACCGGAACGCACGACGCGCTGATGGAGGCGGGGGACTACGTACAGGTCCTGGAACACCGTCAGGGCGTGCGCATCGCCTGTCTCGAAGAGATCGCCTGGCGCATGGGATACATCGACCGGGAGGCCTGTTACCGGCTCGGAAGCCGCCTCGCGAAATCGGCGTACGGCCAATACATCATGGAAATGGCCCAGGCGGGCTGAGCGCGGACGGCGCACCGAGGAACGCATCCACCCTCTCACCGAAAGAAGTCCCCTCGCATGAAAATCCTCTTCACCGTCGGTGGCAGCCAGGCGGCCGTCTTCGGCGTCTCCCCGCTCGCCGCGGCCGCGCGCAACGCGGGCCACGAGATCCTGGTGGCCGCCGACGAGCCGCTGATGGCCGCCGCGGCGTCCGTGGGGCTCCCGGCCGTCTGCATCACCCCCGAACGCATGCGGTACGGCCAGGAGTCCATGACGGCCGCCGTCCGGCTCGACGCGCTGCTGGAGCTCACGCGGGCGTGGACACCGGATCTGGTCGTCGGCGGCCTCTCCCACGTCCCGCGGGTGCTCGCCGCCCGTCTCAAGGTCCCCTACGTCCGCCACATCTGGCACATCGCCCCGATGGCCCGCCGCGACCGCAAGGCGGTGGAGGAACTCCAGCCGGAGCTGCGGCGCCTGGGCCTGTCCGAACTGCCGGAGCCCGACCTCTTCATCGACCTGTGCCCGCCCTCGCTGCGCCCGCCGGGCGCCCCGGCCGCGCGGTCCATGCGCTGGGTCCCCCGGGTGAGCCAGAGCCGGCTGGAGCCCTGGATGTACACCCGTCCCGAGGGCCGCCACCGGGTGCTGATCACCGCGGGCACCCGCAACCTCATGCTCGACACCCCCGGCAATTCGCTGCGGGGGCTGGTGGACGGCCTGACCGGCGCGGGCGCCGAGGTGCTGATCGCGGCGCTCCCCGAGGCCGCCGAGCGGTTCGGCCCGGAGCTGGGCGACGTCCGGATCGGCTGGATACCCCTGGACGTGGTCGCCCCCACCTGTGACCTGGCGGTCCACCACGGCGGCGCGACCACCGCCATGACGCTGATCAACGCGGGCGTGCCCCAGCTGGTCATCCCCGACAACGGCTACGGCAAGGCCGTCGCCGAGGCCGTCAGCGGCTTCGGCGCCGCCCTGATGGTGGACCGGCACCGGCCGGAGGCCGGCCAGGACCCCGACGAGGTGATCGCGGCCGGCTGCCGGGAGATCCTCTCGGACCCCGGCTACGCCGAGCGGACCCGGACCCTGGCCCGGGAGAGCGCGTCGCTGCCGACCCCCGGCGAGGTGCTGCGCGAGCTGGAAGCCCTCGTCGCACCCTGACCGACGGCGTCGCACCCCGACCGACAGCGCACCCCGACCGACAGCGTGGCGGCCGGTGCCCGACGGGCACCGGCCGCCACGCATGCGCATCGCCCGGGGCCACACGCGAATCGCCCTGAGACCGACGGAGCGGGGCTCCGTGGTCTCAGGGCGATTCGCTGTGCGGGGGGTGACCGGCGGGCGGTCCGCCGGGTACGGGGTGCTTAGCGCGAAGCCAGGGCCTCCAGCTTGGGCACGATCTCGGCGGGCGTGGGCAGCGTCGAGATCTCCTTGGCGAGGAACTGCGTCCGCTCGGTGTAGCTCGGCTCCTCCAGCAGCTCCTTGCAGGCGGCGGCGATGACCTCGCCGGGAGCCTTGTCGGGCTCCTGCGCCTGCGGCCACAGCGTCTTGCCGGCGCCGAAGCCGCTGATGGCCTTGGCGATGGCCTCCCGGTGGTAGTTCGGCGGGAACTCCGGCGGGTTCTCCGGGATGATCAGCTGCGGCACGCCGTTGGCCATCAGGGTCGTGGCCGTGGTCGCACCGCCGTGGTGGACCGCCAGGTCACAGGTGGCGGCGGCGACGTCCATCGGGATCCAGCCGACGCGGGCGTCGCCCAGCTCCGAGCCGAACCGCTCGGCCGCACCCGGGGACGCCGCGATCAGCACCTCGGCGTTCAGCTTGCCCAGCTCGCTCACCAGCAGCGGCATGGACCAGCCCGGGTCGCGGAACATCAGGCTGCGGAAGCCCGAGGTGACCAGGACGCGGCGGCGCCCCTCGGGGCGGGTGTACATCCAACGCTCCAGCCGGCGCTGCGGGTTGCTGGGGATCCAGCGCAGCGGCTGAGCGGTGGGGTCGTGGGACGGCCGCAGAGACGGCGGGGTCGAGTCGAGGAGCAGGTCGGGCTTGAGCAGCCCGTCCAGGCCCAGGCGCTCCAGCTCGGGCCGGAGCTCCTCCTCGGCGCCCGGGTCGATGCCGGTGAGCGGGATCCCCAGGTACTCGACCTGGCGCACGTACGGGACGCGCAGGTGGGCGGCGAGCAGCATCGCCGCGTAGCTCTGCGAGCTGCCGACGACCACGTCGGGCGTCCAGTCCTTCGTCAGCTCCAGCAGGGACTCCAGCCCCGCCAGACCCATCCGCGCGAAGCCGCGACCCTGGCCGAACATCTCCTCGTCGCCCAGTTCGCGGGGGAAGCGCAGGCCCCGGCCCGGGTTGGTGATCCGCATGAAGTGCCGGATCGGGTCGACCGTGTAGCAGAACGTGGGAAGTCCGATGGCTTCCGCGGTTTCCACCCACGGTTCGTGGCCGGCCAATATGACCTGATGGCCCGCGTTCCGCGCGGCCGTCGCCAGGGGGGCGGCGGCGTAGAAGGTGGCCTGGCTGCCCGTGGTGATGAACAGGATTTTCATGGCACTCCGGATGCTTTTCGTGAGACGCGGCCCAACGGATTTGTGAACGCCACCGATGTTCCCCAGCGCGCTGTTTTTCTGTCAATCGCCCTTAAAAGGCGACCCCGTTCGAATGCGGATTTCGCGCAGTTGAACAGGGCGACTCCATGGCGACTCCATGGCAATGTCGGAGATGCCGCGACGTCCGGCGGCCGGTCACCATGAGATCAGGACGGGAAACCCTCAAGAACGCGGATATCGAAAGTCGGTGGCACTCATGAACAACCTGATCTACAACGCCCGAATGGCTCTGCGGGACATCATGGAAGTCAACATCTTCACGCAGGGGAACGACAAGGTCTATCTGACCGTTTTCCCGGACCTGGTCTGGGAGGGCACCGAGGACACGCACACGGAAAAGGTCATCCACTCCGTGATCGGCCGTCTCCACGACATGGACCTGGACGTCGTCGGCGGCGACGCGGCCGTCACCACCCTCCTGGAGGCCGGCTCCGTGGAGATCGTGCGGAAGGTCGCCTGAGAGCCGGTGCGCCGCGCTTTCGCGTCCCGCGGGCCGGTGGTCATTCCTGAGGAGGTTCGACGGTAGTGATATCGCGTTATTCATTGCCCGAGATGGCGGAGCTCTGGTCCGATCAGGCCCGCTATGACACCTGGGCCGAGGTGGAGGTCCTCGCCTCCGAGGCGCAGGTGCTGCTGGGCCGGGTTCCCGAGGCGGCGCTGGCGGACATCCGGCGGGCCCGGGTGCCTTCGGCGGCGCGCGTCGCGGAACTCGAACGCGAGCGGGACCACGAGATCCTCTCCTTCCTCGCCGCGTTCTGCGAGGACATGCCGGACGACTCCGCCCGCTGGGTGCACCTCGGCATGACGAGCTACGACCTCGTGGACACCGCCCTCGGGTACACCCTGGCCCGCGCCTGCGACGTCCTCACCGGCGCGGTGGTGCGGCTGCGCGCGGTCCTGGTGGAGAAGGCGGTCGAGCACTGGGACACGGCGTGCATCGGGCGCACCCACGGGATGCACGCCGAGCCCACGACGTTCGGCCACAAGCTCGCCGGCTTCGCCTTCGCCATCGACCGCTCGGTCCGCCGGCTCGCGGACGCCCGCGAGCAGGTCGCGGTGGGCACGATCTCCGGCTCCGTCGGGACGTACGCGCTCATCGACCCGTTCGTCGAGCAGCACGTGTGCGGGGCGCTCGGCCTCGGCGTGGAGCCGGCGCCGAGCCAGGTCGTGGCCCGCGACCGGCACGCCCAGCTCGTCCAGGCGATCGCCACGCTCGGCGCCTGCGTGGAGCAGATCGCCACCGAGGTCCGGCACCTGTCCCGCAGCGAGGTACGGGAGGTGGAGGAGCCCCGTACGGCCGCCTACCAGGGGTCGAGCGCCATGCCGCACAAGCGCAACCCGACGACCAGCGAGCGCCTGACCGGGCTGGCCCGGCTGCTGCGCGGGTACGCCGGGATGGTGTTGGAGGACGTGGCGCTGTGGCACGAGCGGGACCTGTCCCACTCGTCCGTCGAGCGGGTCGCGCTGCCGGACGCGCTGATCGTCGCGCACTACCAGGCGACCGCGGCGGCGGATCTCGTGCGGGGGCTCCAGGTGTTCCCCGACCGGATGCGCGACGCGATCGACCAGACCAACGGGCTGGCCTACAGCTCGGCGGTGCTCGCCGACCTGCTGGAGGGCGGCAGCGAGCGCGAGCGGACGTACCGGATGATCCAGGACGCCGCGAACGGGGAGGACTTCTTCACCCTGCTCAGTGCCGAGGGCGTCGAGGCCGAGCTGCTGGGGCCCGAGCGCTTCCTGGTACACCATGACGTCATTCACAAGCGATTGGAGCACCTTCGTGAGCCGGAGCATTCAGCGGGAGAACGGCCCTGACCTCGATCTCGGGGAGGTTCTGCGGGTCTACCGGGAGTCGGGCCTGGGAGAGCGGCGCCCGATCGACGAGACCGACCGCATGGCCGCGATGGTGCGGGGCGCCAACCTGGTCGTCACCTGCCGCGTCGACGGCGAGCTCGTCGGCATCGCGCGCAGCGTCTCGGACTTCGCGTACGTGACCTACCTCTCCGACATCGCCGTCGTCCGCGCCCACCAGCGCTCGGGCATCGGGAAGGAACTCATCGACGCCACCCGCAAGGAGGCGCCGCAGGCCAAGATCGTCCTGCTGTCGGCGCCCGCCGCCGCGGAGTACTACCCGCACATCGGCTTCACCGCGCACCAGTCCGCCTGGGTCCTGAACCCCTGAGCGGATGATCCCCCCGAGTGCCCGCGCCGTCATCGGCGCGGGCACTCGGCGTTCGCGTCAGTGGTGCCCGCCGGCGTGCAGGTGCGCGGCCGGGCTCACCACGAGGGGCCGCACCATGTGCTGCTCGTGCTCCAGCATGTGGCAGTGGTGGACGCCCCGGCCGACGACGGGGAACCGGACCACCACGGTGACCAGCTCGCCCGGCGTGCCGTTCGGCCCGGGGGTGATCTGGCCGGCCGTCCCCACCCGGATGACGTCCTTCTCGCCGAGCTCGTGCGCCTCCAGCACCGAGGCCGCCTTGAACGCGACCGGCCTGGTCGAGCCGCGGGCGACCCGGTCGAAGCCGGTGACGTCGTAGTTCTCGCGGGACAGCACCTGGAAGTGGGCCAGGTGGATGTGCATGGGGTGCGGGGCGGCGGCGAGGTTGAGGTACTTCCAGACCTCCACGCCGTGCTGCGAGGCGGTGAGCGCGTTGCCGTCGTCGTAGGCCATCGCCGTCCTGCGCAGCGTCTTGACGGCGCCCTGCGCGTCTTGGACCTGGACGATCCCGGCGGACGGGAACGTCAGCCCCGCCGCGTCGACCTCCTCCATCTCCCACAGCTCGGGCAGGTTCCCCGAGCCGGGGCCGGCCACCACGATCCAGCGGGTGGGGTGGCCTTGGGGGAGGTCCGCGTCGGTGACCCGCTTGAAGGTCGGGGAGAGCGCCGCGGGCAGCGTGAACTTGGTGTTCGGCTTGCGGTCGACGACGCGGAACTGCATCACGTCCGGTTCCAGCAGGTCGTTGCGCTTGTCGGAGGCCCCGGGCGTGACGCCCTGGAGGGTGTTGACCAGCTTCAGGGCCTGCCCGCGGAACGCGCTGAAGTCGACCAGCACCTCGGCGCGCTCGCCGGGGGAGAGGTTGAGCGCCCCGTCGACCGGCACCGGCTTGTCGAGCAGGCCCTGGTCACCGCCGATCACCTGGAACGCGCCCGCGACGGGCCGGCCGTCCGCCAGCAGCATCAGCCGGTACATGCGGGAGTTCGCGGTGTTGACGATCCGGAAGCGGTACCAGCGCGGCTCGACCTTGAGGTAGGGCCACACCACCCCGTTGACCAGGGTGTACGGGCCCGCGTGCGCGCGCATCAGCCGCTGCGCGCCGACCATCTCGACCTTGTGGAGGAGCCGGCCGGTGAGCGCGCCCGACGCGTCCGCGGCGAAGTTGCGGTCGGCGAGGATCAGCGGCACGTCCTGGTCGCCCTTGGGCAGGTTCAGCGCCCGTTCCTCCGCGTTGCGGGAGACGAACATGCCGGCGAGCCCCGCGAACACGCTGAAGCGGCTCACGTGGTGGGTGTGGTCGTGGTACCAGAGCGTCGTCGCGGCCTGCTTGTTCGGGTACGCCGACAGCTGCACCTCGCCGGGGGCGATGAGGTTCTCCATCCAGCCGTCGTTGCCGCCCCCGGTCAGCATGCCGTGCAGGTGCACGGCGGCCCACGGTGCCAGGGCGGACACCCCGGCGACCTCCTGGCAGCCCTCCGTGCCGGGGTAGTTGGACAGCGGGTCGGGCAAGGGGCCCTTGGCCTGGCCGAAGTCGACGGCGGTGACCGGGATGCTGCCGGTCAGCTGGTTCTCCCAGGCGACCCGCAGCGGGCGGCCGCTGACCGTCTCGATCGTCGGGCCCGGATAGGCGCCCTCGTACGTCCACATCGTCACCGGCGGGAGTTCCGAGTGCACGGTGACGTCGGCGGTGCGCAGGCGCACGGTCAGCTCGTCGTGGCCGCCGTGCTCGCGGGGGCGCAGCACCGGGGGTATGCGCAGGGGGTCCTTGAACTTCGTCAGCTTCAGTTCGGGCGCCGACGGCTCGGGCCCGCCGGGAGCCGCGGCGGCCGCGGCCGGCGACTTGGCGAAGAGCGGGACGGAGGTCACGAGGGCGCCCAGGCCGACGATGGTGCCGGCGCGGATCAGGTCTCGACGGTTCAGCCCGGTCCCGTCGTTTTCTTCGGCGTGTGTGGGTTCCATGTCGCGCGACGCTAGGGACCGCCGCTCTCGCCGGGCTCGAGTGCGGCTACGGCGCGGCGCGGCCGCACGCGCGCGACCGCGTGACGGCCGGCGCGGCGACCGACGCGACCGCCTGCGCGCGACCTACGCGACGACGACCATCTCGGTGTCCCGGTTGACGAGCGTCGCGTAGTGGCCGCCGAGGCCGAGCAACTCGTCGTGGGTGCCGCGCTCGGCGACCTTCCCCCGCTCCAGGACGATGATCTCGTCGGCGTCGCGGATGGTCGACAGCCGGTGCGCGACCGTGATGGTGGTCCGGCCCGCGCTCGCCGCGTCGATGGCTGCCTGGACCGCCTGCTCGGTCTGGGTGTCCAGGGCGCTGGTGGCCTCGTCGAGCACCAGGATGGGCGGGTCGCGCAGGATGGCACGGGCGATCGCGAGCCGCTGCTTCTCCCCGCCGGAGAACCGGTACCCGCGCTCGCCGACCACCGTGTCGTAGCCCTCGGGCAGCGACATCAGGTAGTCGTGGATGTGCGCGATCCGCGCCGCCGCGACGAGTTCCTCGTCGGTCGCGTCGGGCTTGGCGAAGCGGAGGTTGTCGGCGACCGAGGCGTGGAAGAGGTACGTCTCCTGGGAGACGACGCCGACCGCCGCGGCGAGCGTCGCGAAGGACAGGTCGCGCACGTCGACGCCGTCGATCGTGACGGCCCCGGCCGTCGGGTCGTACAGGCGCGGGATGAGATAGCTCAGCGTGGTCTTGCCCGAGCCGGTCTCGCCGACGATCGCCAGGCTGTGCCCGGCGGGCACGGTCACGTCGACGCCGTCCAGCGTCGGCCGCTCCGCCCCCGCGTACGAGAACCCGACCCCGCGCAGGCTCACCTCGCCCCGCAGCTCCTTCGGCGCGACGGGCCGCTCCGGCTCGGCGACGTCGACGGGCAGGTCGAGGTACTCGAAGATGCGGGCGAACAGTTCGAGCGAGCTCTGGATGTCCAGCCCGATGGTCAGCAGCCGCTGCGCCGGCCGGAACAGGGTCTGCTGGAGGGTGGTGAAGGCGACCAGGGAGCCGATGGAGATGGCCATGTGGCCGCCGCTGCCGGTCAGGCCCGCCACCCAGTAGATCACCGCGGGCATGGAGGCCATGACGATCCAGATCGTGGACTGGTACCACAGGCCCGCCGTGCTCGCCCGCACCTCGATGTCGGTGAGCTTGCGCGACTGCTCGGCGAAGGTGTCCGTCAGCGAGCGGGAACGGCCCATGGTGTGGCCGAGCATGATCCCGCTGACGGACAGCGACTCCTGCACGTTCGAGGAGAGTTCGGCGAACTGGCGCTGGCGCTCACGGGTGATGACGCGGCGTTCGTCCCCGACGTGCCGGCTCACCCAGACGAAGGCCGGGAGGATCAGCAGGGACGCGATCGTGAGCCGCCAGTCGAGCAGCGCCATGGCGGTGGTCGTGGCGATGACGATCGTCAGGTCCGCCACCAGCGCCGTGGCGGTGGTGGTCACGGTGACCTGCATCCCGCCGATGTCGTTGGCGATGCGCGACTGCACCTCGCCGGTGCGGGTCCGGGTGAAGAAGGCCAGCGACATGCGCTGGAGGTGCGAGTACACGGCGGTGCGCAGGTCGTGCATGACCAGCTGGCCGACCTTCGCGGAGACGTGGGTCTGGAAGACGTTGAACGAGCTCGTGGCGACCGACACGACGATCATGCCGAGCGCGAGCAGCGACAGCAGCCCCGTCCTGCCCTGCGGCAGCGCCACGTCCATGATCTCGCGGATCAGGAACGGGTTGACGAGGGCGACCAGGGAGGAACCCCCGACCAGGCACGCGACGAACAGCAGCCTCCTGCGGTACGGACGGAACAGGCGGAGGATGCGTCGTTTCTGTACGGGGAGATGGGCGGTGGCCGACCCGGTGGTTCTCACCCTGGTCTCTCCTTCTCTTTCGGTCAGTTCCAGTCGACGGAACGCAGGACGACGGCGGAGTTGAAGCCGCCGCGGCCCCGCGCCAGGACGAGGGCCGTGGTCACGGGGGTGTGCCGCGGCGCGGTGACCAGGTCGAGGTCGTAGTCGGGGGAGAGGGTGACGTTCGCCGTGGGCGGGATCACCCCGTCCCGCATGGCCAGCAGGGCGGTGGCGACGTCCAGGGGGGCGGCCCCCGAGCCGAGCCGGCCCGTCATGGTCTTGGGCGCCGTGACGGGGACCGCGCGGGGGCCGAAGACCCCGGTGATCGTCGTCGCCTCGATCCGGTCGAGCTCCGCGGTGCCGGCCGCGTCGGCGAAGACGACGTCGATCGCGTCCGGGGTCAGGCCCGCCTCGTCCAGGGCGATCTCGATCGCCTTGCGCAGCGTCGGCTCGCGCCCGCTGTCCGGATGCGGGTCGAAGGTGGACCCGTAGCCGCAGATCTCCCCGTAGACCTGGCTCGCACCCCGCCGGCGCGCGGCCTCGGCGTCCTCCAGGATCAGCAGGGCGCCGCCCTCGCCGGGCACGTAGCCCGAGGCGTCGGCGTCGAAGGGGAGGTAGGCCCGGTCGGGCCGCTCGTCGGTGCTCAGCTCCCCGGTGGTGAGCTGGGCGACCCATCCCCACGGGCAGATGGCCGCGTCGACGCCGCCGGACAGGATCAGGTCGCTGCCCTTGCGGATCAGGCGGCGCGCGTGCGCGAGGGCGTCGAGGCCGCCCGCCTGGTCGCTGACCACGACGCCGCTGGGGCCGCGCATGCCGTGCCGGATCGAGATCTGGCCGGTGTTGACCGCGTAGAACCAGGCGAAGGACTGGTAGGCGCTGACGTACTGGCTGCCCTGGCTCCACAGGTTTTGGAGCTGGCCCTGGCCGAACTCGAAGCCGCCGGAGCTGCTGGCGGTCATCACGCCCATGCCGAACTCGTCCGCCTCGGCCGTGCTCACGCCGGCGTCGGCCAGGGCGTGATCGGCGCCGACGAGGGCGAGCTGGGTCATGCGGTCGGTCTGCGGGATGAGTCGGCTCGGCAGGTGCTCCTCGACGGTGAACCCGTCGACCTCACCGGCGAGCTTCGACGGGTAGCGCTCCGGATCGAAGCGCGTGATCCGGCCGATGCCGCTCCTGGACGCGCGGGTGGCGTCCCAGTAGGCGTCCACGCCGAATCCGTTGGGGGAGACGATGCCGATGCCGGTCACCACGACCTGGGTGCTCATGCCGTCGTTTTCCTGTCGGGTCGGGCGAGAACCATCGCGCTCTGGAAACCGCCGAACCCGCTGCCGACCGTCAGCACCGTGTCGGTGCGCCAGTCGCGCGCGGTCAGCGGCACGTAGTCGAGGTCGCATTCGGGGTCGGGCTTGTGCAGGTTCGCTGTAGGGGGCACCACGTTGTTCTCCATGGCCAGGACGGAGGCGGCGATCTCGATCGAGCCGATCGCGCCGAGCGAGTGGCCGACCATCGACTTGATCGAGCTCACGGGCGTACGGCGGGCGTGGTCGCCGAGGCTGCGCTTGAAGGCGCTGGTCTCGTGCCGGTCGTTCTGCTTGGTGCCCGAGCCGTGCGCGTTGATGTAGTCGACCGCGGCGGGGTCGATCCGCGCCTCGTCCAGCGCCGAGCGGATGGCCTCGGCCATCTCCCGGCCGTCGGGGCGCAGTCCGGTCATGTGGAAGGCGTTGCACCGGCTGGCGTACCCGGCGATCTCGGCGTAGATGTGGGCGCCGCGCCGGCGCGCCGACTCCAGCTCCTCCAGGACGAACATCGCGGCGCCCTCGCCCAGCACGAAGCCGTTGCGCGTGAGGTCGAAGGGCCGGGAGGCGTGCTCGGGGTCGTCGTTGCGCGGTGTGGTCGCCTTGATCGCGTCGAAGCACGCCACGGTGATCGGCGAGATCGGCGCGTCCGAGGCACCGGTGATCATCACGTCGGCCGAGCCGTC
Source organism: Streptomyces sp. NBC_01551 (assembly GCF_026339935.1). Lineage (NCBI taxonomy): Bacteria > Bacillati > Actinomycetota > Actinomycetes > Kitasatosporales > Streptomycetaceae > Streptomyces > Streptomyces sp. NBC_01551. The sequence continues at coordinate 3,608,427 of NZ_JAPEPX010000001.1, forward strand.
GCGGATCAGTTCGGCCGCGTAGCCGACCGAGTCGATGCCGGAGGTGCAGCCGGTGGAGACCACGGTCGAGGGCCCCTCGGCGCCGACCGCCCAGGCGACCTCGGCGGCGAAGGAACTCGGTACGAAGTAGTTGTAGAGGTGGGGGACGGCGTACTCGTGGTCCACGAGGTCGAGCCGGCCGCCGTCGCTGACGACCCGGTACTCCTCGTCGAGGCCCATGGTCGCGCCCACGGCGCTGCCGACCGCCACGCCCACCCGGTGGGGCGCGAAGCCCTGCAGGTCAAGGCCGCTGTCCGCCATCGCCTCACGTGCCGTGACGAGGGCGAACTGCGCGGCCCGGTCGGTGCGCCGGATCTCCTGCGCGCCGAGCCCGTGCTCGTACGGGTCGAAGTCGATCTCGGCCGCGACCCGGGAACGGAACGGCGCCGGATCGAAGAAGGTGATCCCCCGGGTCGCCGTCCGTCCCTCGCTGAGCAGGCTCCAGAAGTTCTTGGTCCCGATGCCGCCCGGAGCCGCGACGCCCACTCCGGTGACGACCACGCGCCGGCCGGTCACTGCGACTCCCAGGTGTAGAACCGCTGCGCCATGGCGTCCGCGGGGGAGCGCCAGGTCGCCGGGTCGTAGGCCTCGATGAACGGCTTGAGGTCCTGGCTGATCCGGACGAAGCGCTCGTCGGACTTCGCCTGCTCGATGAGCTCTCCGCCGTTGTCGACGTCGAAGTCCTGAAGATGGAAGTACAGACCGTTGAACATGAAGAGCTGACGTCGTCGCGTCCCCATGAGATGTGGCATCTCGGTCTCGTCGAAAGCGCTGAAGAGCCTAGCCACGTCAGCACTCGAACGAGAATCCATTCTGGCCACTATTAGATTGCTGTGCATTCGACCGCCTCCTCGAGGGTTTGCCCCGCCTATCGCAGATGCTTGACCAGTGCCGCCCATGTGGCGAGCTCCTCTTCCGACAGTGGTGGCAGGCAGGGCTGGTCGGTAGGCGGGACTCTGATGTCCCTCCATTCGTAGGGGGGATAGAGTCCGTTCCATGCGAATCCCATCCACATCAGGCCCTCGCCGAAGTCCTTCCATATGGATCGCATGGCGGACCTGAGCCTCGCGCCCATGTCAATCTCCATTCGCCCGGAAACCACCCATCGCCACCTTGCGTGGCGGCCCTCAAGGAAGGGTCGGGAATGCGTCAAATTCCGCTGGAGGCGTGTGGGGCGCAAGAAAGGGCGGTTCCGGGAAGGAACCGCCCTTTCGGCTGGTCGGGGCGGCGGGGGTGCCGCGCCGCGCGGCGGCTCGGGCCGCCGGCGGTCACCGCAGGGCGGCCTCCAGCGGCTGACTCGCGCCACCGACCGTGGCCAGCCGCCGGCGGTCGAGCGGCGAGGCGCGGCGCTCCAGGCGGGCCGACAGCAGGCGGGCCGCCCGGTCGTGGTCGTCACCCGAGATCAGGGCGTGCAGCAGGGTCTCCTCGACGACCTCGTGCTGCGCCTTGCTGCCGCCCACCCGGGCGATCAGCGGCAGCAGCGGCCCGAGCCGCAGCGCCGCCTCCTGCCAGCGCTGCCCGACCACGGCCGTCAGCGCCTCGCACAACGGGGCGATGACCAGCCGGAAGGCCTCTTGGCGGTTCGTCAGGGCGTGCAGCCGCAGCCGCCCCAGCCCGTCGAGGTCGCCGGCCGCGGCGAAGGCCAGCGCGCCGTGCAGCGCGGCGAAGGCCGTCTCGGGCGCGTCGAGCCACTGATCGGGAGCCGCCTCCAGCAGCTCGCCGAGCGGTAGTTCGCCGCTCCAGCTCCCCGTCATGCGGGCGCGCCACAGCAGCGAGGCCGAATCCACCAGCAGCCGGCCCCCGCTCACCCGGGAGGCCACCAGCTCGCAGCGGTAGCGCCGCAGCACCGCGGCCCGGTCGTCGAGCGTCAGCTCGTGCAGCGCGGCGTGCCAGGAGAGGTGGGAGCGGTGGCCGGCCCCGGCCCCGTGCCGGCGCATCCACTCGTCCAGCCAGGCCAGACCGGCCCGGTGCTCGCCGGTCTCGTAGAAGACGTGGGCCCAGGCATGGACGGCGTGCCCGGCCGCGGGGTGCGCGGCCAGCGCCCGTGCGGACAGGGACTCGGCCTCCTGCCAGCGCTCCTGCTCCTGCCGGACGAAGGCGAGCTGGCCCAGGTACCACCAGTCGTCGCCGTAGGTCGGGGACAGCCCCTCGACCAGGGCCCAGGACTCCTCGGCGCGGGTGACCCCGTTGAAGGAGACGGTCGGCACGGCGGCGCTCACCACCAGCGCGTCCCGGGGATGCCCGGCGATGTGGCCCAGCAGGGCCGCCTTGCCCGCCTCCTCGGTGCCCGTCAGGCGCGCCCGCACCGCGCCGACCAGGCTGCGTTCGCGCTCGTCCGCGCCACGGGACGCGGCCCGCCCGGCGGCCGCGAGCGCGGCGGCCGTGTTCGCGCCGACCCCCGACTCGTGGCACAGCAGCGCCAGCGCCGCGTGCCCGACGGCGAAGTCCGGGTCGACGCCGACCGCTTCGGCCAGCAGCGCCTCGGCGCCGAGCCGGCCCGCCAGGATCCGCTCCAGCGCCCGGTCGTACAGCTCGGCCGCCTCGGGGGTCGTGGTCAGGCGCAGGCCGTAGCGGTCGGTGGGCCTGGACGCGTGGCGGTCGGCGAGGGCGCCCAGCACGCTGCTCGCGACCTCTGCGGCCTGCGTGCGGATCTCCGGGATAGCGGTGCTCTCCAGCAGGTTCCCGCGCCGCGCGACCCCGATCGTCCACAGCCGCAGGGCCGGGGCGCCGGGCGCGGGCACCAGGCGCCCGCCGCTCCACGTGTCGAAACCCAGGTCGGCGGGGCCGGTCCGGGCGTAGCCCCGGTCGAGCAGGCAGCGCACCAGGGGGTCGGCGGTGCGGCGCAGGTCCGCCTGGGCCCCCGTGCAGTTGACCACCGCGGCGACCCGCAGCTCCCGCCCGTCGCTCAGCCGCACCGCCACCGCGCCTTCGTCCGGCACGGCGCGGACCACCTCGGCGGCGCCGATCCGCAGCCGGCCCGAGGTCCGCAGCGCGCCGATCCTGGCGGCCGTGACGGGCGCGATGCGGTGGCGGTGCACCTCCCAGGCCCGCAGGTCCTCCTGGAGGAAGCGGATCCGGTCGGCCGGCGACAGCTGCTGCCACAGCGTGGCCGTCACCGGGCGCAGCCCGTCCATGCCGGCGCGCCAGTCGCCGCAGGCACGGCGGCTCGCGGCGAGGTGGCGCCGGACGTCCCGGCGCAGCGCGTCGAGGCCGCGCGTGCCGTCGAGGCTCGGCGGCTCGGCCGACGGCAGCGGGTCCTCCAGGTGCTCCCGGGGCACGTACCCGTGCCGGGACACCGCGTGCAGCACCCGGTCCGGGCGCGCCAGGGTGACGGCCAGGTCCGCCATGGTCAAGCCGGTGCCGACGAGCAGGACGTCACCCTCCTCGGGCAGCGCCTCCAGCGCGCCGGGCGCCCACGGGTCGGCGACGAAGCGTCCGGATTCCCGCAGTTCGGGGCCGGCCCAGTCCTGGCCGGGGGCGAAGTTGCCCAGCGCGAGCACGGCCGCGTCCACCCGGAGCTCGCCGCCGCCGGTGAGCCGCAGCGTCACCCCGGCGCCGTGCTCGCGGACGGCGCTGACCCGCTCCCGTACCCGGTGCGGGCGGGTGCGGCGGCACGCTTCGGCGGTGCGCTCCAGCACCTCGGTCAGGTACCGCCCGTACTCCTGGCGCGGGACGTAGTCGCCTGGCGCGGCGCGCGGGTGCCCGTCGGCGAGCCAGCGCAGGAAGTGCTCGGGGTCGTCGGGCAAGGCGCTCATCCGGCCGGCGGGCACGTTGAGCAGATGGCGTGGGTCGGACGTCCTGTAGGCGACACCCGGACCGGCCTGTTCGGCCGGGTCGACCAGCCATACCTCCAGCGTCCGGCCGAGGTCTTCGGCCTGCCGCATCAGCTGAACCGCCGTCAGTGTTCCGGCCGCACCGGCGCCGACGACCGCGATGTGACGCGGGGGCGAATTCCGGCTCATGGTCTCACTCCCTGATTGGTTCGACTTCGTCTCTGGATACGTCGATGTCCTCCGCCGGCGGGAACGTGATGGAGCGGAACGCCTCGCCCGCCATGCCGGCGGTGAGTGTGGTGCCGTCGGCCGGGTCGATCAGCAGGAACGAGCCCGTGCGGCGGTTGTCGGTGTAGCGGTCGAGTGCGAGGGGTTCGGCGGTGCGCAGCACCACGCGGCCGATGTCGTTGCCGCCCAGCCCGTCGGCGCCGGAGCGCCGTTCGAGCGTGCCGATGTCGATCCGGTACGAGATGTCCTTGACCAGTGCCCGCACGGTACGGGTGGTGTGCCGGAGCAGCACCTTGGCGCCGACGCGCAGCGGGCGCTCGTCCAGGTGGCAGACGTGGGCCTCGATGTCCCGGGTGGGCACCGGGGTCGGGCTCCCGGCCGCGATCAGGTCGCCGCGGCCGACGTCGACGTCGTCGGCGAGCCGGACGGTGACCGACTGCGGGGCCCAGGCGATCTCCGTCCGCCTGCCGAGCGCGTCGATGGCCGCGACGGTGGTGGTGCGGCCGGAGGGCAGGACGGTGACGCCGTCCCCGACCGTCAGCACGCCGGAGGCCAGCTGGCCCGCGTATCCGCGGTAGTCGCGGTACTCCTCGCCGTGCGGGCGGATCACGTACTGGACCGGGAAGCGCGTGGGCTCCCCGCCCGGGTCGCCGCCGGCGGGAACGGTCTCCAGGTGCTCCAGCACGGTCGGTCCGCCGTACCAGTCCATGCGGGCGGAGGGCTCGACGACGTTGTCACCGGCCAGCGCGGAGATCGGGATCGCCACGACGTCCTCGACGCCGAGGGAGGCCGCGTACGCGGTGAACTCCTCGGCGATGGCGGCGAAGACGGGCTCGGCCCAGTCGACCAGGTCCATCTTGTTGACGGCCAGCACCAGGTGCGGGACGCGCAGCAGCGCGGCGACGGCGGCGTGCCGGCGGGTCTGCTCGACCACGCCGGCCCGGGCGTCGACCAGGACGACGGCGAGCTCGGCCGTGGAGGCGCCGGTGACCATGTTCCGGGTGTACTGCACGTGCCCGGGGGTGTCGGCGAGGATGAACCGCCGCCGGCTGGTGGCGAAGTAGCGGTAGGCGACGTCGATGGTGATGCCCTGTTCCCGCTCGGCGCGCAGGCCGTCGGTGAGCAGTGCCAGGTCGGGGGCGTCCTGGCCGCGGCCGCGGGAGGCGTGCTCGACGGCCTCCAACTGGTCGGCCGGCACGGACTTGGAGTCGTGGAGCAGGCGGCCGACCAGCGTGGACTTGCCGTCGTCGACGGAGCCGGTGGTGGCGAAGCGCAGCAGCGAGGCGGAGGCGGCCTCCTGGGGGACGGCCTCCCGGGGGGCGGCCATGGTTAGAAGTACCCCTCGCGCTTGCGGTCCTCCATGGCGGCCTCGGAGAGTTTGTCGTCGGCCCGGGTGGCGCCGCGTTCGGTGAGTCGGCTGGCGGCGATCTCGGCGATGATCTGCGCGTTGGTGGTGGCGTCGGAGTCGACGGCGCCGGTGCAGGACATGTCGCCGACGGTGCGGTAGCGGATCAGCCGGCGCCGCGGCGTCTCGTGCTCCGCGGGGCCGCCCCAGTCGCCCGCGGTCAGCCACATGCCGTCGCGGCTGAACACCTCGCGCTCGTGGGCGTAGTAGATCTGAGGGAGCTCGATGCCCTCGCGCTCGATGTACTGCCAGACGTCCAGCTCGGTCCAGTTGGAGAGCGGGAAGACGCGGACGTGTTCGCCGGAGGCGTGGTGGCCGTTGTAGAGCTGCCACAGCTCGGGGCGCTGGCGGCGCGGGTCCCAGGCGCCGAACTCGTCGCGCAGCGAGAAGACCCGCTCCTTGGCGCGGGCCTTCTCCTCGTCGCGCCGGCCGCCGCCGAAGACGGCGTCGAAGCGGTGGGAGCCGATGGCGTCCAGCAGCGGCACCGTCTGCAGCGGGTTGCGGGTTCCGTCCGGGCGCTCGCGCAGCCGGCCGTCGTCGATGAAGTCCTGGACCATGGCCACGTGCAGCCGCAGCCGGTGGCGCGCCACCACGCGGTCGCGGTGCTCGATGACCTCGGGGAAGTTGTGCCCGGTGTCGACGTGCAGCAGCGAGAAGGGGACCGGCGCCGGGTGGAAGGCCTTGAGGGCCAGGTGCAGCATGACGATCGAGTCCTTGCCGCCGGAGAACAGGATCACCGGGCGCTCGAACTGACCGGCCGCCTCGCGGAAGATGTGCGCCGACTCCGCCTCCAGGGCGTCCAGGTGCGACAGCGCGAAGGGGTTCCCCGACGCCTCGGTCACACTCTGGGTCGCGGTCGTCATGCCAGGCCCCTCTCGGTCAGGAAGGTGTGCAGCTCGGCGGCGGATTCGGCCACCGAGCTGCCCTGCGTCTGGATACGCAGCTCCGGGTTCTCCGGCGCCTCGTACGGGTCGTCCACGCCGGTGAGACCCGAGATCTCACCGGCGGCCTGCTTCGCGTAGAGGCCCTTGACGTCGCGCTCGGAGCAGAGCCCGACGGGGGTGGCGACGTGGACCTCCAGGAACTGCGTGCCCTGGGCGGCGTGCCGCGCGCGGACGGCGGCGCGGGAGTCGGCGTACGGGGCGATGACGGGGGCCAGCACGATGACCCCGTGGGAGGCCAGCTTCTGAGCGACGAAGCCGATCCGGGTGACGTTGGCGTGCCGGTCCTCCCGGCTGAACCCGAGCCCCCTGGACAGGAATTCGCGGATCTCGTCACCGTCGAGCACGTCGACCTCGCGGCCCTCGGCGCGCAGCCGCTCGGCGAGGGCGAAGGCGAGGGTGGTCTTGCCGGCGCTGGGAAGCCCGGTCAGCCACACGGTGGCGCCCTGGATGTGAGCTGTGGTCACGGCGATGCTCTCCTGAAGGTGGGTGGACGGCCGGGACCGCGCCGTCTGCGGGACCGTCAGGTGGTGGCGAACTCGGCCAGGACCTTGCCGAGGACGTCCATGTCGATCCGGTGCCAGGATCCGGGCAGTTCGAGCCCCCGGCCGTTGGGAAGGGCCGCCGTCGTCGCCTGCGCGGCGGCGCGCAGCCAGGCGCTGGTGCTGTCGCTGTTGAGGACCAGCGTCTCGGTGGTGTATCCGGCGAGCCGGTCGGCCGGGACGCTGTAGTCGCCGCAGATCGCCGCGTCGTAGGAGAGCGTGTGGGCGTTCGCCAGGTTCATCGCCCAGATCGGGCCCTTGCGCCACTCCGCGACCGTGTCGGGGGTGAAGCCGAGGAAGCCGCCGAGGAAGTACTCGACGGCCTCTTCGCGCCGGTCCTCCGACAGGATGACCCGGAGCGTCTTGGCGAAGTTCCAGACGGGCTTGGGGAATCCGTCGACCCGGTAGAACGGCTCGTGGAGCGCCAGCTTGGTGATCGGGGCGCCGGCCAGCGCCGCCTCGATCGCCAGGTTCGCGCCCGAGGACCCGGCGAAGACGACGGCCTCGCCGCCGGCCTCCTGGATCACCGCCTCCAGGTCCTCTATCTCGCGCTGGACGGCGTACTCGGGGGCGTCGCCGCTCTCCCCGCGCCCGCGGCGGTCGTAGACATAGGTGGTGCAGTGCGGCGCGAGCTCGGGAACGAGCGCGTCGAAGATCGTGTGATCGCGGAACGAACCGTTGAGGAGCACGATCGGCGGGCCTTCGCCCGCCTTCTCGTAAGCGATCGACGTGCCGTCCCGCGAAACGACCTTGCGCATCACGCACTCCTCATGCCGAATGGAGGTGCTCTCACCCCGCCGTATGTCGGCATCCTTGAGCGCGTCGGTGGACTGCCGGTCGAGGACCGGTCGCGGGTGGCCCGCGTGCCCCTCAGGCGAGCCAGCCCGCCTCGGTGGCTATCCGGACGGCATCGATCCGGTTGCGGGCGTTGAGTTTCACCACGGTCGTCGTCAGGTAGTTGCGCACCGTGCCGATCGACAGGTGCAGCTTCGCCGCTATCTCCCGTGGCTCGTCGCCCTGCGCGGCCATGCTGAGCACCTCGGTCTCGCGATCGGACAGCGGGTTGTCCCCGATGTCCCACGCGCTCATCGCTAACTGCGGGTTGATCACCCGGCGGCCCGCGGCCACCTCCCGTACGGCCTGCGCGAGCCCCTCGGACGGGGAGTCCTTGAGAAGGAACCCCGTGACGCGCGCGGACATCGCCCGGCGCAGCAGGCCGGGACGGCCGAGCCCGGTCATGATCAGCGTGCGGCATTCCGGCAACTGGTCGTGCAGCGCCTCGGCCGCCGTGAGGCCGTCCATGTTCGGCAGGTCGACGTCCATGATCGCCACGTCCGGCCGGCACTTCATTGCGGTGGGGACGATCAGGTCACCCCGGTCCACCACGGCGACGACTTCCAGGTCCGGCTCCAGTTCGAGCAGCGCGACCAATGCTCCCCGCACCATGTGCATGTCCTCGGCCAGGAGAATTCTGAGCCGCCGTCTCTCCACTTATCCCCCACCTTCCCCTGCGAATTAAACACCCGGAAAGTGCTCGCGACCCCGTCAGATCGCGGCCTCCGCCTGTTGACGTGTCAACGGCGGGTCGTCTGCCGGGGACACGTCCGATCCCGGCGGCCGCCGGCGCTGCGACAGGTCGAGCGCGTCCGGCTGCCCGCGGTACCCCCGGTACCCGCGCGCCACCAGCCGGACGTCGGCGAGCGCCTGGCGGGACAGTTCCAGCATGGTCGCCAGCTCCTCGCGCGCCGGCTCCGGCGCGTGCGGCAGCAGCCGGTGGATCAGCGCGCACTTCATCGTGACCTCGGACAGGCTCGACCCGAGCACCTCGTGCAGCTCCCGCTCCACGATCAGCCGCTCGCGGGCGACGGCCAGCCGCGCCAGCGCGCCCCTGGCCTCGTGCAACTCGGTGACCAGCCGGTACAGAGCGGTGAACCCGTAGACGACCAGACCCGCCACCAGCGAGGAGTCCGCCAGGTAGACGATGTCGGCCAGCGGGACGCCGACGGCCGCCGCCAGGGGCACGACGACCGCGACCGAGGCAGCGTAGAGCACCAGCCGGAGCCTGCCCGCCACGGTGATCAGGAGCGATCCGGCGAGGAACCCGGCCATCGAGCCCCAGGGCTTGCCGAGCCACAGCAGCGGGGCGTAGGTGGCCGCGGCCTGGAGCCCGAGGCTCAGGGCCCGCGCCCGCACGGACCAGGCACGGGCGCCGCGCAGCGAGTGGAGCGTCTGCACCACCACGACGACGGCGAAGCAGCCCAGGAAGGCGAGCACGGCCGTCCCGGAGGCGGCGTCGCCCGCCGCGTTGATCACGGTGATGAGCGTGTAGCCGGCCAGTACGGCCACGAGCATGCTCCGCGCCATGCGGGGCGCCCAGCGGCCGTCGGCGCGCTCGCGGTCCCGGGTGCCGGCGGTGTCTTCGGCGCCCTCGGCGTCCCGCGCGCCCTGTGCGCCCTGCGCGTCGGATTCCGCGCGCCGGTCCTCGCGCCGGCAGGTGACCGGGGCGTGGGCGACGACCTCGAACCAGCCGTCGCCGGCCGGTCCGCTGGTCAGGTCGCCTCCGACGCCGCGCAGCCGGGTCGTCAGGTTGCCGAGCCCGCTGCCGCCCGCCAGCCCGGTGTCCGCACTCACGTCCCCGACCCCGTCGTTGCGGATCCGCAGCGACACCGTCCCGCCCTCCCGGGTGGCGGTGACCGAGCAGTGCCGCGCCCTGCTGTGGCGCAGCGCGTTGGTCACCGCCTCGCGCAGCACGATGGCCAGTACGGTGTCCATCTTCTGCGGCAGCGGCCCACAGGCCAGGTCGGCCTCGGCCTCGATCCGGGCGGCCTGGAGCACCGACAGCGCCGACTCGGTCTCGGTGGCCAGCGACATGTCGCGGTAGCCGGTGGAGACCAGGCGTACGTCGGCCAGGGCGCCGCTGGCGATGCCGAGCACCTCGGCGATCTCGGACTTGGCCCGGTCGGGCGCGGCCGGGAGCAGCCGGTGGCCGAGGTCGGTCTTCAAGGCGATCGCCGACAGGCTGTAGCCGAGGACGTCGTGCAGGTCGCCGGCGACCCGCAGCCGCTCCTGTACGACGGCCATCCCGGCCAGCTCGCGCCGGGTCTCGCGGATCTCGGCGACGAGCCCGGACAGCGAGCTGACCCCGAAGATGATGAGGCTGGCGAGCAGCGTGGCGCCGAACCCGTAGACCGCGATGCCCGCCCCGGCCATCGCGACGACCGCGGGCACGATGCCCGCGGTGACCACGGCGTACAGCGGCCAGCGCAGCCGGCCCGGCACGGCCAGCAGCACCGAGCCCGCGAGCAGTCCGGCCATCGCGCCCCACGGCACCCCGAGCCAGGGGAGCGGGAGGTAGGTGACCACGGCCTGGGCGGCCAGGGTCAGCACACGGACGCGGACGGGCCAGGTGCGCGGCCGCCGGGTCGAGTGCGCGAACTGCAGGGCGAGTACGGCCACCAGACAGAGCGTCAGCAGGACCAGTCGCCCGGGGCCGGGGTCCTGGTCGAGGACGTTCAGCACCGTGACGAGCGTGTGGCCGCCGAGCACCCCCAGTGTGACCAGGAGCGCCATGCGCGGCGCCTGCGGTCCGGATCCGTCGTCCGCGCTGTCCCCGTCGTGCGTGCCGTCCGTGCCCTCGCCGTGGAGTGCGTCGAGCATCGGCGCATGCCTCCTGGTCCGACCTGCGGTGACTGAGAGGACAGGCAACTGCCCGGCATCCCCCCATTGGATACCGCGGATGATCTTACCGACGAAGCATCATCTTGTCATGAGCAAGTCTGTAATTCTCTTAATTCGTTTTTGACGGACTCCGATCGTCACCTTGGGTGATCTTCCGGGCCGGAGGAAAATGGTTGATCTTCCGGTTCTAGAGGAAAAGCGGAATCGGGTTGAGATTCTCATAACGGGTGGGGGAATCGAGCCTCCCCAGACGTACCGGTACGTCGAACAGCCGGCCCGGCGCGAACCTGGCCCAGAAGTGCCGCAGCCCGGGTACGACGACCTTCACCACCGGCAGCCCGAGGTCGGGCCGGGTCTGGTCGAGGACGAGCACCTCCAGACCATGGCTCCGGGCCAGCTCGCAAAGGTGTTCCAGGTCCTCCAGCAGGTCGGCGCGCGGGGTGTACCCGTATTCCGCCGGAGTGCGCGCGGGCAGTTCGGGGTCGGGCAGGAGATAGGTCTGGGAGGCGACCTTTGCCCCGCGGAACCAGTCCAGCAGGTGCCCGGGCAGCCCCGGCGCGTAGCCGTCCGTCACGGCGGGCAGCAGCTGGCCCAGCTCGGTGACGGCGCGGCTCAGTGCGACGGCGGGGTCCAGGTGCGCACCGAAGCCGAGCATGATGTCCTCGGCGTCCGCGCCGACGCGGTGCGAGACCGCGGCCATCACCGGGATGCCCAGATCGGCGGTCAGATCGAGCACCCAGAGCGTGCGGTCCAGCTCGCGGAAACGTTCCGGCAGAGCGGAGATCCACGGGGCGCCGAACGAGTCGAGATCCACCCCGGCGTGATGCGTCCGGTTGTACCACCACAGCGCCACGGCGTCGCGCTCGACGAGTTCCAGGAAACCCTGGAGGATCGCGTCCTCGACCGAACCGCCCGCCGCGTTGCCATTGGAGTCGGCGAGCACCGAGGCGACGCCCTCGCCGCCGAAATACAGCTGGCCGGTCGGCAACAGCCGGTGCCTGCCCCCGGTGAGTGACCACACCGGTGTCCATTCGATCTTGGCATTTTCGTCGAACGGCTCTGGCACATGCTGGAAGGGAATACCCGGGGCATTCCACCGCTCGCGCTCTTGGTACTGGCGTTCGTCGAACAGCATGCATTCACCCGGGTGTACGGCGACGGGCGCGAGATCGCGATAACTGCCCAGCACCGTCGCCTCGTCACCGCAGCGCGACGCGCTGTACCGCTCGACCGCCTCGCACAGCCCGCTGACTCTGGCGTCCAGATCGGTGCGCCCCTTGCCCCCGCTCTGCATGCGCAGTCCGGCACGGAAGGAGGGCAGATCGGATTCCGCCAGCGCCAGGTTCGGCCCGGACCGGTAGCAGTGCAGGAACGACGGGCTGCGCGGATCGCGCACGACCCGTTCGACGATCCCCGTGACGGGGTCCGCGAGGTGCCCGAACCGCTCCCACATCTGCTCCGCCGACAGCGCCCGGTGCCCGGTGCCCGCCAAGGAGCCCTTCGGCCGAGAGACCGGGCGGACCGGCCGCAGGGCACGGTCGCCGACCAGGCCGGGATCGCCGCAGTCCTGACACTGCGGGCGGACCGGGACGCGGTGGTGGGTCGCGTTGAGGGTCAGCGTGTCCAGGGTCCAGACGGCGTTCTGGCAGTCGTCGCGCAGGCCGGCCAGCCACTTCGCGGCTTCGAGCGCCGCCGTCTGCAGCCCGAGCTCGCGGGTCGCCGCCAGCGAGGCCTCCGGCACCCGTACCGGGCCGGCCAGTCCCAGCGCGCGCCGCACCTGGCTCTCACCGCGCCGGTGCGAGCGCAGCCGTACGGCCAGGCAGGACCAGCAGGGCCCCGTCCCCGGCTCGAACACCGGGCCGATCCAGAGCTGCGCCCCGTACGGCTTGGCCGGCAGCCACGGACGCCCGTCCGCCAGCCGGGCGGCGTTGAACGCGGCCATCGCCGGGTCGAGGTAGTCGTCGCACACCACCAGGGTGAAGGGCGCCTCGGGGCCGCAGGACAGCCCCGCCGCACGGCAGGCGCGCTCGGCCGCGGCCGCGTCGGCCCCGCCGAACGCGACGACGCTCAGCGCGGCGTCCCCCGGGCCGCCGGCTCCGGCCAGGTCCCAGTACGCGCCGGCCGCGGCGTCCTGCGGCCCGGTGTGGAAGCCGACGAGGCCCGCCGCGGCGAGCCGGTCGAGCATGCCGTCCAGCTTCTCCGCCGGGATCTGCGCGGTGGCCCGCAGCTCGGCCAGGGTCAGCGAGCCGTCGAGCAGCGGCGCCACCTTCTGGATGGCCGTGCCGGACAGTGCCGTCGTGCCCCGGGGCGAGACCAGGTAGACCGCTTCGCCCGGGACGATCTCGGCCCGCAGGTGTCTTCGGAATCCGATCGGCCGTACGTCGGCGAGCATGCTCTGCCGCTCTACTGCGCCGCGACCGGGGTCAGGATGAAGCACCACCCGGGCGGCTCGGGGTCGAAACCGGCGCCGTCGAGGTTCTCGATGATCAGGTCGTCGGAGCTGGGGGTGATCTGCATGATGCCGCCTCCTCAGTTCCGCAGTCCGGGTCGTCGCTGCGGTGACCGAAGTCTCCAACCACCCCCCGGCGGGACGCCATGCGCTGATTCACGTTCCCCGTGTGAATTCTTCACATGGGAGAGATGTGCCCTTCAGTGGGCAACTCCCGGCCGTCTGGGGATGCTGGTGACCGAGATCGATAGGTGCGATGCCTGGAGGAATGGAATGTCCGAAGGCCCTGAAAGCTACGACCCCGTCAATGCTGCGCAGCAGCCCGGACCGCTGCGTATCGGGCTGCTCGGCTCGCTGTCCCTGCATCTCGACCGCACGCCGGTTACGGCCAGCGCCCCCAAGCAGCGGCAGGTGCTGGCTCTGCTCGCGCTGAACGCGGGCAGGGTCGTCACGGTGCCGGCGCTCATCGAGGAACTCTGGGGAGACCGTCCCCCGCGCAGCCACGCCACCACACTGCAGACCTACGTCCTGCAACTGCGCAACGCGCTCGCGCTCGCGGCCGCCGACTCCGACCGTCCGGGAGTACGCCAGATACTCAGCACCCGGCACAGCGGCTACCTCCTCGAAGACGGCGCCTGCGAGACGGACGTCGAGGTGTTCGAGCGCCGCGTCAGCGCCGGCCGCGCCGCCTCCGAGCGGGGCGATCACCGCCGCGCCTCGGAAGAGCTGGGCAAGGCCCTGCAGTTGTGGCGCGGCCCCGCCCTGGTGGACGTCCGCAAGGGCAGCGTCCTGGAGATCGAGGCGGTCTCCCTGGAGGAGAGCCGGCTCGGCGCCCTGGAACGGCGCATCGAGTCCGACCTCGCCCTGGGCCGCCACGCGGACCTCCTCGGAGAGCTGACCCGCGTCGTCGCCCGCAACCCGATGAACGAGAACCTCTGCGCCTATCTCATGATGGCCCTCTACCGCGCGGGCCGAGTCGGTCGCTCCCTGGAGGCCTTCCACCGCCTGAGGTCCGTCCTCAACCACGAACTCGGCGTCGAACCCTGCCCCCGCCTGCAGAGCCTCCAGACGGCGATCCTCTCGGGAGCCCCGGCCCTGGACGTCTGGTCCGTCTCCTGGTCCCCGGAAGAATTCGCCGCGAGCCGCCTGGCCCGCGTCTGACCCGCCGCCCCGAGTGGCGATGACCCTGCCCCCGGTCATCGCCACCACCTGGCGATCGCGCTCCGCTGCGCGGGGCCCGCGGTGCGCCGTGTGGTGATCAGCCGGTCCGAGCGCCTCTCCACCGGCCCGGAGCGAGCGGCACCGGCATCAGCGAGGCGAACGCGCAGTGCGCGAACACCTGGAATACGAGCGCCTGCGCGACCGGACTCGCGTACGCGGCCGGCAGGGCGAAGAGCGCCAGCGGGAAGGCCAGCAGGCAGCGGAAACGGACCGGATCCATCCGGGTGTGCGCCATCCCCGCCCCGACCGCGAGGAGCACCGAGGGGATTCCGATGAAGACCATCATCCCCAGGGCGATCCGGACGAGCTCCCCGTACCTTTCTCGCTCCGGCGCGGTGAACGCCGCCGCCACCCACGCGGCCACGTACAGACCCACGTAGGTCAGGACGCACCGCATGACGCGACCCCCCTCCGACGCCGCCCCGCTCTGCCCGTGACCCTCGGCCGCACCCATCCGACCCCCCCTGACACACCAACTGAACACGTTCAACTGAACGCGTTCAAGATAGTGCATGTTCAGTCGATGCCCCTCGCCGCGTGTGGGGGTAGCCGAGGGCGAGCGCCCGTTGATGTCACTGGGTGATGTCGGCCTCCGGCAGTTCCCGCACCTGTGCCGCCGTCCACACGCCGGCGGCGCCGGGGCAGGCAGCGAGGTACTCGGGGATGTCCTGTACATCTCCTGCGCGGCGATGTCGGACATCTGGCCGACCGTCACCAAGTGGGCTCGGCCACGCATCCACCCGGGAGCTGTCGGGTCATAGAACCCGCGGCCCCCCGTCCATACGGGGGACTGCGTCGCGAAGTACAGGCACCCCTCCAGCTCGACCGCGATCGAGCGCTCAGGCGCCCTCGTGTCGCGGCAGCCCGGGTAGGTACGTGCCGCTCCGGGGGGGCAGACGCTCAGACTCCCTCGTGTCGGCATCCTGAACGTGATCCCGTTCTCGTATCTCACCTGGATCAGGCCACCCCGCGCCAACACGCCGCCGGGCGCCGTCCTCACGGCGCGCCGCCGGATGTCGGCCGGGTCGCCCGTGACGGTCCTGGATGCCCTGCTGAGGGCGGATCGCTAGGGGAGCGTGGGAGCCGTTCCGGCGAAGATTTCTCCCAGGATTCTCCCAGGAGGGTTGGGAGAAACAGTCAGGGCCGGTCTCCTCGGAAGGAGACCGGCCCTGAGCTGGTGTTTCTCTGTCGGGGTGGCGGGATTTGAACCCACGACCTCTTCGTCCCGAACGAAGCGCGCTGCCAAGCTGCGCTACACCCCGATCGCCGCCTTGGCAGCTCTTGCTGTCCTGGCGACATCGATTACTTTAGCGGACCCGTGCCCGGACGCGAAATCCGGTTTTCGCGGGGGCCCCGGAGGGGGCCACGGCTACGGCTTCGGGGTCAGGGTCAGGAGCGTCGCCTCAGGGGGGCAGGCGAAGCGGACCGGGGTGAAGCGGTTCGTGCCGCAACCCGCCGAGACGTGGAGGTACGCGCGCTGCCCGGCGGCCTCGTGGGTCGAGAGGCCCTTCACCCGGTCGGTGTCGAGGTCGCAGTTGGTGACGAGCGCCCCGTAGAAGGGGACGCACAGCTGTCCGCCGTGGGTGTGCCCGGCCAGGATCAGCGGGTAGCCGTCCGCCGTGAAGGACTCCAGGGTGCGCAGGTACGGGGCGTGCACGACGGCCATCGAGAAGTCCGCGTCCGCCTCCGGGCCGCCCGCGACCATCTCGTAGCGGTCGCGCTTGATGTGCGGGTCGTCCAGGCCGGTGAAGGCGAGCTCCAGCCCCTCCAGCTTCATCCGGGCCCGCGTGTTGGTGAGGTTCTGCCAGCCCGCCATGTCGAAGGCGTCCCGCAGCTCCTCCCACGGGTTGTGGACGGCGCCGACGACCGGCTTGTTGCCGTTCAGCCCGTGCCGGCCCTGCGCCTTCTCGATGAGGTAGCGCCCGGGATTGCGCAGCCGCGGCCCGTAATAGTCGTTCGACCCGAACACGTACACGCCCGGGAACTCCATCAGCGGACCGAGGGCGTCGAGGACCTCGGGCACGCCGTCCGTGTCGGAGAGGTTGTCGCCGGTGTTCACGACGAAGTCCGGGCGCAGGCCGGCGAGGGACTGCAGCCAAGCCCGTTTCTTGCGCTGGCCGCTGACCATGTGGATGTCCGAGACCTGGAGGACGCGCAGCGGGCGCATCCCCCGGGGCAGCACCGGCACCGTCACCCGGCGCAAGCGGAACGACCGCGCCTCGAAACCGGCGGCATAGGCCAGACCCGCGGCTCCCACCGCCGCGATCCCGGCGGTGACCTTCAGGGGTACTCCGTAACGCGCACGCATGCCCCCATCGTCGCAGACCCGGAAAACCGGAGGGCGCCACCCGCCCCGCACCTGGCAGACTCATGGCCATGACCACGCTCAAGGCCAAGCTCCAGGAAGACCTCACCACCGCCATCAAGGCGCGCGACGAGCTGCACTCGTCCACGCTGCGACTGACCCTCGCCGCCATCACCAAGGAGGAGGTCGCGGGCAAGGAAGCGCGCGTGCTCTCCGACGACGAAGTGCTCAAGGTGATCGCCAAGGAGGCGAAGAAGCGCCGCGAGGCCGCGGACGCCTTCGCCCAGGGTGGCCGTCCGGAGCAGGCCGCGCGCGAGACCGCGGAGGGCGAGTTCCTCGACACGTACCTGCCCAAGCAGCTCGGCGACGACGAGCTGCGCGCGATCGTGGCGCAGGCGGTCGAGGAGGCCAAGGCGGCGGGCGCCGAGGGGCCGCGGGCCATGGGCGCCGTCATGAAGATCGTGAACCCGAAGGTGGCCGGGCTGGCGGAGGGCGGCCGCGTCGCCGCCGTCGTCAAGCAGCTCCTCGCCTAGCGGACGGGAACATGAAGGGAGGGACCCGGCCGTCGGCCGGGTCCCTCCCTCGTTTCCTGCTCTTGCGTGCCGCCTACTGGGTGTCGCGGCCGCCGGTCACGCCGGGGATCCCCGGGATCCCCGGGAGCGTGTTGCCTCCCGTACCGCCCGTGCCACCCGTGCCAGCCGTACCGCCAGCGCCGCCGTTCGCGCCGCCGCCGTTCGTCGCTCCGGCGTTCGTCGCGCCGCCCGGCCGGCCGCCCGGCTTGTTGTCGCCGCCGCCACCGCCCGGCTTGCCCGGCTTCCCGGGCTTGTTCGGGGTCGGGTTCGGGCTGGTGGGCCGGCCGCCGCCGTTCGGGTTCGACGGCTCGGCGATGTGCACCGTGGCGAACTGCGGCGCCTCGCGCCCGGACAGCGCGTCCGAGACCGCGTCCTTCCAGATCGGGCCGGGCAGGCCGCCACCGAAGACCTTCGGGTAGTACTGCCCGCCGATGGTGATGTTCTCCATCGAGATCTTCTTCGCGCCGCCCGAGCCGACCCACACCGCGCCGGACACGTTCGGCGTGTAGCCGACGAACCAGGCGTTGTAGCGGGAGTCCGTCGTACCGGTCTTGCCCGCGCTGTCGCGGTTGGACAGGCCGGCCTTCTCACCGGTGCCGGAGTCGACCACTCCGAGCAGCAGGGTGTTGATGGTGTCGGCCGTCGTCTCCGACATCGCCCGGTCGCACTTGGACTTCGGCACCGAGAGCGCCTTGCCGTGCGAGTCGGTGATCGACTCGATGGCCACCGGGGTGCAGTAGACGCCGCGGTTCGCGAACGTGGCGTACGCGTTGGCCATCGTCAGCGGCGACAGCTCGGCGGAGCCGAGCGCGATGGACGGCGACTCCGGCAGCTTCACGCCGCTCGCCGGGACGACGCCCAGCTTCTGCGTCATCTCGGTGACCGGGCAGAGCCCGATCTCGTCGATCATCTGCACGAAGTACGTGTTGATCGACTTCTCCATCGCGGTCCTCAGCGCGTACGGACCGACCTCGTCCTCGGTCTCGTTCTCCGCCGTCTCCCGCTTCCTGCCGTTGTTCGTGTACTGCGTACCGTCGCACCGCGCGATCGGGGACGGGTAGTCGATCTTGTTCGGCGCCGAGTAGACCTTGGTCGCCGGCATGCCCTGCTCCAGCGCGGCGGCCGCGATGAACGGCTTGAACGTCGAGCCGACCTGGAAGCCGAAGTTGGAGCCGCCCATCCGCTTGTCCACGGAGTAGTTGATCTGCGTCTCGTTCTTCCCGAAGCCGTACGGCTTCGACTGGCCCATCGCCAGGACCCGGCCGGTGCCCGGCTGGACCATGGTCATGGCCGTCGCGATCGAGTCGTCCTGGTAGACGTGGTCCTTGATCGAGGCGTTGGTGGCCTCCTGCGACTGCGGGTCCAGGGTGGTACGGATCGTCAGACCGCCCTGGTTCCAGATCTTCGCCCGCTCCTCGCGCGTCTTGCCGAACACGGCGTCCGTGAGGAAGGAGTTGCGGACGTAGTCGCAGAAGAAGCCCGCGCCCTTGACCGCGGTGATGCAGCCGTTCTTGGGCCGGGTCACCTTCAGCTGGACCGGCTTGGCCTTCGCGGCGTCCGCCTCGGCCTGCGAGATGTCCTTCACGTCGGCCATCCGCTGGAGGACGGTGTTCCGCCGCTTCAGCGCCTCCTGCGCGTCGTTCACCGGGTCGTACCGGCTCGGCGACTGCACGAGGCCGGCGAGCAGCGCCGACTCGTCCAGGGTCAGGTCTTTGGCCGGCTTGCTGAAGTAGCGCTGCGCGGCGGACTCGATGCCGTACGCCTGCTGGCCGAAGTACGTGATGTTGAGGTAGTTCTCGAGGATCTTCTTCTTCCCGAGCTCCTCCTCGACCTGGATCGAGTACTTCAGCTCGCGGACCTTGCGGCCCAGGCTCTTCTCCTGGGCCTCGCGGACCTTCGTCTCGTCGTCGCCCGCCTCCTCGACGAACACGTTCTTCACGTACTGCTGAGTCAGCGTGGAGGCGCCCTGTGCGGCGCCGCCCTCCTGCGCGTTGCGGTTGACCGCGCGCAGGATGCCCTTGAGGTCGACCGCGCCGTGCTCGTAGAAGCGCGAGTCCTCGATCGCGACGATCGCCTTCTGCATGTACGGCGAGATGGCCGTCAGGGGGACCACCTGCCGGTCACGTGAATAGACCGTGGCGATCAGGCCACCCTCGGCGTCCAGAATCGTGGTGCGCTGGCTCAGCGGCGGTGTCTTGAGATTGGCCGGGATCTCATCGAATCCTTCGACCGTGCCCTTGGCCGCGAGTCCGAGGGCGCCTGCGCCCGGGATCGCGATTCCGGCCAGGACAACTCCGGAGAGGACGGACACCCCGAGGAACTTGGCGGCTTGCTGTGGCCCGGTGAGCCCGCCGCCCGAGCGCTTCTTTCCCATGGAGGGCAGCCTAATCCGTTGTCAGCGGCATTCTGCGGGACCAGGGGTCTCTCGGGATGTTCGAGTACCAGACCGTGACATCCAAGCGCAGTCGGGCCGTCGAGGCCTCAACGTAGATCGGTGCGCGGTCTGGTCATGGTGGTGGCGGCCAGGCGGGCGCTGAAGGGAATGTCTTCGAAGGACCGGGTCCCTGGAGACCTCGGCCAAGATCGGCGCCCTTAAGCGTCTGCCTGGCAACCACCACCCGCATCGAGCACCGTTGGTGTTCGTGAGCCGGCGTCACGAACGGCTGGTGAGGTGGCGGACCGGCCCTTGTGCCGAGTCCTGGGATCAGGTCGCTGCGTGGCCCGCATGAGCTCGTGACCAGTGCAAACACCGAAATCTGGGGAGGGAGTCCTGATCTGCTGCGGAATCGACTGGGCGGAACGAGCCCACGACGTCGCCCTGGTCCTGGCCAACAGCCTCCGCACCGACATGCACGCCTGCGGGCCTTCGCCTCACTGCGGGCATCCGCCGGGGCCAACGCGCACTACCGGCGTCGACGCGAACAAGGCGACTGGCACGCGGCCGCCCAACGCAACCTCGTCACCGGAAGCCAGCGCCGCCTGACCGGATCAGCCGCCGAACGGCGTGAGGCAGGCATCCAGCGCTCTGCGCTGCGCGTCCGGCAGGTGATCGCCCAGTGGCTCCTTGCGCGGGCTGTGCTCGCCTGCGCAGATCCAGGCACGCTCATCCTCGTCGAACGACCACGGCGCGGCTCCCCACATCGGGTGCCCCTGGAGAAGGCGGCGTGCCAGTGCCTCGCCGTCGTCCGGGGTGCCCTGAGCGGTCAGTGCCTCCTGTACCAGGGTGACGGCTTCGGCCGGGATGTTCGTGTCGCCCAGGACAGGGAGCAGGAGAAGCAGCCGGGCGTTGTTGTAGTGCGCGACGACGCTGTGCCCGCCCATGAGCGGGACCCGGAACATGGGCCAAGCGGCCTTGTCGCTCAGGCGCTCCAGCATGCCCTCGACGTCCGCCGGGTCAACGCCGAAGGACTCGACCTGCGATCCCTCGTACATCTCGACCAGGTGGGCGGCCCAGAACTCCGGCTCTGCCGGCAACGGCAGACCGTCCACCACGGGAGAAGACGCATGCAAGCGCCTTGCCATCACCGTGGCCTGATTCTCGCGCTGGACGATCCCGTTCGTTCGACCACCCCCGCGCCAATCCAAGGCCGGCTTGACGTGTTGGCATCGTGAGGTGTCTACGTTCTCATTCGCCGGACACACGAGAATGCCTTGGCCTAAGCTGTCCCCAACTGTCACAGCAGTGAGGTGCGACATCAAGCCCTCGGCTTGATTTTCACCCTTCCCGAATGGGGTGGACTGATGTCCGAATCCTGCCCCTCACTCTGATGGTCTGCCGCCGATTCCACCCGAATTGCCGGAATGGTCGGGCATGTCGTCCGATCACTCCGTCGGGTGATCTGCCGCTTACCCATAGTCCGTTCGGACCATTCAAGATTGGGCCCGTCGGGGGTGTTGCGCTGTGTCCTCCTTCCGTAACGTCCTCAACTGGCAGCGGTGAATATGCCGCTACCGCCGTGGGGGAGCCTCGATTCGGGAGAGGACGGCGCCGGGATGGGCTGGGTTACCGACTGGAGTGCGCAGGCAGCCTGCCGCACTACCGATCCGGATGAACTGTTCGTTCAAGGAGCGGCACAGAACAGGGCCAAGGCGGTGTGCACCGGATGTCCGGTGCGGACCGAGTGCCTGGCCGACGCGCTCGACAATCGTGTCGAGTTCGGCGTGTGGGGCGGTATGACAGAGCGGGAACGACGTGCGCTGCTGCGCCGGCGTCCCACCGTCACCTCGTGGCGACGGCTGCTCGAAACCGCACGCACGGAGTACGAGCGCAGTACGGGCATCCTCACCGTGGATGTCGACGCGGAGGTTGACGTTCCGTACGAGACGTACGCGGCGGCCGGGTAAACCACACCCGCGCGGCCCCGCGCACGGACGCCCCCGCATGACGGGGGGCGTGGTACGAACGCCTACGCTCCGGCCGGAACCCCGGCCGCGAGCCGTTCTCCGATGGCCCGTAGCCCGGCGAGGTCGTGCACATCGCCGGGCAGGGCGGCCACTTCGGCCACCGCCACCTCGGGGTGCAGCGAGGTGAAACGATCGCGGGTGCGCTGTTCGCGCGCGATCACCTGCATCCGTTCGGCGTGCAGGCGCAGCAGGCCTGCCGTGATCTCGTCCACGTCGGCGTCGGGAGAAGAGCGGTCGTCGTCACGAAGTCCAGCTTTCCCGGACTCCTGATCGACAATGCCGCCTTCCTCAAGATTCTCCGCGGCCGCCAACGCCCGCTCGGCGGACAGCCGGTCGGCGTCGCTGCCGTGTACGCGGTTGAGTACGAGCCCGGCCAACGGCATCCGCTCCGCGGCCAGCCGCTCGACGAAGTACGCCGCCTCGCGCAGTGCGTCCGGTTCGGGCGCCGCGACCACGAGGAAGGCCGTACCGGGGGCCTGGAGCAGCCGGAAGGTGGCGTCCGCGCGCGTGCGGAAGCCGCCGAACATGGTGTCCATCGCGGCCACGAAGGTCTGTACGTCCTTCAGCAGCGAGGCGCCCATCAGCTTGCTCAGCGTGCCGGTCATCATCGACATGCCGACATTGAGGAACTTCATCCCCGCCCGGCCGCCCACCTTCGCCGGGGCCATCAGCACGCGGATGAACTTCCCGTCCAGGAAGGACCCCAGGCGCTTCGGCGCGTCCAGGAAGTCCAGCGCGGACCGGCTCGGCGGGGTGTCCACGATGATCAGGTCCCAGTCGTCCCTGGCCCGCAGCTGCCCCAGCTTCTCCATCGCCATGTACTCCTGTGTGCCCGCGAAACCGGCCGACAGGGACTGGTAGAAGGGGTTGGCCAGGATCGCCTCGGCGCGCTCCCGGTCCGTGTGGCCCTCGACGATCTCGTCGAAGGTCCGCTTCATGTCCAGCATCATGGCGTGCAGTTCGCCGGAGTCGGCGGGGTCCCCGTTGCCCTCGCCCTCGCCCGCGCCCCCGACGCCGGCGACCTTGCGGGGCGTGTTGTCCAGGGAGTCGATCCCCATCGACTGGGCCAGCCGCCGCGCCGGGTCGATGGTGAGCACCACCGCCCTGCGCCCGCGCTCCGCCGCCCGTACGCCCAGGGCCGCCGCGGTGGTCGTCTTGCCGACCCCGCCCGAGCCGCAGCACACGATGATCCGGGTCGCGGGGTCGTCCAGCAGCCCGTCGATCTCCAGCCGCGCCGGCTTGTCCATGGCCATGCCAGCCTCGCTCATTCGTCGCCCGCCTGCTTCCGGAGTTCGGTCGCCAGCTCGTACAGCCCGGCCAGGTCCATCCCCGCGCCGAGCAGCGGGAGTTCGTACGTCGGCACGTCCAGCCCCTCCAGTACGGTCCGCTGCGCGCGCTCCAGCTCCACCCGGCTCGCGTGCTCGGCGGCCTGCGCGATCAGCGGGTCGACGAGGCGCTCGGCCAGCTCCCCGCGCCGGGCGCCGCCGAGTCCGGCCCGCGACAGCGCCTTGGCGACATCGGCCCGGCGCTCGCCGGCCGCGGCGCGCAGGGCGTCTTCGTCCAGGTGGTGCGGGCGCACCATGTTCACGATCACCCGGCCGATCGGCAGCCCGGCCGCGCGCAGCTCCTCGATCCCGTCGGCGGTCTCCTGGACGGGCATCTCCTCCAGCAGCGTCACCAGGTGGACGGCCGTCTCCGGGGACTTGAGCACCTTCATGACGGCCTGGGCCTGGTTGTGGATCGGCCCGAACCGGGCCAGCCCGGCCACCTCGTCGTTGACGTTGAGGAAGCGGGTGATCCGCCCGGTCGGCGGGGCGTCCATGATCACGTGGTCGTAGACGAACTTCCCCGCCTTGTCCTTGCGGCGGACCGCCTCGCAGGCCTTGCCGGTCAACAGGACGTCGCGCAGCCCGGGCGCGATGGTCGTCGCGAAGTCGATCGCGCCGAGCTTCTTGAGCGCGCGGCCGGCCGAGCCGAGCTTGTAGAACATCTGGAGGTAGTCCAGGAGCGCCCGTTCGGCGTCGATGGCGAGGGCGTACACCTCACCGCCGCCGCCTCCGGGAGCCACGGCGATCTTGCGCTCCTCGTAGGGGAGCGCCTCCGCGCCGAAGAGCTGTGCGATTCCCTGCCTGCCCTCGACCTCCACGAGTAGAGTCCGCCTGCCCTCGCGCGCGAGGGCGAGCGCGAGTGCCGCGGCGACCGTGGTCTTGCCGGTGCCGCCCTTGCCGCTGACCACCTGGAGCCTGCTCACAGCGCCCGAGCCTAATTCCTCCGTCACGACACCGATGGTGCCGGGTGGCGTTGTGGCGGTGTCGCGGCGGCTACCCTCGCTCCCATGTCTAAGAAGTTCGAATACGCGACGGTCCCGCTGCTGGTCCACGCGACCAAGCAGATCCTGGACACCTGGGGCGAGGACGGCTGGGAGCTCGTCCAGGTCGTGCCCGGCCCGAACAACCCCGAGCAGCTGGTGGCCTACCTCAAGCGGGAGAAGAAGCATTGAGCACCGTAGAGGCGAAGCTGACCGAGCTCGGCCTGACGCTCCCGGACGTCGTCCCGCCGCTGGCCGCGTACCAGCCGGCCGTGCGATCGGGCTCGTACGTCTTCACCGCCGGCCAGCTGCCGATGGTCAAGGGCAGCATGCCGATCACCGGCAAGGTCGGTGCGGAGGTCTCCGCGGAGCAGGCCAAGGAACTGGCCTCGATCTGCGCGCTGAACGCGCTGGCCGCCGTGAAGTCGGTCGTGGGTGACCTCGACAAGATCGCGCGTGTCGTGAAGGTCGTCGGCTTCATCGCCTCGGCGCCGGACTTCACGGGCCAGCCGGGCGTGCTGAACGGCGCGAGCGAGCTGCTGGGCGAGGTCCTCGGCGAAAAGGGCGTCCACGCCCGCAGCGCGGTCGGCGTCATGGTCCTTCCCCTGGACGCCCCGGTCGAGGTCGAGATCCAGGTCGAACTCGTAGCCGGAGCCTGACCCCTCCGGGGGTGACGGGCTCTCGGGCCGCGCCTGCGACGGGCGATGCGCCCGTTCCGGGCCGCAGGGTCGTTCCACGGACGGGCCGGGTGCACACGCACCCGGCCCGTCCGTGCGTCGAGGGCCGACCCGGCAATCCAGCCTCGCCGGCGTTTGAGGCGCGGGGGTCCGGGGGCAGCGCCCCCCCCCGCAGGGCGCCCCGCACCGCCCCCGGGCAAGGGCCCGGGGCTGCGCCCCGGAGCCGACGGGGCTGTACCCGGGCCGGAGCCCGAGGGCGGCCCGGCATCGGCCGTGGCGTCAGGCTGCCGCCCGCGTGGCCCGGGGGCGCGGCCGCGCAGGGTGTCCTGCCGTCGGCTGCCGCCTCGGCGGTGGCGCCGAGGGCCCCGGCCGCAGGCCGGACCGGGCGGTCCGGGCGACACGCCCCGCCACAGGCACCGGGAGGGGCCCCTCGAACATCGGGCCGGATGGCCGTAGCATCCCGCCATGCCGAACGGTGAGCACGGAACGCAGACCCCGCCCCCCTCCGGAGGCCAGTGGTACCCCCCGGAGTGGCCCGACCGCATCCGCGCCCTCGCGGCCGGCTCCCTCACCCCGGCGGAGCCCAAACGCGCCGCGACGGTGATGCTGCTCCGCGACACCCCCGACGGCCCCGCCGTGCACATGCTCCGCCGTCGCGCCTCGATGGCCTTCGCCGGCGGCGCGTACGCCTACCCCGGCGGCGGCGTCGACCCCCGCGACGAGGACCACCGCATCGGCTGGGCCGGCCCCGGCCTGGCCGACTGGGCGGACCGGCTCGGCACGGACCCCCGTACCGCCCAGGCGATCGTCTGCGGAGCAGTCCGGGAGACCTTCGAGGAGGCCGGCGTCCTGCTCGCCGGCGAGACCCCCGACACCGTCGTCGACGACACCACCGCCGACGACTGGGAGGCCGACCGCCAGGCCCTCGTCGCCCGCGAGCTGTCCTTCGCCGAGTTCCTCGACCGCCGCGGCCTCCTGCTGCGCTCCGACCTGCTCGGCGCCTGGGCCCGCTGGATCACCCCCGCGTTCGAGCCGCGCCGCTACGACACCTGGTTCTTCGTCGCCGTCCTCCCGGAGGGCCAGCGCACCCGCAACGCCTCGACCGAGGCCGACCGGACCGTCTGGATCCGCCCGGCGGAGGCGGCGAGCGGCTACGACAAGGGCGAGCTGCTGATGATGCCGCCCACCATCTCCACGCTGCGGTCCCTGGAGCCGTACGAGAGCGCCGCCGACGCCCTGACCGGCGCCGTCGCCCAAGACCTCACTCCCGTCCTCGCCCAGGCCGCCCTGGAGGACGGCGAGGTGGTGCTCAGCTGGCCGGGCCACGACGAGTTCACCAAGCGCGTCCGCCTCGGCCGCCCCGGAGGGGACCCCGCATGACCGACGCCGCCGCACTCCCCGGCCAGCCCCGCGGAGTCGTCACCTCCGGGCGGGCGACCGCCCGCGCGGTCAACGTCCTGGCCCCCAACGCCTCCGCGATGACCCTGGACGGCACGAACACCTGGCTCGTCTCCGAGCCCGACTCCGACCTCGCCGTCGTGATCGACCCCGGCCCGCTGGACGACGTACACCTGCGGGCGGTCGTCGAGACCGCCGAGCGGGCGGGCAAGCGGGTCGCCCTCACCCTCCTCACGCACGGCCACCCCGACCACGCCGAGGGCGCCGCCCGCTTCGCCGAGCTGACCCGCACGAAGGTCCGCGCGCTCGACCCGGCGCTGCGCCTGGGCGACGAGGGGCTCGCCGCCGGGGACGTGATCCGCACCGGCGGGCTGGAGATGCGGGTGGTCCCGACGCCCGGGCACACCTCGGACTCGCTCTGCTTCCACCTGCCCGCCGACCGGGCCGTCCTGACCGGCGACACCATCCTCGGCCGCGGCACCACCGTCGTCGCGCACCCCGACGGGCGCCTCGGCGACTACCTGGACTCGCTGCGCCGGCTGCGCTCGCTGACGGTGGACGACGGCGTGCACATCGTCCTCCCGGGACACGGCCCGGTCCTGGACGACGCCCAGGGCGCGGTGGAGTTCTACCTGGCGCACCGCGCCCACCGCCTCGCGCAGGTGGAGACGGCAGTCGAGAACGGCCACGTCACCCCCGAGCAGGTCGTCGCCCACGTCTACGCGGACGTGGACCGCTCGCTGTGGCCGGCCGCGGAATGGTCCGTCCGGGCGCAGCTCGAGTACCTTCAAGATCACGGACTGATCCCGGGAGGGCCCGAATGACCACGCTGTACCTGCTGCTCGCGCTGCTCGCCACGGCCGCGTGGACCACGGCGACGGTGAGCACGCGCATGAAGGCCCTGCAGCGCCGGGCGGACCGCCTGGAGCGCCGGCTGGGCCTGGTCCTGGACCACTTCGGCATAGCGGAGCCGGAGCCGGCGGGCCTGGAGGAGGTACGGACCCTCGCGCGCGAGGGCCGCACGGTCGAGGCGATCCGGGTCTACCGCAAGGTCACGGGCGCGGACCTGCTGGAGGCCAAGCAGGCGGTCGAAGCGCTCTAGCCCTCTAGCGCTCCGTGCGGGGCGCCTTCGTCCCGTGCCGGGCGGTGTACTCGTCCGCGAGCCACGGCCCGAGGTCCTCGGTGAAGCCGCGCAGCACGGCCGGGTCCCCGACGGGATCCAGCGCCACCGCGGCCGCGGCCCGCATCTGCGCAGCGCGCTCGGGGTAATACCGGCCGAAGACCTCCGCCGATTCGGCGAGATCGCTGGTCCAGCCGGCGTAGCGGGGCATGACCAGGGTGAACCCGGTGCGCACCAGGTGCCGGGCGAAGCCCCGGCTCAGCTTCCGGTACTCCTCGGGCGAGGCGGCCTCCCGCACGCGGGCCCGCCACGAGGGCAGCAGCTCACCCAGGCCGCCGTTGGTCTCACGGGCGAGCAGGGTGTCCGGACGGTACCGGGGCAGGTGCTCGGCCAGGTCGGCGCCGAGCAGCGGGGTGCAGAGGCAGGCGAGGAACCAGCCGAGGTCGAAACGTTCCTGCTCGCTGAGCAGGGCGTCCTTGCCGTACAGCAGGATCCCGACGCCGTCGATCTGCGGGAAGTCCTCGTCGAGCCCGCGCGCGAGCACCTCGGCGGTGTCGCGGTCGTCCTCGCCGGGTTCGTGGTGCAGGGCGAGCAGCAGATCGAGGTCGGACCGCCCGGGCCGCGCCGTGCCGCGCGGCACGGACCCGTACAGGTACGCGCTGTGCAGCCGCCCCCCGTACGCCTCGGCCAGCCGCCCCCGCGCGGCGGCGACTACCGCGGCGAACTCCCCCTGCACCCGCCCGAGCGCCCCCTCCCGCTCGAAGTACCCACCGGCATCCAGCCCTCTGCGCTCCATGGGCCCACTCTGCCCTTCCCCTGGCCGGGGTTCGACACGATTTCGCCCCCGGGCGGCGCACCCCCGCCCGACCGCCGGCGCTCGCCCCCACGCTGCCGTGAAGCTCACGCGGGGCCGCATGATCCAGCCCCGCCGGCGCTTGAGGCGCGGGGCCCGGGCGGATCCGGCGGCGGAACGCGCGGAGGGGCCCCGCCCAGGTGGGTGGGGCCCCTCCGCGGAGCTGTCGGCCGGTCAGCGCGAGCGCTTGGCCAGGCGCTCCACGTCCAGCAGGATCACCGCACGCGCCTCCAGGCGGAGCCACCCACGGCCGGCGAAGTCCGCCAGCGCCTTGTTGACCGTCTCGCGGGACGCGCCGACCAGCTGGGCCAGCTCCTCCTGCGTCAGGTCGTGCACGACGTGGATGCCCTCCTCCGACTGCACGCCGAACCGGCGCGACAGGTCCAGGAGCGCCCGCGCCACGCGGCCCGGGACGTCCGAGAAGACCAGGTCGGACATCTGGTCGTTGGTCTTGCGCAGGCGCCGCGCGACGGCGCGCAGCAGCGCGGTCGCGACCTCGGGCCGGGCGTTCAGCCACGGCTGCAGGTCGCCGTGGCCCAGGCCGAGCAGCTTGACCTCGGTCAGCGCCGTCGCCGTGGCGGTACGCGGGCCCGGGTCGAACAGCGACAGCTCGCCGATCAGCTCGCCGGGGCCGAGGACGGCCAGCATGTTCTCGCGGCCGTCGGGGGAGGTGCGGTGCAGCTTCACCTTGCCCTCGGTGACGACGTACAGCCGGTCACCGGGGTCGCCCTCGTGGAACAGGGCGTCGCCGCGTGCGAGTGTCACCTCGCCCATCGAGGCGCGGAGCTCCGCGGCCTGCTCGTCATCGAGCGCCGCGAAGAGCGGGGCGCGCCGCAGAACGTCGTCCACGAGTCTCTCTCCTATGTCGACCAGCTCCAGGGGACCGTGCTCCCCATTTTGCCGGACGGCTCAAACAGTGCGATCAATCACAAGGATGCCGGACGCACGGGTGTGCTGTGCGGCGAGAGGTCTTTCGGGGTGGTGTTACCTGAGGTCCGGACGGGTGTCAGCGCCCGGCCTTAGGCTGGCCGGGTGTCCAACAAGCCGGTGAGAGCACAGGCCAAGGGGTCCGCGGCAGTGGCCGGGCCCCACAATTCAGCTGTGGGCGAACAAGCCCCCACGAAGGCGTCCCCGAAGATCCCAGCACCCCCCGAGGGCAAAGCTTCGGCCAAGAAACCCGGGACCGCGCCGAAGGCCCCCAAGGCGGAATCCCACCTCGGCATGGTCCGCAGAGCCCGCCGGATCAACCGGGAACTGGCCGAGGTGTACCCGTACGCCCATCCGGAGCTGGATTTCCGGAATCCCTTCGAGCTCCTCGTCGCGACCGTCTTGTCCGCCCAGACGACCGACCTCCGCGTGAACCAGACGACCCCGGCCCTCTTCGCCGCCTACGCGACCCCGGAGGACATGGCGGCGGCGGACCCGGAGGCGCTGGAGGAGATCATCCGGCCGACGGGGTTCTTCCGGGCGAAGTCCAAGTCCCTCCTCGGCCTCTCGCAGGCCCTGCGCGACAACTTCGGCGGCGAGGTCCCCGGCCGGATAGAGGACCTGGTCACCCTCCCCGGCGTCGGCCGCAAGACGGCCAACGTGGTCCTCGGCAATGCCTTCGGAGTCCCGGGCATCACCGTCGACACCCACTTCGGCCGCCTCGTGCGCCGCTGGAAGTGGACCGAGCAGGAGGACCCGGAGAAGGTCGAGGCGGAGATCTGCGCGATCTTCCCCAAGAGCGAGTGGACGATGCTCTCGCACCGCGTCGTCTTCCACGGCCGCCGGATCTGCCACTCCCGCAAGCCCGCCTGCGGCGCCTGCCCGATCGCCCCGCTCTGCCCGGCCTACGGGGAGGGCGAGACGGACCCGGAGAAGGCCCGCAAGCTGCTCAAGTACGAGAAGGGCGGCCAGCCGGGCCAGCGGCTGAGCCCGCCGCCGGACTACCCGGGCCTGCCGGCCCCACCGCTGGGCGCCACCCCGGCATCCTGAGCACGCAGCACACACCGAGGAACGAATCCGGCCACGGCCCGCGTTGTGCCGGTGTCGGTAACGACAGGGAGCAGGGGTGCCTATGACGCGCGGAAGCGGTAGCAGGACGCGGGACGAGAGCGTGGCTGCCCAGCCCGCCCCGCCCCCTCGGCAAGGCGTGCACGGCGGCCAGGGCGGCCAGGACCCGCACCACGGCAGCCACGGCAGTCACAGCGGCCACGGCAGCCACAGCGGCCAGGGCGGCCAGGGCAGCCACGGCAGTCACAGCAGCCACAGCGCCGCCGAAGGCGCCCCGGCCCCCGCCCACGCCGCCCAGGCCCAGGCCCACGCCGCCCCGGCCCCCGCCCCCGCCGCCATCGCCCTCTCCACCGACGGCCTGCCCGGCTGGCTCGCTCCCGTCGTCCACGCCGCCCGTACGGTCCGGCCGACGCAGCTCAGCCGCTTCCTGCCCCCCGAGGACGGCCGGGGCCGCCAGTCCGCCGTCCTCATCCTCTTCGGCGAGGGCCCCCGCGGCCCCGAGCTGCTGCTCCAGGAGCGCGCCGGCAGCCTCCGCTCGCACGCCGGCCAGCCCTCCTTCCCCGGCGGCGCCCTCGACCCGGAGGACGGCGATCCGCACACCACCGGCCCGCTGCGCGCCGCCCTGCGCGAGGCCGAGGAGGAGACCGGCCTGGACCCGGCCGGGGTCCAGCTCTTCGGGGTGCTGCCCCGCCTCTACATCCCGGTCAGCGAGTTCGTCGTGACCCCGGTGCTCGGCTGGTGGCGCACCCCGAGCCCGGTCGGCGCCGTCGACCCGGCCGAGACGGCCCGGGTGTTCACGGTTCCCGTGGCGGATCTCACGGATCCGGATCATCGGGTCACGGTGGTCCACCCCGGTGGCTTCCAGGGCCCCGCCTTCACCGTCGAATCGGCCCTGGTCTGGGGTTTTACCGCCGGTGTGATCGACCGGATCCTGCACTACGCGGGCTGGGAGCAGCCCTGGGACCGCTCGCGCGAGGTCCCGCTCGACTGGCGCGCATGAGACGGTGACCCTCGTGAACGTGCTGGACATCCTGTTGCTGGTCGCCGCCGTGTGGTTCGCGATCGTCGGCTACCGCCAGGGGTTCGTCGTCGGCATCCTGTCGGTGATCGGCTTCCTCGGCGGTGGTCTCGTCGCCGTGTCCCTGCTCCCGCTGATCTGGGACTGGGCGACGAACAACGGCACCGAGGTCACCACCCCGGTCGTCGTGATCGCCGTGGTCGCGATCATCATCTGCGCATCGATCGGCCAGGCCCTGACCACCCATCTGGGCAGCAAGCTGCGCCGCCACATCACGTGGTCACCGGCCCGCGCGCTCGACGCGACCGGCGGGGCGCTGGTCAACGTCGTCGCGATGCTGCTCGTGGCGTGGCTGATCGGCTCGGCGCTCGCCGGGACCTCGCTGCCCACCCTGGGCAAGCAGGTCCGTAACTCCAAGGTGCTGCTCGGCGTGTCGAGGGTGGTGCCGACCCAGGCGAACACCTGGTTCTCGGACTTCAGCTCGACCCTGGCCCGCAACGGCTTCCCGCAGGTCTTCAGCCCGTTCTCCAACGAGCCCATCACCGAGGTGCAGGCGCCCGACCCGGACCTCGCCACCGGCGACGTCGCCGCGGCAGCCAAGCGCTCGATCGTGAAGGTCGTCGGCACCGCGCCCAGTTGCAGCAAGGTGCTGGAGGGCACCGGCTTCGTCTTCGCGCCGGGCAAGGTGATGACCAACGCCCACGTCGTCGGCGGGGTCGGCGAGCCGACCGTACAGATCGGCGGCGAGGGCAAGCTGTACGACGGCAAGGTCGTGCTCTACGACTGGCAGCGCGACATCGCCGTCCTGGACGTGCCCAAGCTGAAGGCGCCCGCGCTGGAGTTCACCGAGAAGGACGCGGTGACCGGCGGCGACGCGATCGTCGCCGGGTTCCCCGAGAACGGCGGGTACGACGTGCGCGCCGCCCGGGTCCGTACCCGGATCAACGCCAACGGCCCGGACATCTACCACCGGGGCACCGTCCGGCGCGACGTGTACTCGCTGTTCGCGACGGTCCGTCAGGGCAACTCCGGCGGCCCGCTGCTGACGCCCGACGGGCGGGTGTACGGGGTCGTGTTCGCGAAGTCCCTCGACGACCCGAACACCGGTTACGCCCTGACGGCGGACGAGATCCGCGACGACATCCAGCAGGGGAGGATCGCGAACCGCCGGGTCGACAGCCAGGGCTGCGCCCTCTGACCCGACGGGACGGGCGGCCCCGCCGCCGGAGCTCTACATCCGTGGATGGCGCAGGCGCGCCGAGACCCACCGGGCCCGGCGGCGCAGGATGCGGGGAATCCCGAGTCGGAGGTCGTGGCCGTCGCGGCCGTCCCTCTCGTGGGTGCCCGGCGTCGCGGCCGAGCGGCGTTCGTGTGCGGTGTCACCGTAGTCGTGCGTCCAGCCCATACTCCGAGCTGTGCCCGTGCCCCAAGGTCCGTAACCCCGTCAGGGGCGGCCAATTGGCCTATGCGCCGGGCAATTGAATGTTCGTAAGACAGGCCTACGAATGGCAGGTTGGGCGGTCTGCCACGCGATCAGCGGTCCGGCTCGGGGTCCCCCAGCCAGTTCACCAGCTCGGTCGAGAAGGCCACGGGGTCCTCCTCGTGCGGGAAGTGCCCCAGGCCGTCGAACAGCCGCCACCGGTAAGGGGCTTCGACGTACTGCCCGGAACCGGCCGCGCTCCGCGTGCGCATCACGGGGTCGAGCGAACCGTGCAGGTGCAGCGTCGGCACCCGCACCGGCCGCTTCATCCGGCGGTTGAACTGGAGCCCGTCCGGCCGGGCCATGGACCGCATCATCCAGCGGTACGGCTCGATGGAGCAGTGCGCGGTGGACGGGATGCACATGGCCCGCCGGTACACGGCGATGCGCTCGTCGTCCTCGTCGTCCGGCAGCATCGGCCCGGACCAGTCCCGGATCAGCTGCCCCACGAGCGCCCCGTCATCGGCGACGAGCTGCCGCTCGGGGATGAACGGCCGCTGGAAGCCCCAGATGTGCGAACTCGCCCGGGTCTGCCCGAAGTCCGCCAGCATCGCCGAGCGCCACCGCCGCGGGTGCGGCATCGACGACACGACCAGCCGGCGGACCAGCTTGGGCCGCATCACGGCCGCCGTCCACGCGAGGTAGCCGCCCAGGTCGTGTCCGACGAGCGCGGCGTCCGGCTCGCCGAGGGACCGTACGACCCCGGTGATGTCGAGCGCCAGGTTCGCCGGGTCGTAGCCGCGCGGGGTCCGGTCGCTGCCGCCCACCCCGCGCAGGTCCATGGCGACCGCGCGGTACCCGGCGTCGGCGAGCGCGACCATCTGGTGCCGCCAGGCCCACCAGAACTGCGGGAACCCGTGCAGCAGCAGGACCAGCGGCCCGTCACCCAGCTCGGCGACGTGGAACCGGGCCCCGTTGGCCGCGACGTCCCGGTGCGTCACAGCCCTCCCGCCGGGTACGCCGATCCTGACCGCCGTCGCGGCGGTGGGCGGGGTACTGCCGAAATCCGGCGAGGGCGCTGTCATGAGGACGAGCGTGCCACACCCACGGCCTTGTCACTGACCGGCCGCGGATGCGGCTTGACGGTCTGGATCAGCGCGGCGGTCTCCTTGACGGAGGCGATCGACCTCTCCGGCGGGCTGACCTTCTTGAACCTCTTCACGGCGATCAGCGCGAGCAGGCCCGCGAGCAGCAGGAACGCCACGCCCACGATCAGGAAGGACCAGGCGAGCCCGAGCCCGAGGTTGTGGATCCCGTACGCGGCGGCGAAGCTCAGCACCGGCAGCGAGAACAGCGCGAACACGCCGGCGATACCGATGGCGGTGCCACCGATCCCCACGCGCTTGACGTCCTGGCGGATCTCCGCCTTGGCGAGGGCGATCTCGTCGTGCACCAGGGCGGACATCTCGGCGGTGGCCGAGGCGACCAGCTGGCCGAGTGTGCGCTCGGCGCCTTCTGCCCCTTGGTCCACTGCACTCATCGCTCTCTCCCTTTGTCGTCTGCTGCCGGCGGCTGTCCTCCGTCGTCAGTCAGATCATGCCGGACGGTCGGCCTCGGCGCTGGACCCGGCCGTTGCTTCCGCGCCGGATGCCGCCGCCGCGGACGCCTTGCGGCGGTGCTCGGCCGCCTTCTCCTCGTGGATGCGCGCCATGCGCAGGTGGTACTCCGGTTTGTCCTGTTCGTAGATGTCCGGGATGCCGTCGAGGTCCTCGTCGAGCTCCTCGGCCGCGGTCAGCGCCCGGTACTTGCGGTCGCGCAGCTTGAGCAGCACGCTCGCGACGATCGCGGCGATGAGGGAGCCGAACAGGACGGCGGCCTTGATCTCGTCCGTGAGGGTGGCGTCGCCGGCGAAGGCGAGTTCGCCGATCAGCAGCGAGACGGTGAACCCGATGCCGGCGAGCGAGGCGACGGCCAGGACGTCGGGCCAGGCGAGGTCCTCGTTCAGTTCGGCCTTGGTGAAGCGGGCGGCGAGCCAGGTGCCGCCGAAGATGCCCACCGTCTTGCCGACGACCAGGCCGAGGACCACGCCGAGGGTCTCGGGCCGGGTGAAGACCTGTGCGATGGCTTCGTCGGAGAGGGAGACGCCGGCGGAGAACAGGGCGAAGAGGGGGACGGCGAGCCCGGCCGAGACGGGCCGTACGAGGTGCTCGACGTGCTCGCCGGGGGACTGGCGCTCGCCTTCCCTGCGCGAGCAGCGGAGCATCAGGCCCATCGCGACACCGGCGATGGTGGCGTGGACGCCGCTGTTGTACATCAGGCCCCAGATGACCAGGGCGAGCGGGACGTAGACGTACCAGCCGCGCACCCCCTTGCGGAGCAGGAACCAGAAGAGGACCAGGCCCACGACCGCGCCGCCGAGAGCGAGGAAGTCGATCTCGCTGGTGAAGAACACCGCGATGATCAGGATGGCGAAGAGGTCGTCGACCACGGCCAGGGTCAGCAGGAACGCGCGCAGGGCGGACGGCAGCGAGGTGCCGATGACCGCGAGGACGGCGAGCGCGAAGGCGATGTCGGTGGCGGTCGGGACGGCCCAGCCGTCCGTGGAGCCGTTGCCTAGGGTGTTGACCAGGACGTAGACCAGCGCGGGCACGGCCATGCCGCAGACGGCGGCGATCACCGGGAGGGCGGCCGCCTTGGGGTCCCGCAGGTCGCCCGCGACGAGTTCGCGCTTGAGCTCGATGCCGGCGACGAAGAAGAAGATCGCGAGCAGTCCGTCGGCCGCCCAGTGCTGGAGCGAGAGGTCCAGGCCCAGGGCGGCCGGGCCTATGTGGAAGGAGCGGACGCTGTCGTAGCTGTCGGCGATGGCGGGGATGTTCGCCCACAGGAGGGCGGCGATCGCGGCCACGAGGAGCAGCACACCGCCGACGGTCTCGGCGCGCAGGGCGTCGGCCACGAACCGGCGCTCGGGCAGTGAGAGCAGGCCGAGCAGCTTGCGGCGGGGGGTGGGCGTGGCCACGGGTGGGCACCTCCGGATGGTCGACGGCATGACAAAACCTGTTGCCGACCAGACTTCCCGGCGCACCCTGTTGAAAATTTACGCTTTCACTACTTTACAGGGCACACGCAAGGTCTTACTGGATGATCGTTACTTTAAGCGCGAAACGGGCATCCGGCGCGTCGCGCCCGATGCCCGTCCCGTGATCGCTTCGGCGGGGGATCAGTCCTCGCTGCCCGCCGCGGGCAGCTTGCTCTGGATCAGGTCCATCACCGAGGAGTCGGCCAGCGTGGTGACGTCGCCGACCGCGCGGTTCTCGGCGACATCGCGCAGCAGCCGCCGCATGATCTTGCCCGAGCGGGTCTTCGGCAGCTCCTGGACCGGCAGGATCCGCTTCGGCTTCGCGATCGGGCCGAGGGTGGCGCCCACGTGGTTGCGCAGCTCCGCGACCAGGCCCTCGGTCTCGGAGGCGGTGCCGCGCAGGATCACGAACGCCACGATGGCCTGGCCGGTGGTCTCGTCGGCCGCGCCGACCACGGCCGCCTCGGCGACCGAGGGGTGGGAGACGAGCGCCGACTCGACCTCGGTGGTCGAGATGTTGTGGCCGGACACCAGCATCACGTCGTCCACCCGGCCGAGCAGCCAGATGTCGCCGTCCTCGTCCTTCTTGGCGCCGTCGCCCGCGAAGTACTTGCCCTCGAAGCGGGACCAGTACGTGTCGATGAACCGCTGGTCGTCGCCCCAGATGGTGCGCAGCATCGACGGCCACGGCTCGGTGAGGACCAGGTAGCCGCCTCCGCCGTTCGGGACCTCGTGCGCCTCGTCGTCCACGACGGTGGCGGAGATCCCGGGCAGCGCGCGCTGCGCCGAGCCCGGCTTGGTGTGGGTGACGCCCGGGAGCGGCGAGATCATCATCGCGCCGGTCTCGGTCTGCCACCAGGTGTCCACGATCGGACAGCGGTCGCCGCCGATGTGCTTGCGGTACCAGACCCAGGCCTCGGGGTTGATCGGCTCGCCGACCGAGCCCAGCACGCGCAGGCTCGACAGGTCGAACTTCGCGGGGATGTCGTCGCCCCACTTCATGAACGTGCGGATGGCCGTGGGCGCCGTGTAGAGGATGGTGACGCCGTACTTCTGCACGACCTCCCAGAACCGGCCCTGGTGCGGGGTGTCCGGCGTGCCCTCGTACATCACCTGGGTGGCGCCGTTGGCGAGCGGCCCGTAGACGATGTAGGAGTGTCCGGTCACCCAGCCGATGTCGGCGGTGCACCAGTAGACGTCGGTCTCCGGCTTCAGGTCGAACACCGCGTGGTGGGTGTACGCGGCCTGCGTGAGGTAGCCGCCCGAGGTGTGCAGGATGCCCTTGGGCTTCCCCGTGGTCCCCGAGGTGTAGAGGATGAAGAGCGGGTGCTCGGCGTCAAAGGCCTGCGGGGCGTGCTCGGTCGACTGGCGGCCGACGATCTCGTGCCACCACACGTCGCGGCCCTCGGTGAAGGCGGTGTCCTGGCCGGTGCGCCGCACCACCAGCACGTTCTTGACCTGCGGGCACTTGCCGACGGCCTCGTCGATGGCGGGCTTGAGGGCGCTGGGCTTGCCGCGGCGGTAGCCGCCGTCGGCGGTGATCACCAGCTTGGCGTCGGCGTCCTGGATGCGGGAGGCCACGGCGTCGGCGGAGAAGCCGCCGAAGACCACCGAGTGCGCGGCGCCGACGCGGGCGCACGCCAGCATCGCGACGACCGCCTCCGGGATCATCGGCAGGTACACGGCTACGCGGTCGCCGGCCCGCACGCCCAGCTCGGTCAGGGCGTTGGCGGCCCGGGAGACCTCGTCCTTGAGCTGCGCGTAGGTGATCGACCGGCTGTCGCCGGGCTCGCCCTCGAAGTGGAGGGCGACGCGGTCGCCGTTTCCGGCCTCGACGTGCCGGTCCACGCAGTTGTACGCGACGTTCAGCTTGCCGTCCGCGAACCACTTCGCGAAGGGCGGGTTGCTCCAGTCGAGCGTCTCGGTCGGCTCCGTGTCCCAGGTCAGCCGCCGGGCCTGCTCGGCCCAGAAGCCCAGCCGGTCCGCATCGGCCTGTGCGTACGCAGCCTCGGTCACATTGGCGGCGGCGGCCAGATCGGCGGGCGGTGCGAACCGCCGCTCCTCCTTGAGCAGATTGGCCAGGCTTTCGTTGCTCACGACATCTCCCTTTCCCAGGGTGTCCGTTGTGTCCCCGGGGCATAGCTCATCAGTCAGACGTCCAGGTGACAAGGGCTAGCCGGAAATTGGTTTAGACCTATATCACGTGCGGGCCCACGCGCGAGTGGCCCCTTCCCGCTGCAGGTGCGGAAAGGGGCCACTACGGTGCACGGAATCCGGAGGGTATCGGTTCACACCCGGCCGGACGCCACGCTGTGGCCTGACTGCGCCGGTCCGCGCCCGGTAGGACGGACGCTGTCGAAGACCCGGCAGTCGAAGAAGTCCTCGCCCTCGGAGAGCAGGTACGCCTGCGCCTCGCCCACGTGGAAGTACATCCCGTGCAGCTCCAGGGTGCCCTCGGCGAGCCGCCGGGCCACCGACTCGTGTGCCCGCAGGTGCTCCAGCTGCTGTACGACGTTGGTCAGGCAGAGCTGCTCGACCGCGTCCGCCGGGAGCCGCCCGGAGATCCGGGCCCAGGCGTGGTGCCGGCTGGCCATCCGCTCCAGGCTGGGCAGCCCGTGCCGCAGCCAGCGCCGCAGCGGGGTCATCGGCGCGTCCGGCGTGCTGTTCAGCAGCGCCTGCATGGCCCCGCAGCCGGAGTGCCCGCACACCGTGATGCTGTCCACCTTCAGCACGTCCACGGCGTACTCGATGGCCGCCGCGACCGAGTCGTCCGTCGCCTCGGCCCCCGGCAGCGGGACCAGGTTGCCGACGTTGCGGACCGTGAAGAGGTCGCCGGGGCCGCTGGCCGTGATCATGCTCGTCACCAGACGGGAATCGGCACAGGTGAGGAACAGTTGGGAGGGCCGCTGCCCCTCGCGGGCGAGCCGGGCCAGCTCATCGCGGACATGTGGGGCGGTATCCCGCTGGAACGCGCTGATTCCGCTGGCCAGTCGGCCCGCCCCGCTACGGCGGGGCTCCGCCTGGGCGTCGCCGGCCGCGCCCGCGGCTTCCGCCGCGCTGGGCATCGTAAGATCGTCGGCCGAGCGGTGGGCGCAGTGGTTCTGCCACGGGGTCCAGGGACGACAGCAGTGGTGCGCCCCGCGCCCGTGCCGGTCCGTCTCGGGGATCTTGGCGCCGGAGCGGCCGGTGACCTCCACCGAGCCCCCGTGCGCCACATGGGAGTCCTGCCAGTCCTGGAGCGTCTCGTACGCCGCGTGGTCCATGAACGAGCCGTCGAGCTCGACCACCGCCTCCCCGTCGTGCGGGATCTGGTTCAGCACCCGGCTCAGGCGCGGCACCGCGAGGAAGGTCAACTGCCCGCGCGCCCACACCCGGTGGACTCCGTCGAGCTCCTCCACGGTGATCCGCGTCCGGGTCAGCCGGTACAGGGCCAGCGCCACGGCGACCGCGATGCCGATCGCGACCCCCTCCAGCACCCCGCCGAGGACGACGCCCGCGATGGTCGTGGCGTAGACGAGAACCTCCCGGTGCCGGGTGACACTGCGCAGGTGGTTGATGCTGACCATCTGCACGCCCACCGCCATCACCAGCGCGGCCAGCGCCGCCAGCGGGATCAGGTCGAGGACCGGCACGAGCAGCCCGGCCGCGATCAGCACCCACAGCCCGTGGAACATGGCCGATTTCCGGCTGGCCGCACCCGACTTGACGTTCGCCACGCTGCGGACGGCCACCCCCGTGACGGGCAGCCCGCCCAGCGCTCCGGAGACGATGTTGGCCGCGCCCTGGCCGCGCAGCTCGCGGTTGAGATCGGCGCGCGGCGGGCGGTTCGCCGTACCGCGCTCGGAGGCGATCAGCTTGTCGGTCGCGACCGCCGACAGCAGCGACTCCACGCTGCCGACCAGCGTGATCGTCAGGACGGCGGCGATGATCCCGAGGACCGGGCCCTCGGGCAGCTCGGGCAGGGCGTGGCTGCGCCAGGACGGCAGGTCCACCCGGGGCAGGCTGAGCCCGGCCAGCGCCGCGAACGCCGTCGCGGTGGCGACGGCGGCGAGCGCGGCCGGCACCTTGCGCAGGGCCTTCCCGGCCCGCCCGGGCAGGCGCGGCCAGCCGAGCAGGACGACCATGGTCAGCGCGCTGATGCCGAGCGCGACCGGATGCAGATCGGCCAACTGCGCGGGCAGGGCCTGGACGTTGGCGACGACGGAGCTCTGCGGGGTGCCGCCGAGCACGATGTGCAGCTGGGCGATGGCGATGGTCACGCCGATGCCCGCGAGCATGCCGTGGACGATGGCCGGGCTGACCATCAGCGCCGACCGGGCGGTGCGCAGCAGGGCGAGACCGAGCTGGCAGCAGCCGGCGAGCACCGTGATGGCACAGGTGGTCCGCCATCCGTAGCGCTGGATCAACTCGGCGGTGACGACGGTGAGTCCGGCGGCCGGTCCGCTCACCTGGAGCGGGGCGCCGCCGAGCCGCCCGGCCACGATCCCGCCGACGGCGGCGGCCACCAGACCGGCCTGGAGCGGGGCGCCGGTGGCCAGGGCGATGCCGAGGGAGAGCGGCAGGGCGATCAGGAAGACGGCGATGGAGGCGGACAGGTCCGCCGGGAGGTCGGGGGGAAGCCGGGAGGGGAGGCCCTTGGCGGTGCGTGGCGGGGAGGTGGCTGTCATAGGTCCCGTCTCCTCGGGGGAGGGGTGAAGCGGCGGGAGTCTCAACGCTCAGTAAACGGATGGTAATGGAGAGTAAAGGGTAGTGGAAGGAAATGCGGGCAAATGGCCTACGAATTACCACTCCAGAGTGATTAAGCATTTTGTACGGCTTGTCACATCTTCCTCACGGTGGACCGCATGGGACGTTGCGGCGCGGAAGTCCTGCGATGGAACTGCGAGGGAGAGGTGGACGGATGATCACCGCCACGAAGAAGATCGCCGGTGGCCTGGTCACCGCGACGCTGGTCCTGTGCGCTGCCGGGTGCTCGGAATCCGCCAAGTCCCCGTCCGGCGGGCGCGGCGGCCCGAACGGCGCCGCCGCGCCGGTGGCCCCCGGGAGCGTCCTGCGGCCCATCGGCGACGGCTCGACCGCGTACACCGGCCCGCAGCCGAACGTACAGAAGGCGCAGAAGCTGAAGCCCGGTGAGAAGCCGCCGCAGTTCGTGGTGTTCTCGTGGGACGGGGCCGGCGAGGACAGTCAGAAGCTCTTCTCCCACTTCAGGGAGGTCGGCAAGGAGTACAACGCCCGCATGACGTACTTCCTCAGCGGCGTGTACATGCTCCCGGAGGAGAAGAAGGACCTCTACACCGCCCCGCAGCACTCCTCCGGCCGCTCCGACATCGGCTTCGGAGACCTCCAGGGCATCAAGGACACCGCCACCCAGGTCCGTGCGGCCTGGATGGAGGGCAACGAGATCGGAACCCACTTCAACGGCCACTTCTGCGGCCCCGACGGCGGCGTCGGCACCTGGTCGGTGGAGGAGTGGAAGAGCGAGATCAGCCAGGCCAAGTCGTTCGTCAAGAACTG
Source organism: Streptomyces sp. NBC_01551 (assembly GCF_026339935.1). NCBI lineage: Bacteria > Bacillati > Actinomycetota > Actinomycetes > Kitasatosporales > Streptomycetaceae > Streptomyces > Streptomyces sp. NBC_01551. The sequence goes on from NZ_JAPEPX010000001.1 coordinate 3,649,363, forward strand.
GAAGACCAACGCCGGCCTGAAGAGCATGGACCCGCTGCCCTTCGACTACGACAAGGAGCTCATCGGCGCCCGCACCCCCTGCCTCGAAGGCCAGAAGAACTTCATGCTGGCGGCCAAGGACCTCGGCTTCCGCTACGACTCCAGCGGCATCAGCAAGCAGATCTGGCCCAAGAAGACGGACGGTCTCTGGGACCTCCCGCTCCAGCTCGTGCCCATGCCCGGGCGTGCTTTCGACACGCTGAGCATGGACTACAACTACATGGTCAACCAGTCCGGCACGACCTCGCAGGGCGACCCCTCGCAGCACGCGTACTGGGGCGAGCAGATGCGTGACGGACTGCTCCAGGCCTTCGAGCGGGTCTACCAGGGCAACCGCGCGCCGCTGATCATCGGCAACCACTTCGAGTCGTGGAACGGCGGCACCTACATGCGCGCCGTGGAGGACTCGATCAAGAGCATGTGCACGCAGAAGGAGGTCCGCTGCGTGCCGTTCCGCGAGCTGGCCGACTGGCTGGACGCGCAGGACCCGAAGGCCCTGGAGTGGATGCGCACCCTCGACGTCGGCGAGGCGCCGAAGGAGGGCTGGACGAAGTTCCTGACGGCGGGGCCGCCGCCGAAGCCGGCCGCCCCCGCCGAGGCGAAGCCGGCCGGGGGCCCGGAGGGCTCGGACGCGGCGGAGTCCTCGGAGTCCTCGGAGTCCGAGGAGGGCTACTGAGGAAGGCTGCTGAGGAGCACCGCTGACAACTGCTGGTGACGAGCGCTGCTGACGGACCTAGCCGGAACTGCTGACGAGGTTCCCCGTCAGCTCCTCCAGTCCGCTCGCCAACCCCTCGTGGAGCACGAACGCGGGGTCGACCTGGGCCGCCAGGTCGACCCCGGTCTTCGCGTTGCCCCAGCTCTCGGCGTTGCGCAGGTGGAAGTGCACCATCTGCTCGGTGTACCGGGCCCAGTCGCGCTGGGCGTACGAGTCGTCCGCCGCGTCCTGGAGCGTCTGGAGGGCGAATCGGTTCGTCGCCTCCAACAGCTCGAAGGCGGCCGGGCGGCCCTTCTCCATCGCCCGCACCCAGTCGGAGTGCCCGACGGTGACCAGCAGGTCCTCGCCCACCTCGTCCTGGAGGAACTCGATGTCCTCGGGGCCCTGGACCTTGTTGCCGACCACCTTCAGGCAGACGCCGAAGTCCCGCGCGTACTCCTTGTACTGGCGGTAGACGGAGACGCCCTTGCGGGTCGGCTCGGCGACCAGGAAGGTCATGTCGAAGCGGGTGAACATGCCCGACGCGAAGGAGTCCGAGCCGGCCGTCATGTCGACGACGACGTACTCGTCGCGGCCGTCGACCAGGTGGTTGAGGCACAGCTCCACCGCCCCGACCTTCGAGTGGTAGCAGGCCACACCGAGATCGGACTCGGTGAACGGCCCGGTGGCCATCAGCCGCACCGGCTCCCCGTCGAGTACGAGGGTGCGCGCGCAGGCCTCGTAGACGGGGTTGTCCTCGGAGACCCGCAGCAGACGCGAGCCGGATCCGGGCGGGGTCGTCTTGATCATGGAGTCGGCGGACGCGATGCGCGGGTTCGCGCCGCGCAGGTACTCCTTGATCAGCGGCAGGTGCGCACCCATCGCGGGCAGCGCGGCGGCCTCGTCCTCGCCGAGCCCGAGGGCGGCGGCGAGGTGCTGGTTGATGTCGGCGTCCACCGCGACGACACGGGCTTCATTGGCGGCGAGGTGGCGGATGAAGAGGGAGGACAGCGTGGTCTTCCCGCTGCCGCCCTTTCCCACGAAAGCGATCTTCATGTTCACCAAGCGTAGCGGCATGGTCGCGTTGAGTGGCTTGGGTGAGTGAAGAAGACCACTCCAAGGAGGGGTCGGTGCTATGGGCGGACAGTGCGTAGGCTCCCTACTTATGAGTAGCGCTTCCGACCCCCTGGCACCCCTGGGTTCGCTCCCGGGCGTGGCCGAGTCCGTGGATTCCGTACGCAAGGCAGTGGACCGGGTCTACGGGCACCGGGTCATGCGCCGCCGCAGCGGGGAGATCACCTCGGAGGCCGCGCTGCGCGGCGCCCGGGGGAGCGCGGCGCTGTCCGGCGCGGACTGGGCCCTGGAGGAGGTGCGCCGCCGGACCGACTTCGGCGCCGAGTCCGAGGCGCGCACGGTGGGCGCGGCGCTGCGGCTGACGGCGGAGGCCGGGCAGCTGCTGAGCATCTGGCGCCAGTCGCCGCTACGGGTCCTCGCGCGGCTCCACCTGGTCGCGTCGGGCTCGACGGCCGACGGGGACACCGTGGGCCGCCCCCGTCTGGCGGGCGAACCGGTGGACGAGCCGCTGATCACCCTGCCGCTCCCGGGCGCGGACGAGGTCGCGGGCCGGCTGGACGGGCTGTCCCGGCTGATCATCGCGGGCGGTTCGGCCCCCGCGCTGATCACGGCGGCAGTGGTGCACGGTGAACTCCTCGCCCTGCGGCCGTTCGGCTCGTACAACGGCCTGGTCGCGCGGGCGGCGGAGCGGATCGTCCTGATCAACAGCGGCTTGGACCCGAAGGCGATCTGCCCGGCGGAGGTAGGCCACGCCGAGCAGGGCCGGGAGGCGTACCTGGCGGCCTTCGAGGGCTACGTCTCCGGCACCCCGGAAGGCATGGCGGTCTGGATCGCCCACTGCGGCCGCGCGGTCGAACTCGGAGTCCGGGAGTCGACGGCGGTCTGCGAGGCCCTCCAGCGAGGCGCGGCGTAACCCCGCACCTCCCCGGACACGGGTTGCGGCGACACCGTCAAACTTTGGTGTCGCCGCTGGCATTTACGCCCAGTTACCAAGCGTCCTCGATATATGCCCATCAGGTCGGGGACTTTGCCCGTTACCTGGTGCGGCTGGCCCGTAATCGACGGGTCGACGTCGCGTGGGTGCTCGGCGTTCATGCTTCGGTCCGTGGGCCTTACTGCGTTTTAAAGATGATCCTCTCGGATGTTCTTTGGTCTCGCGGGCCGTGACTCCTTTGTACTCCGCTTCCGACCCATGCGAAACCCCTGCCCCGACTTCTTTACTTTCCGCCCCATTCCCACATCAACCGGACACCCCCGCATCCCCCCAGCTCACCCCCCGGGCAGGCTGTGCCGCCGCCCGAGGCGCGAGGCGTGCGCGGCGGGCCAGTCAGGCTGCGGTCTGGACCGCCGGCTCATTCCAGCCACGCGCCCGTCCGGGACCCCAACCCCCTCCATCCCGCTCACCGGCGCCCCAAATCCACGCCCCGCCGCCGCTTGAGCCACGGGCCCGGGCGAAGTCCGGGGGTTTCGGCCCGTCCCGCTTTGGGCCAGCCCCGGGCGGAATCCCAGCGGCTTCGGCCGTCCAGCTTTCTGGGCCAGGCCCGGGCAGAGCCCGGGCGGTTTCGGTCCGTCCGGCCTTTGGGTCAGCCCGGGCGGAGTCCCGGCGGTTTCGGCCGTCCAGCTTTTTGGGTCAGCCCGGGCGGAGTCCCGGCGGTTTCGGCCCGTCCGGCCTTTTGGACCAGGGCCGGGCGGAGCCCGCGGGGTCCAGCCCGTCCCGCGTTTGAGGACCGGGTCCGGGCAGAGCCCGGGAAACGGTGAAAGGGCGGGGCGGGGAGAAGACCCGCGCAGCGGCACCCGACGGCGACGAGCGGCCGGGGTCAGGATCAAGGTCGGGCGGGACACACCCGACGCGGGTCGGTGTCAGGCGGGATCCAGCCCCGCCTCAGGGCTGGAGGGGATCCGGCCCCGCCCTCAGGGCTGGAGGGGATCCGGCCCCGCCCTCAGGGCTGCGTGGGATCCGGCCCCGCCTCAGGTCCGGGCAGGAGCCGGCCCCAGGCCGGCCCCGGGCGGGGCAAACCGCAGGGTCAGGCCGAGGCGGCAGCCGAAAGGGCCCGCCGCCGACTGGCGTACCAAACCAGCCCGGCGGTAGCAGCGGCAGCGCCCACGGCCGCGGCAGCGACCAACGCCGGCCGCCCACCCATCGCAAACCCCGGCAGCCGCTGCTTCAACCGCACCGGCCTGTTGAACACCAGCACCGGCCACTCCCGCGCCACCGCCTCCCGCCGCAACGCCCGGTCGGGATTCACCGCATGCGGATGCCCCACGGCCTCCAGCATCGGCACATCCGTGATCGAGTCGCTGTACGCGTAGCACCGCGCGAGGTCGTACCCCTCGGACTCCGCGAGCTCCCGCACGGCCTCCGCCTTCGTCGGCCCGTACGCGTAATAGTCGATCTCCCCGGTGAAGCACCCGTCCTCGCCGACCACCATCCGCGTGGCGACGACCCGGTCCGCGCCGAGCATCTCGCCGATCGGCTCGACCACTTCCGCGCCGGAGGTCGACACGATCACCACGTCACGGCCCGCCGTGTGGTGGGCCTCGATCAGGGACGCGGCCTCGTCGTAGATGATCGGGTCGATGAGGTCGTGCAGGGCCTCGGCGACGATCTCTCGCACCTGCTGCACGTTCCACCCCTTGCAGAGGGCGGACAGGTACTCCCGCATCCGCTCCATCTGGTCGTGGTCGGCGCCGCCGGCCAGGAAGATGAACTGGGTGTACGCGGTGCGCAGCACGGCCCGGCGGTTGATCAGGCCGCCTTGGTAGAAGGACTTGCTGAACGTCAGAGTGCTCGACTTCGCAATGACCGTCTTGTCCAGGTCGAAGAAGGCTGCGGTACGAGGCAAGGAGTGCGGCAAGGGCTGGTTTTCCACGCCCCGAGCATATGCGCCCACCATTCGGCGTAAGGTGTGGCGCGTGGGTTTGCCTGAGAAGGCTCTCGGGTACACCATGGAAGTCACGGATCGTTCGCGACCGTGCTAACCCGGTCTGGCTCCTCCCCCCCCCGAGTCGGACCGTGGGGACGACCCCCGCTCTCCCCCCCGGCGGGGGTCGTCGCATGTCCGGACGCGGTTTGCGTCCTCTGCCTTCGGCCCTTGGTGACCATCTCCCCGGCCCTTCCTCTTCGGTGGCCCGCGTGCCGCCGGCCCTCACCCCGTCAGACGCGTGACGCTCCGTAGTTGTTCCGGCGCGCTCTGGAACTCACCTGATGGGGTGGCGGAGTTATTCACAACGGCCCGGTTGTCCACAGTTTTCGGGCAAGATCCACTTCTTTTTCCGGATCCCGTCACCGTGATTCCAGCCGCGAAGTCCGCGGCCTTCGGATTTGCGGTGAGAAGGGGGCGGAGATCGTGGCTGGATCGAAGTCGTGTGAAGTGCCGGAGCGTGTGTTCGTCGGTGGGAACAGGCCGTCGGCCCGTGTGGGCGCGGCCGGGGCCGGTGGCGGACGGCCGCTGATCATCACCGAGGACCCCTTGCTGCTCGACGACCTGCTGCGGCTGTGCGCCGCCGCGGGCGCCGAGCCGCATGTGCACCATGCGGTGCCCGAGCAAAGCGGGACCGGCGGTGCCGGGGGTGAGGCAGTCGCCGGTGAGGCGCGCGGGGGAGTCGGATGGGAGTCCGCGCCGCTCGTCCTCGTCGGGGACGACGCCGCCCGGCGGGCGCGCGGGGCGCCGCGCCGGGACGGGGTGTTCCTCGTCGGCCGGGAGCTGGACGACCCCCTGGTGTGGCAGCGGGCGGTGGAGATCGGCGCCGAGGAGGTGCTGCGGCTCCCCGACGCCGAGAACCGGCTCGTCGACCGCATCGCCGATGTGGTGGAAGGGGCCGGGAAGCCCGCCCTCGCCGTCGGGGTGATCGGCGGCAGCGGCGGGGCCGGAGCCTCCACCCTCGCCTGCGCCCTGGCCATCAGGGCCGCCCGGGCCGGGGAGCGCACCATCCTCATCGACGGTGACCCGCTCGGCGGCGGCATGGACGTACTGCTCGGCGGCGAGGGCGCCGAGGGGCTGCGCTGGCCGGACTTCGCCGGCTCGCGGGGCCGCGTCGGCGCCGGAGCGCTGGAGGAGTCCCTGCCCGAACTGCACGCGCTGAGGGTGCTCAGCTGGGACCGGGGCGAGCGGGTGGTCGTGCCGCCCGCCGCGATGCGGTCCGTCGTGGCCGCCGCCCGACGGCGGGGCGGGGTCGTGGTGGTCGACCTGCCGCGCCGGGTGGACGAGGCCGTGGCCGAGGTGCTGGCCCAGCTGGACCTGGTGCTGATGGTGGTTCCGGGCGAGCTGCGGGCGGTGGCCGCGGCGGGCCGCGTCGCTGCCGGGGTACGGATGGTCGCCCGGGACGTCCGCGTCGTCGTACGGGGCCGCTGCCCGGGCGGGCTCGATGCCGAGGCGGTCGCCGGCCTGCTGGGCGTCCCGCTGGCCGGCGAGGTGCCGGTCGAGGTCGGCCTGCCCGGGAGGGTGGCCGAGGGAGAACCGCCCGGGTCGCAGCGGCGCGGCGCGCTGGCCCGGTTCTGCGACGGCTTCTGGCAGCGGGCGCTCGGCCCCGCCCAGGGGGTGCCGGCATGAGCGCGGTACTGCTGGACGCGGTGCGCCAGCGCCTCGCCGAGAGCGGGGCGGAGCCGACCCCGGCCAGGGTCGCGGCCGCCCTGCGGGCCCAGGGCCGGCTGCTGGGCGACGCGGAAGTACTGGGTGCCGCCGCCGAGTTACGGTCCGAGCTGGTCGGCGCGGGCCCCCTGGAGGCGCTGCTCGCCGATCCCGAGGTCACCGACGTGCTGGTGGCGGCCCCCGATCGGGTGTGGGTGGACCGGGGCGGCGGGCTGGAGCTGACCGAAGTGACCTTCCCGGACGCCGAGGCCGTGCGCAGGCTGGCCCAGCGGCTCGCCGCCGTCGCGGGACGGCGGCTGGACGACGCCCGGCCGTGGGTGGACGCCCGGATGCCGGACGGCACCCGGCTCCATGCGGTCCTGCCGCCGGTCGCGGTCGGGTCCGCCTGCCTCTCCCTGCGCGTGGTGCGGCCCCGCGCGTTCACGCTGGAGGAACTCGTCGCGGCGGGAACACTGCCGCCCGGCGGACAGAAACTGCTGCGGGCGATGGTGGAGGCCCGGCTGTCGTTCCTCGTCTCCGGCGGGACCGGCACGGGCAAGACCACCCTGCTCAGCACCCTGTTGGGGCTGGTGGGCCCGGCGGAGCGGATCGTACTGGCCGAGGATTCGGCCGAGCTGCGCCCCGACCATCCGCATGTGGTGCGGCTGGAGACCCGGCCGGCCAACCAGGAGGGCGCGGGGCTGGTCACCCTGGCCGATCTGGTCCGCCAAGCGCTGCGGATGCGGCCGGACCGGCTCGTCGTCGGGGAGGTCCGGGGGGCCGAAGTGGCCACTCTCCTCGCCGCGTTGAACACCGGGCACGAAGGCGGCTGCGGCACCGTCCACGCGAACGCGGCCGCGCACGTCCCGGCCCGGCTGGAGGCGCTCGGGACGGCCGCCGGGCTGGATCGGGCCTCCCTGCACAGCCAGTTGGCGGCCGCGCTGAGCCTGGTCGTGCATCTCGTCCGGGACCGGGACGGGCGCCGCCGGGTCGCCGAGGTGCATGTGCTGGAACGGGATCCGGCGGGGCTGGTCGTCACGGTGCCCGCGCTGCGCTGGGCGGCGCGCGGGTTCGTACGGGAGCGGGGCTGGGAGCGGCTGCGACCGCTGATGGGCGGTGCGCGGTGAACGCCGGGGCGGCGCTGCCGGTGCCGGTGTTCGCCGGGGTGCTGTGCGCCGGAGCGGCGGCCTGGGGGCTGGCCGGGGGCGACCGGGTGTCCCGGCGGGCCCGGGTGCTCCTGGCTGGAGGCGGCCCCGTGGTGCCGGGCGGGCCGGTGCGCTGGGAGCGGCTCGTGGTCGGGGTTCGGGTGCGGGCGGCAGGCCGGCGCGAGTGGGGCTGCCTGGGCGTCGGTCTCGTGGTCGCGCTGCTCGGCGGGTCGGTGATCCCGGTGGTGCTGGGCGCGGCGGCCGTACCGCTGGTGCGGCGGTGGCTGCGGGCCCGGGAGCGGGAGCGCGCCCGGGCGGCCCGGGCGGCGGAGGTGGTGGCGCTGTGCGGGGCGGCGGTGGGCGAACTGCGGGCCGGAGCGCAGCCCGGGCAGGCGCTGACCGCGGCGATACGGCGTACCGCGTCGGGCCCGGGCGGCCCGGGCGCCGCGGAGGCCGGGGTGCTGGCTGCGGCGGCGTTCGGCGGGGACGTACCGGGCGCGCTGCGGCTGGCGGCCCGGGAGCCGGGCGCGGAGGGGCTGGCCGGGATGGCGGCCTGCTGGCGGGTCTCGGTGGACGGCGGCGCGGGCCTGGCGGCCGGGCTGGACCGGCTGGAGGGGGCGCTGCGGGCCGAGCGGGACCGGCGGGAGTCCCTGCGGGCCCAACTGGCCGGAGCCCGCTCGACCGCGGTGGTACTGGCCCTCCTCCCACTGGTGGGCCTGCTCATCGGCACCGGGCTCGGGGCGGACCCGCTGCGCGTGCTGCTGCACACCCCGGTCGGGTGGGGCTGCCTGGGGGCGGGCGGGGTGCTGGAGGCGCTGGGGCTGCTGTGGTGCCGGCGGATCGTGGGAGCGGGGGAATGGTGATGACCGGATTCGTGGTCCACAGGCTGGGGATGGCGCTGTGCCTCGCGATGGCGGTGCTGTGCGCGGGGTCGGCGGTGGCCGCCCGGATACGGGAGCGGGCGGCCCGCCGCCGGATCGGCGTCCTGCTGGCGGTGTTTCCGGTGCGGCGTGGGCCGGTGTTAGACCGGCGGATACGGGGCCTGGCACGGGCCTGGGCCTGGCCGGCCGGGGCGCTGCTGGCGGGCTGGGCGCTGGTCGGCGGCGCGGTGGGCGTGCTGATCGGCTGCGGGGCGGCGTTCGGGGCGTGGCGCTGGGCGCGCCGGGCGCGACCGCCGGCCGGGGTGGACCCGAGGGAGGCGGAGCGTCAGTTGCCGTTCGCGGCGGACCTGTTGGCCGCCTGCCTGGCGGCCGGGGCGGGGCCCGTGGAGGCGGCGGAGGTGGTGGGCGAGTCGCTGGGAGGCCCGGTGGGCGAGCGGCTGGCCCTGGCCGGGGCGGAACTCCGGCTCGGCGGCGAACCGGGGTCGGCGTGGGGGAGGTTGGCGGAGATACCGGGAGCCCGGGGGCTCGCGGAGTGCCTGGAGCGGGCGGCGCGCACCGGGGCGCCGGCGGCGGAGCCGGTCTCCCGGATGGCGGCGGCCCTGCGCGAGGACCGGACCCGCCGGGCGGGCGCCCGGGCACAGCGGGCGGCGGTGCTCGTCACGGCGCCGGTGGGCCTGTGTTTCCTTCCCGCGTTTCTCGCGGTGGGGGTGGCTCCGGTGGTGATCGGTATGGCTTCCGGGCTCCTCTCGAACACCTGAAATCACATCAAGAACATAAATCGACTGGAGGTTGACATGAGGATCATCTGGTTTCGTGTGCGGAAGGCGCTGAGCGGTCATCGGAGCGATGCGGGGATGTCCACTTCGGAATACGCCATGGGCACGATCGCGGCGTGTGCATTCGCGGCCGTTCTGTACAAGGTGGTGACGAGTGACGTGGTCTCCACGGCCCTTCAGTCGACCATCGGGAAGGCGCTCGATGTGCCGTTCTGAGAAAACTCCGCGCGACGGCGGATATGTGACGGCGGAAGCCGCGCTGGTCATCCCGGCTCTGGTTCTCTTCGCGGCGCTGCTGGTGTGGGCGCTGATGGCGGCGGCCGCGCAGATCCGCTGCGTGGACGCGGCCCGCGCCGGCGCGCGGGCGGCGTCCCGCTCGGAGCCGAGGGACACCGCTCTGGCGGCAGCCAAGGCTGCCGCCCCGCCGGGCGCGCAGGTGGCCCTGACCCGCTCGGGCGACCTCTGGCACGTCCGCGTAACAGCCCCTCCACCGGGCCCCCACACCCTCCCCTTCCGCCTGTCCGCCGAGGCGGCGTCCCTGGCGGAAGACACCGTGGGGCCACCGCCGTGACCACCGACCGGTGCCGGGAGCGGGGCTCGGCGACGGTGTGGGGCGCGCTGGTCGCGACGGTGCTGGTGGCGGTGTTCGGCGGCGTGCTGCTGCTCGGGCAGGCGGTGGTCGCGCGACACCGGGCCGCCGCAGCCGCCGACCTGGCGGCGCTCGCGGCGGCGGCGAGCTGGGCCCACGGCCCCGAGACGGCGTGCGCCACGGCCATGCGCGTGGCCCGCGCCCAGGGCGCAACGCTGACGTCCTGCACCCTGCGGGGCGAGATCTCCGAGATCTCGGCCCGCGCCCCGACGGGCCCTTTCGCCCCCGCCGCCACCGCCCGCGCGGGCCCGCCCCTGGCTCCCGCCGGGTGAGGGCGCCAGCCGCCGGGGGCCGGGGCGGTTCGCCCCGGCCGTCAGGCCCGGGCGGGCCGGCTCGGCTCCCGGGCGGTTCGCCACGGCCGTCAGGCCCGGGCGGGCCGGCTCGGCTCCCGCCGGGTGACGGCGTCGGCGGTCGGTTAGGCGCGCTGGTCGGCCTGTGGGTCCGGCCGGGTGGGGTTCGGGGTCGTCCGGCCTGACTGTCGGTGCCCGTGTGCACGGGCTCCCGGCGTGCCGCGGACGTGGGCCCAGACGAGCGCTCCGTCGGCGGAGAAGGCCGCCGAGCCGCTGTCCGGGTACAGGTGGTCCCGGCGGTCCTGGTACCCCTCGTACGCGGCGTGTACGGCCTCGCAGGAGCCTTCCTGGCAGCGGTGCCGGACCTCCGGGCCCCCGGGCCCTGCTCCAGGGCCATCAGGTCCCGCCCCTGGGCCGAGTCCCACCCTGATCCGATCCCTGCCCCCCGGGCCCACGCCCCAGGCCCACGCCGCCGGGCCCCGCCCCCGGTTCGGCCTAAGCCCCCGCCCCCGGTTCGGCCTAAGCCCCCGCCCCCGGTTCGGCCTAAGCCCCCGCCCCCGGTTCGGCCTAAGCCCCCGCCCCCGTGTCGGCAGCCGCCCCCGGTTCGGCCTCGGGAGTCGTCCCCGCCTCGGCTCCCGTCGCCGGGGCCTCCGACAGGAGTCGGGTCAGGAGGCGGATCGCGCCGCGTTTGTGCAAGGGGTCGTTGCCGTTGCCGCATTTGGGGGACTGGATGCAGGACGGGCAGCCGGCCTCGCATTCGCAGGCGGCGATGGCGTCGCGGGTCGCCGTCAGCCAGGCGCGGGCCGTGTGGAAGGCGCGTTCCGCGAAGCCGGCGCCGCCGGGGTGGCCGTCGTAGACGAAGACGGTCGGGAGCAGGGTGTCGGGGTGCAGCGGGACGGAGACGCCGCCGATGTCCCAGCGGTCGCAGGTGGCGAACAGCGGGAGCAGGCCGATGGAGGCGTGCTCGGCGGCGTGCAGGGCGCCGCCGAGGATCTCGGGGTTGATCCGGGCCTCGTCGAGCTGGTCCTCCGTGACCGTCCACCACACGGCCCGGGTGCGCAGGGTGCGCGGCGGCAGGTCGAGCTTCGCCTCGCCGAGCACCTCACCGGTGATCAGCTTGCGCCGCAGGTACGAGACGACCTGGTTGGTCACCTCGACGGAGCCGAAGCAGAGCCTGCCCTGGCCCCAGGGGATCTCGGAGTCGGTCTCCAGGACGGAGATGGCGGTGGTGTCGCGGGCGGTGGTGGAGTACGGCGGGCTGGCTTCCTCGACCAGCGCGACCGAGTCCTCCAGGTCGAGGTGCTTCACCAGGTAGGTGCGGCCCTGGTGGAGGTGGACGGCGCCGTCGTGGACGGAGGTGTGGGCGGCGTCCCCGTCGACCGTGCCGAGCAGCCGCCCGGTGGCGGCCTCGACGATCTGCACCGGGCGGCCCCCGCCGCCCCGGATGTCGGTCAGGTCGCAGGCCCGCTCCCGGCGCGTCCAGTGCCAGGCGGTGGCCCGCCGGCGGAGCAGCTTCGCGGCCTCCAGCTGCGGCAGCAGCTCCCGGGCGGCCGGGCCGAACAGGGTCAGGTCGGCCTCCGTCAGGGGCAGCTCGGCGGCGGCCGCGCACAGGTGCGGGGCCAGCACGTACGGGTTGTCGGGGTCCAGGACGGTGGCTTCCACGGGCTGCCGGAAGAGCGCGTCGGGGTGGTGGACCAGGTAGGTGTCCAGCGGGTCGTCCCGGGCGATCAGGATGGCCAGGGCGCCCTGCCCGGAGCGCCCGGCGCGGCCCGCCTGCTGCCACAGGGAGGCCCGGGTGCCCGGGTAGCCGGTGATCAGCACGGCGTCCAGGCCGGAGACGTCGACGCCGAGCTCCAGCGCGGTCGTCGCGGCCAGGCCGAGCAGCTCGCCGGAGTGCAGGGCCCGCTCCAGGGCCCGGCGCTCCTCGGGCAGGTAGCCGCCCCGGTAGGCGGCGACACGCCGGGGCAGGGAGCGGTCCACCTCGGCGAGCCGCTCCTGGGTGATCACGGAGATCAGCTCGGCCCCGCGCCGGGAGCGGACGAAGGCGACCGTCCGGACGCCCTGCACGACGAGGTCGGTCAGCAGGTCGGCCGTCTCGGCGGTGGCGGTGCGGCGCACCGGGGCGCCCTTCTCGCCGCGCAGCTCGGTCAGCAGCGGCGGCTCCCACAGCGCGAAGACCACTTCGCCGCGCGGCGAGGCGTCGTCGGTGACCTCGGTGACCGGTACTCCGGTCAGCCGGGACGCCGCGGCGGCCGGGTCGCTCGCGGTGGCGGAGGCCAGCAGGAACACGGGATCGGAGCCGTAGCGGGCGCACAGCCGCCGCAAGCGGCGCAGCACCTGGGCGACGTGCGAGCCGAATACTCCCCGGTAGGTGTGGCATTCGTCGATGACGACGTACCGCAGGGCCTTCAGGAACGAGGACCAGCGGGGGTGGGCCGGCAGGATCCCCCGGTGCAGCATGTCGGGGTTGGTCAGGACGTAGTTGGCGTACTGGCGCACCCATTCGCGTTCTTCGACCGGCGTGTCCCCGTCGTAGACGGCGGGGCGGACGGCGTTTGCGAGCGGGGCGGCCAGTTCCCGTACGGCGCGCCGCTGGTCGGCCGCGAGGGCCTTGGTGGGGGCCAGGTACAGGGCGGTGGCGCCGCGCCCGTTGGGGGCCTCGGCGCCGTCCGCGAGGGCCGAGAGCACCGGCGCCAGGTAGGCCAGGGACTTGCCGGAGGCGGTTCCGGTGGCGACGACCACCGACTCGCCGTCCAGGGCGTGCTCGGCGGCCGCGGCCTGGTGTTCCCACGGATGTTCGATCCCGGCGGCCGTGATGGCGGCCACGACATCCGTTCGGATGCGGTCGGGCCAGACTGCATGACGACCCGCCCGAGGGGGCAAGTGCTCCGTATGGGTGATGCGCGCAGCCCGCGAAGGCCCCCGTGAGAGCCGGTCCAGAACGGTTCCCGGGGCGGGTCGGGGGTCCGCTGGTGGCGTGGGCGGACCGGGGCGGTGAGTATTGGCCATTGGAACCGAGTGTGTCACTGGCGTGCGGGACAATGGTCCCAAGGCGTCGTGCGCGCCTGCCGGTAAGTGATTGAATGCCATCGCGGCAGCCAATCCCTCGCCTACCTTCGGGTGGGGAGGCCCCTGGGGGGCGCCGCTCGATAGCAAGGTGCTGGAGGATCCGTGGACCTGTCCCTGTCGACTCGCACTGTCGGCGACCGTACGGTCGTGGAGGTCGGTGGCGAGATTGATGTGTATACCGCGCCCAAGCTGCGCGAGCAGTTGGTCGAGTTGGTGAACGACGGCAGCTACCACCTGGTTGTCGACATGGAGCGAGTGGACTTCCTCGACTCCACCGGCCTCGGTGTGCTCGTGGGAGGCCTCAAGCGCGTCCGCGCGCACGAGGGCTCACTGCGTCTGGTGTGCAACCAGGAGCGCATCCTGAAGATCTTCCGCATCACCGGTCTGACCAAGGTCTTCCCGATCCACACCACGGTGGAAGACGCCGTCAACGCCACCGACTGACGGCTCCTGTCCGTAGGAGCAGGGGCACCGGACCGTCGGTCGGTCCGTGCCCCTGTCAAGGCACGCCCGTAGTCCGAGGGGGACGCGCATGGCCACCGTTGAACTGCGCTTCAGCGCCCAGCCCGAACACGTCCGGACGGCCCGCCTGGTCGCGGCCGCCGTGGCGCGCCGGGCCGGCGTCGAGGAGGCCCTGCTCGACGAGGTCCGCCTCGCCGTGGGCGAGGCCTGCTCGCGTGCCGTCGGACTGCATCGCGTCAACGGACTGCTCGCGCCCGTCCGGGTGGTGCTGACCGAGGAGGAGAAGACCTTCTCCATCGAGGTCGCAGACGAGGTGCCCGGCCCGGCGGATGCCGTGCCGGGTATCGCCGCCGCCCTGGACCCGGACAACGACGGCGAGGACGAGATGGGCCTCGCGGTCATCAGCGGGCTCGTCGACGACGTCGAAGTGACCACCGGAGCGTCGGGTGGGACCATCAGGATGAGCTGGCCCGTGTCCGGCGCGACCGACCTCGACTAGCCCCTCCACGCCCGCGGGGCGAGAGCGGGAGGCGGGCACTTCGGCGTGCCCGCGCGTCTGGGCGTGCCCGCGCGTCTGGGCGTGCCCGCGCGTCTGGGCGTGCCCGCGCGTCTGGGCGTGCCCGCGCGTCTCGGCATGCCCGCGCCCGTTCCCGACGCGCACTCGTCTGAACTTCTTTTGATCTTATTCAAGGCCCTGTCGACTACCGTCGAGCAGGGCCTTTTCTCGTGCTCCCGCGCGCCCCTTCCCGGGAATTGATCAAGCGTCAATGCTTTTGCCCCATTACCACTTTCGAGGGTAATGGAGTGACGGGATCTATTGGTGAGGAGCAAGAGCAGGCCAATTCCGTTTCCCGCGTACTGTTTTGATCAGGGCGCGCTCCCTACAATCCGTCCACATCTTGAGCTCATCACGTCAAGGAGGACGAATGACGGGGCTCTTCACCCCCAACGCGCCGATCGGCACTTCCGATCTGGCAGCCGCTGTACTCACCGATGACAATCGGCTCATCGTGATCGTCATTGCGGCGGTCGCACTCGCCGCGCTCGTCGTCGCGCAGATCCTGGTCCGCCAGGTGCTCGCCGCCGACGAGGGAACCGATGCGATGAAGAAGATCGCCGCGGCCGTCCAGGAAGGCGCCAACGCCTACCTCGGTCGGCAGCTGCGCACCCTCGGCATCTTCGCCGTCGTGGTGTTCTTCCTGCTCTTCCTGCTCCCCGCCGACGACTGGACGCAGCGGGCCGGCCGGTCCGCCTTCTTCCTCGTCGGCGCCCTCTTCTCCGCCGCCACCGGCTACATCGGCATGCGGCTGGCGGTCCGCGCCAACGTCCGCGTCGCCGCCGCGGCGCGCGAGGCCACCCCCGCCGAGGGCGAACCCGCCAAGGACCTGACCGACGTGTCGCACAAGGCGATGAAGATCGCCTTCCGCACGGGCGGCGTGGTCGGCATGTTCACCGTCGGCCTCGGCCTGCTCGGCGCCTCCTGCGTCGTCCTGGTCTACGCCGCCGACGCCCCGAAGGTGCTGGAGGGCTTCGGCCTCGGCGCCGCGCTGATCGCGATGTTCATGCGTGTCGGCGGCGGCATCTTCACCAAGGCCGCCGACGTCGGCGCCGACCTGGTCGGCAAGGTCGAGCAGGGCATTCCGGAGGACGATCCGCGCAATGCCGCGACCATCGCCGACAATGTGGGCGACAACGTCGGCGACTGCGCCGGAATGGCGGCCGACCTCTTCGAGTCGTACGCCGTCACGCTCGTGGCCGCGCTCATCCTCGGCAAGGCCGCCTTCGGCGACCTCGGTCTCGCGTTCCCGCTGATCGTCCCCGCGATCGGCGTCATCACCGCCATGATCGGCATCTTCGCGGTCTCCCCGCGCCGCTCCGACCGCAGCGGAATGACCGCGATCAACCGCGGCTTCTTCATCTCCGCCGTGATCTCCCTGGCGCTGGTCGCGATCGCCGTCTACGCCTACCTGCCGGCCACCTACAAGGAGCTCGTCGGCGTCGAGGACGCCGCGATCGCCAACCACTCCGGTGACCCGCGCGTCCTGGCCGTCGTCGCCGTCGCCATCGGCATCGTGCTCGCCGCCCTGATCCAGCAGCTGACCGGCTACTTCACCGAGACCAACCGCCGTCCCGTCCGGGACATCGGCAAGTCCTCCCTGACCGGCGCGGCCACCGTCGTCCTCGCCGGCATCTCGGTCGGCCTGGAGTCCGCCGTCTACACCGCGCTGCTCATCGGCCTCGGCGTCTACGGAGCGTTCCTGCTCGGCGGCACCTCGATCATGCTGGCGCTGTTCGCGGTGGCCCTGGCCGGCACCGGCCTGCTCACCACCGTCGGCGTCATCGTCGCCATGGACACCTTCGGCCCCGTCTCCGACAACGCCCAGGGCATCGCCGAGATGTCCGGCGACGTCGAGGGCGCCGGAGCGCAGGTCCTGACCGACCTGGACGCGGTCGGCAACACCACCAAGGCCATCACCAAGGGCATCGCGATCGCCACCGCCGTGCTCGCCGCGGCCGCGCTCTTCGGCTCGTACAACGACGCCATCGCGAACGCGGTCAAGGAAGTCGGTGCCAAGGCGGGCGAGATGAACCTCAGCCTGGACATCGCCCAGCCCAACAACCTGGTCGGCCTGATCCTGGGCGCGGCGGTCGTGTTCCTGTTCTCCGGCCTCGCCATCAACGCCGTCTCCCGCTCCGCGGGCGCCGTCGTCTACGAGGTGCGCCGCCAGTTCCGCGAGCACCCCGGGATCATGGACTACACCGAGAAGCCCGAGTACGGGCGCGTCGTGGACATCTGCACCAAGGACGCGCTGCGCGAGCTCGCCACGCCCGGTCTGCTCGCCGTGCTCACCCCGATCGCCGTCGGCTTCTCGCTCGGCGTCGGCGCGCTCGGCTCGTTCCTCGCGGGCGCCATCGGCACCGGCACCCTGATGGCGGTCTTCCTCGCCAACTCCGGCGGCGCGTGGGACAACGCGAAGAAGCTCGTCGAGGACGGCCACCACGGCGGCAAGGGCAGCGAGGCCCACGCCGCGACCGTCATCGGCGACACCGTCGGCGACCCGTTCAAGGACACCGCGGGCCCCGCGATCAACCCGCTGCTCAAGGTCATGAACCTGGTGGCGCTGCTGATCGCCCCGGCCGTCGTGCAGTTCAGCTACGGCGCGGACGCCAGCGCGACCGTACGGGCGATCGTCGCCGTCATCGCCATCGCCGTCATCGTCGGCGCGGTCTACGTCTCCAAGCGCCGCGGCATCGCGGTCGGGGACGACGCCGAGGGCGAGGGCGCCACGGCGGAGCGGGTGGCGGGACCGGCCGACCCGGCGGTGGTTTCCTGACCGTAGGGCCACCGGCTCGAAGGTACGACCGAACGGCGGACAGGCGGCGCGGACTGACGCGCCGTCTGTCCGCCTTTCCGCATGGCCCGATCGAGGGCGTGTATCTTCCGGCCGAGAGCCTTCGAAGGGACCAACCCGGTGAACAAGAAGATTGCGGCCGCAGTGTCCGGCGGCGCGGTGCTGATGCTCGTCCTGTCCGGGTGCGGCGGGGACGACAACGACAAGAAGGCCGATGCCTGGGCCAAGAAGGTCTGCGACGCCTGGCAGCCCGAGCTGAAGAAGATCGAGGCAGCAAACGCGGACATCAAGCGCGTGTCCTCGGAGAGCAACAAGCCCGAGGAGGTCCAGAAGACGGACTCCGAGGCCTTCCAGACCATGTCCGACTCGTACAAGGCGATGGGCGCCGCGCTGACGGGGGCGGGGGTGCCGCCGGCCAAGGAGGGCCAGGCGACCCAGGACGCCGCCGTGAAGGGCTTCGAGGAGACGTCCAAGGGCTACGCGGAGCTGAAGGTCAAGGTCGACGCCCTCGACGTCAAGGACCAGAACAAGTTCGCCGAGGGGCTCAAGGAGGTGGCCAACGGCCTCGCCGAGGCCACCAAGGGCGGCGAGCAGGCGCTCGACAAGCTCAAGGCGGGCGGCCTCGACAAGGTGATGAACAGCCAGAAGGGCTGCCAGGTCACCGTGGTGGCCTCGCCGCAGTAGCCGACGGCCGCGGCGGCACGCCGCCGACCGGAGCGGGCGGTACGTCGACCAGGGTGGCCGGGGTCCCCAGCGGACTCTGCGCCGCCCTGACGCGTACCCGGGGCCCGAGGGGCGTCCCGTACGCGGCGGCGGGCGCGGCGTGGAGGGCGCACCGATTCCCCGGGCCAGCGGACACAATGGACGGGTGAGTACCACCAGCCTCCCCTCGCCCGAACACGCCCGCGAACTCCGCGGAGCCCTGCTCGCCGCCGGCTTCACCGCCGACGGGCTGCTCGACCTGCTCGGCGCCCCCGCCTACGCCGCCCTGGCCCGCAGCGAGACGGTCCCCGCCCTGCGCGCCACGCGCGGCGGCGGAGACGGCCCGCTCGCGACGCTGGTCCGGCTCTTCCTGCTCCAGCAGCCCGCCGCGTACGCGCACGCCGAGGGCGCCCTGCCCGTGGAGGCCGCGCTCGCCGACGGCTGGCTGCGGCGCGAGGGCGACGTGGTGCACGCCACCGTGGACGTACGCCCGTACGGCGGCCCCGACGGCGAGGACTGGTTCATCGTCTCGGACCTCGGCTGCGCCGTCGGCGGGGCCGGCGGGATCGGGCGCCGCGAGGAGGGGGTGGTCCTCGGCGTCGGCGGCGCCTCCACCACCCTGGCCGGGATCACCGTCCGCGTGCCGGTCGCCACCGCGCTGGACCTCGGCACCGGATCCGGCATCCAGGCCCTGCACGCCGCCCAGCACGCCACCCGGGTCACCGCCACCGACGTCAACCCCAGGGCCCTGGAATTCACCCGTCTGACGCTGGCGCTGTCCGGGGCGCCCGAGGCCGAGCTGCTCGCCGGGTCGCTCTTCGAGCCCGTCGGCGACGCGACGTACGACCTCATCGTGTCCAACCCGCCCTTCGTGATCTCGCCCGGCGCCCGGCTGACGTACCGGGACGGCGGCATGGGCGGCGACGACCTGTGCCGGACCCTGGTCCAGGAGGCCGGCGCGCACCTCAACCCCGGCGGGTACGCACAGTTCCTCGGCAACTGGCAGCACGTGGAGGGCGAGGACTGGCACGACCGGGTCCGCTCCTGGGTGCCGCGCGGCTGTGACGCGTGGATCGTGCAGCGTGACGTGCAGGACGTGACGCAGTACGCGGAACTGTGGCTGCGCGACGCGGGCGACCACCGGGCCGACCCGGCCGAGTACGAGCGGCACTACGAGGACTGGCTGGACGAGTTCGAGGCCCGCGGGACCAAGGCGGTCGGATTCGGCTGGATCACGCTGCGCCGCACCGACGCGCCCGAGCCCTCGATCGTCGTCGAGGAGTGGCCGCACTCGGTGGAGCAGCCGCTCGGCGACGCGGTGCTGGCCCACTTCGCCCGGCAGGACTACCTGCGCGCCCACGACGACGCCGCCCTGCTGGCCGGCCACTTCATGCTGGCCGCCGAGGTGATCCAGGAGCAGGTCGGCGCGCCCGGCGCGGAGGACCCGGAGCACGTGGTGCTCCGGCAGAACCGCGGCATGCGGCGCGCGACCAAGGTCGACACGGTCGGGGCGGGATTCGCCGGAGTGTGCGACGGCTCACTCAGCGCGGGCCGGATCCTGGACGCGATCGCGCAGCTGATGCAGGAGGATCCGGTGGTCCTGCGCGACCGGACCCCGGAGGCGATCCGGATGCTGGTGGAGCAGGGTTTCCTGGAGCCCGTGACCGGACCGGCGGGCCGGTCCGCCCCGTGATGTAACCCACGGTTCACCCCCCGTTACCCGGAGGCTGTCAGGCTCTTCGGCAGGCGGGATCCGGGGGGATCCCGGGAGTGGCTCAGGGGCAAGGGGAGCAGCGTGGAAACCGGTCCGGCGATGTTCGCGGCGGCCGTGTTCCTGCTGTTCGGAGCCGCTCTGCTGGCCTGGACGGGGGCGCGCGTCCTGCACCGCGCGCCGGTCGCCGAAGGCGTGCGCCCCGTCGTGGCCGTCCCGCTGGCCGTACTGGCCGGCGGGACCGCCCTGGCCCTCGGGGTCTGGTGCCTCACACGGCTGTGACGCGGCCGTACCCGTCGGCGTGAACACGGAGGTCATCCGGGACCTCGGGGGCCCTTCCGGAGCGGGGCCAGACGGCCCTTTGTGCACTCGGCCCGGTGATCGGGACGGGCCCGGCACGGTATCCGGGCGGCAGAAATGGCACTTGTCGGGTTACCGTTCGAGTGGCCGTTGCGGGCTTGTGCCGTTTGACACGGGGGCGGGTTGTACCGTCACACTCCGCAGCGTCGCCGTACTGCGACCGAGTGCCGACCGGAGAGAAGAGCCAAGTTGTCCCCGACTAGCGAGACCGCAAAGGGCGGCCGCCGACTCGTCATCGTCGAGTCCCCTGCCAAGGCGAAGACGATCAAGGGCTACCTCGGCCCGGGATACGTCGTCGAGGCGAGCGTCGGGCACATTCGCGACCTCCCGAACGGCGCCGCCGAGGTCCCCGACAAGTACACCGGCGAGGTCCGACGCCTCGGTGTGGACGTCGAACACGACTTCCAGCCGATCTACGTCGTCAACGCCGACAAGAAGGCCCAGGTCAGGAAGCTCAAGGAGCTGCTGGCCGAGTCCGACGAACTCTTCCTCGCCACCGATGAGGACCGCGAGGGCGAAGCCATCGCGTGGCACCTGCAGGAAGTCCTCAAGCCCAAGGTCCCCGTCCACCGGATGGTCTTCCACGAGATCACCAAGGACGCGATCCGCGACGCCGTCGCCAACCCGCGCGAGCTGAACCAGCGCATGGTCGACGCCCAGGAGACCCGCCGCATCCTCGACCGCCTCTACGGCTACGAGGTCTCGCCGGTCCTGTGGAAGAAGGTCATGCCGCGCCTGTCGGCCGGCCGAGTCCAGTCGGTCGCCACCCGCCTCGTCGTCGAGCGGGAGCGCGAGCGCATCGCCTTCCGCAGCGCCGAGTACTGGGACCTGACCGCAACCTTCTCCACCGGGCGGGCCGGCGACGCCTCCGACCCGTCCACGCTGGTCGCCCGCCTGAACACGGTGGACGGCAAGCGCGTCGCGCAGGGCCGCGACTTCGGCTCGAACGGGCAGCTCAAGAGCGAGGTGCTGCACCTCGACGAGGCGAACGCCCGGGCGCTGGCCGCCGCGCTGGCCGACACCTCGTTCGCCGTCCGCTCGGTCGAGTCCAAGCCGTACCGCCGCTCCCCGTACGCCCCGTTCCGCACGACGACGCTCCAGCAGGAGGCCTCGCGCAAGCTGGGCTTCGGCGCGAAGGCGACGATGCAGGTGGCGCAGAAGCTGTACGAGAACGGCTTCATCACCTATATGCGTACGGACTCCACCACGCTCTCCGACACCGCGGTGTCGGCGGCACGGGCGCAGGTCACCCAGCTCTACGGGGCCGACTACCTGCCGGAGAAGCCGCGCGTCTACGCCGGCAAGGTCAAGAACGCGCAGGAGGCGCACGAGGCGATTCGCCCTTCGGGTGATCGTTTCCGCACCCCGGCCGAGACCGGCCTGACCGGCGACCAGTTCCGCCTGTACGAGCTGATCTGGAAGCGGACCGTCGCCTCCCAGATGAAGGACGCGGTCGGCAACTCGGTCACGGTCAAGATCGGCGGCCGGGCGTCCGACGGCCGGGACGCCGAGTTCAGTGCCTCCGGCAAGACGATCACCTTCCACGGCTTCATGAAGGCCTACGTCGAGGGCGCGGACGACCCGAACGCCGAGCTCGACGACCGCGAGAAGCGGCTGCCGCAGGTCGCCGAGGGCGACGCGCTGTCGGCCGAGGAGATCACGGCCGACGGCCACTCGACCAAGCCGCCGGCCCGGTACACCGAGGCCTCGCTGGTCAAGGAGCTCGAAGAGCGCGAGATCGGCCGCCCGTCGACGTACGCGTCGATCATCGGCACGATCCTGGACCGCGGGTACGTCTTCAAGAAGGGCACGGCGCTCGTGCCGTCCTTCCTGTCGTTCGCCGTGGTCAACCTGCTGGAGACGCACTTCGGCCGGCTCGTCGACTACGACTTCACCGCGAAGATGGAGGACGACCTCGACCGCATCGCGCGGGGCGAGGCCCAGTCCGTGCCGTGGCTGAAGCGGTTCTACTTCGGCTCCGAGGACGCGTCGGAGGTCGTACCGGCCGACGGCGACCACCTCGGCGGCCTGAAGGAGCTGGTCACGGACCTGGGCGCGATCGACGCCCGGGAGATCTCCTCCTTCCCGGTCGGCGACGGCGTCGTGCTGCGCGTCGGCCGCTACGGGCCGTACGTGGAGCGCGGCGAGAAGGACGCGGAGGGCCACCAGCGGGCCGACGTCCCGGACGACCTGGCGCCGGACGAGCTGACGGTCGCGTACGCGGAGGAGCTGTTCGCCAAGCCGAGCGGCGAGTTCGAGCTGGGCAAGGACCCGGTGAGCGGGAACGAAATCGTCGCGAAGGACGGTCGTTACGGCCCGTACGTGACGGAGATCCTCCCCGAGGGCACCCCGAAGACGGGCAAGAACGCGGTCAAGCCGCGGACGGCCTCGCTCTTCAAGTCCATGACCCTGGACACGGTCACCCTCGACGAGGCGCTGAAGCTGATGTCGCTGCCGCGCGTCGTCGGCGCGGACGCGGAGGGCGTGGAGATCACGGCCCAGAACGGCCGCTACGGCCCGTACCTGAAGAAGGGCACGGACTCGCGGTCGCTGGAGACCGAGGACCAGCTCTTCTCGATCACGCTGGACGAGGCCCTCGCGATCTACGCGCAGCCCAAGCAGCGGGGCCGTGCCGCGGCCAAGCCGCCGCTGAAGGAACTGGGCACCGACCCGGTCAGCGAGAAGCCGGTCGTCGTCAAGGACGGCCGCTTCGGGCCGTACGTGACGGACGGCGAGACGAACGCGACGCTGCGGCGGGACGACGACGTCGAGACCATCACGCCGGAGCGGGGCTACGAACTGCTCGCGGAGAAGCGCGCGAAGGGCCCGGCGAAGAAGACGGCCAAGAAGGCGCCCGCGAAGAAGGCCCCGGCCAAGAAGGCGACGGCGACGAAGGCCGCCGCGGCCAAGAAGACGACGACCGCGAAGAAGACGGCCGCCAAGAAGACGGCGACGAAGACGGCGACCAAGACCGCGGCGAAGAAGACGGCCGCCGCCACCCCGGCTTCGGACGAGTAGGCAACTGCCGCGACGCCGGCGGGGCTCCATCAGCCCCGCCGGCGTTCGAGGCGCGGGCGTTCGGGGGCGGAGCCCGCCGTAACGGCGCCGCACCCGAATCCCCCGGCAGGCGCGATGGGGCCGGGGTCACATCCGGGGTTGTCCACAGGCCCCCGCACCTGCCAAGCACAGCGGATAGGCTGGGCGGATGACGCGAGCCGAGCAGCCAACGGTCGTGACCGCCCCCGAGAACCCCACCTACGACGAAGCCCTAGCCGCGGACTCCCGCGAGCGAGCGGTGCGCGCCTTGCTGCGCACACCCAGGCTCCGTCGACTGTGGAGCGCCCAGCTGGTGAGCGGCATCGGTGATGCCCTCGCCCTGCTGGTCCTGGTGCTGCTCGCACTCCAGGCGGCCGTCTCCGAGGGCGCCTTCGGCGACGGGTACCGCGGCTGGGCGTTCGCCGTCGCGGCCGTCTTCGGGGTGCGCGTCCTGGCCACCCTCACCTTCGGCGCGGTCCTGCTCGGGCCCTTCTCCAAACTCCTCTCCCCGAAGGAGTCCGGCGGCCGGCTCGACCGCCGCTGGACGATGGTCGGCGCCGACGGGGTCCGCATCGCGCTGTTCGTGGTCGCCCCGCTCTGGCTCGACTGGATCCCGGCCCACGCGCTGACCGCGCTCCTGGCCACCGTGTTCGTCGCCGGCGCGGCCGAGCGGGTCTGGACCCTGGCCAAGGAGAGCGCGGCGCCCGCGCTGCTGCCCGCGCCGCCGCCGGAGGGGGCGACCGTGCGGCCGCTCCCGGACCACCTGGACGCGCTGCGTCGCCTGAACCTGCGTACCGCCTTCGCGGCGCTGCCCGCCGCGGCCGCCGCGCTGCTCGTCGCGACCCTGGTCGGCGAGGCCCTCGGCCTCGGCGTGGACTGGTTCGCGCTGAACCAGGCCGCCCTGGGCTCGTACGTGGCCGCCGGGTTGTTCGCCGCGTCCGTCTCGCTGCTGCTGCCGCTGGTGCTGCCCGGCGCGAAGACCCCGCGCCCGCGCTCCCCGCTGGAGGGGCTGCGCGCCCCCAAGGCGGGCGACCGGCCCGAGAAGGGGCGTACGGGAGCCATCCCGCTCCTCGTCCTGGCCTGCGCGGCGGTCGCCGGAGCCGTGGCGTCCGCCGCCGCCGTCGCCGTGCTGCACGCCTTCGACCTGGGCGGCGGCCCCGCCACCTTCGCCCTGCTGGTGCTGGCCCTGATCGGCGGCACCGGCCTCGGCATCCGCGCCACCCAGGCCGGGAAGGTGCTGCCCGCGCTGTCCCGGCGCCGGCTGCTGGCCCTCGCCATCGGGGTGTCCGGGCTGGCGCTGCTGCTGACCGGGCTGGTCCCGGACACCGCGACCGTGCTGTTCCTGTCGCTGCTCGCCGGCACCGCGGCCGGCGTCGCCGCCAACACCGGGCACACCCTGCTGGACCAGGAGACCGAGGAGTTCCGCCGGGCCCGGGTCACCGAGCACCTCCAGGCGGCCGTCCGCGTGGCCGTCGGCGTGGGCGCCGTCCTCGCCCCCGTCCTGGCCGCCGCGATCGGACCGCACCGGCTCGGCGGCGACGAGGTCGTCTTCGAGCACGGCGGCGCGGCGTTCACGCTGATGCTGGTCGGCGCCCTGCTGCTGCCGGTCGCCGTGGTCGTCCTGATCAAGGCCGACGACCGCGGTGGCGTACCCCTGCGGCGCGATCTGCGCGAGGCGCTGCGCGGCGGGGAGCCGGTGCAGGCCGCCTCCGACGCCGGGTTCTTCATCGCCCTGGAGGGCGGCGACGGGGCCGGCAAGTCCACCCAGGTCCAGGCGCTCGCCGAGTGGATACGGGGCAAGGGCCACGAGGTCGTCGTGACGCGCGAGCCGGGGGCGACCCCGGTCGGCAAGCGGCTCCGCTCGATCCTGCTCGACGTGTCCTCGGCCGGGCTGTCGAACCGCGCCGAGGCGCTGCT
This sequence comes from Streptomyces sp. NBC_01551, assembly GCF_026339935.1. Classification (NCBI taxonomy): domain Bacteria; kingdom Bacillati; phylum Actinomycetota; class Actinomycetes; order Kitasatosporales; family Streptomycetaceae; genus Streptomyces; species Streptomyces sp. NBC_01551. The sequence goes on from NZ_JAPEPX010000001.1 coordinate 3,674,089, forward strand.
GTACGCCGCCGACCGGGCCGAGCACGTGGACACGGTCGTCCGGCCGGCCCTGGAGCGCGGCGCGGTCGTCATCTCCGACCGGTACATCGACTCCTCGGTGGCCTACCAGGGCGCCGGGCGCGATCTGTCCCCGACCGAGATCGCCCGTATCTCGCGCTGGGCCACCGGCGGGCTCGTACCGAACCTGACGGTGCTGCTGGACGTGTCGCCGGAGGCGGCGCGGGAGCGGTTCACCGAGGCGCCGGACCGGCTGGAGTCGGAGCCGGCGGAGTTCCACCAGCGGGTGCGGGCCGGATTCCTGACGCTGGCCGCCGCCGACCCCGGGCGCTACCTGGTGGTCGACGCGGGCCAGGACCCCGAGTCGGTGTCCACGGTCGTACGGCACCGCCTGGACCGGATGCTTCCGCTCTCGGAGGCCGAGGTGGCCGCGCAGATCGAGGCCCGCCGTCTCGCCGAGGAAGCGGCGAAGCGCAAGGCCGAGGAAGAGGCGGCCCGCAAGGCGGAGGAGGAGCGCCTGCGCGCCGAGGAGGAAGCGCGCCTGGCCCGTGAGGCCGAGGAGGCCCGGATCAAGGCCGAGGCCGAGGCCGCCCGCAAGGCGGAGGAGGAGCGGCTGCGCGCCGAGGAGGAGGCCAGGGCGCTGGCCGAGGCCGAGCGGCTGCGCGCGGAGGCCGAGGAGAAGGCCCGCGCGGCGGAGGCCGAGCGGCTGCGGAAGCAGGCCGAGGAGGAGGCCCGGCTGCGCGCGGAGGCCGAGGAGCGTCGGCTGGAGAAGCAGCGGCGGGCCGAGGAGGCGCTGGTGCGGGCCGAGGAGGCGCGCCGGCTGGCGGAGGCCTCGGCGGCCGCGGCTGCGGCGAAGGCCGCCGCCGATGCGGCTGCCGCCGCCGCTGCCCAGGCCGCGGCGCCTGCCCCGGCTCCGGCTGCCGAGCCCGCTGCGGCTCCCGCCCCGGCCCCCAAGGTCGAGATGCGCAAGGACCCGCTTCCGGACGACTCCGTGACCGTCGAGACCCGGACGGTCAAGCGGGTCGTGCGGCCGGACGACGAGACCCAGACCGTCCCGGTTCCGAAGGTGGATCCGGCGTCCTTCGAGGAGACCGCGGTGCTGCCGCCGGTCCGCCCGGCGGACGAGACGGCGGTGCTGCCGCCCGTACGCCCGGCCGACGAGACCGCCGTGCTCCCGCCCGTACGCCCGGCCGGCGGGGACGAGCCCGCCGCTCCCGAGGCCCGTGCGGCGTCGCAGCCGCCCGCCGCCCCGGCCGGACGGCGGCCCTCCGCCACGCGGCCGACCAGCCGGCGCCCGGAGGAGAACCCGGCCGACCGGGTGCCGCCGGGCATCTTCCGGGACTCCGGCGACGACGTGACCCGCGAGCTCCCGGTCGTCTCCGAGGAGGGCCGCCCGCGCCGGGCCCGACCGGCGTGGGCCGAGGAGACCCCGATGGACGATCTCCCGACCCTGGCGGACGAGCTGCTCGGCCCGCTGCGGGGCGACGAGGACGGCGAAGGCCGGTCCCGCCGCCGCTGACGGGGATTGTCAGTGGCGGGCGCCACACTGTGAGCAGGCGAACGGACAGCGAAAGGCGGTGGGCGGGATGCCCGTATGGGACGACCTGGTAGGTCAGGAGCGGGTGCAGACGCAGCTGGCCGCCGCCGCCCGCGACGCCGACGCCCTGGTCACGGCCATCACGAACGGGACGGCTCCGCCCGCCGCGTCCAAGATGACGCACGCCTGGCTGTTCACCGGACCGCCCGGCTCCGGGCGGTCCACCGCCGCCCGCGCCTTCGCGGCCGCGCTCCAGTGCACCAGCCCCGACCGCGCCCTCGGCGGTGAACCGGGCTGCGGGTTCTGCGACGGCTGCCACACCACCCTGATCGGCACGCACGCCGATGTGGAGATCGTCCGCACCGACCTGCTGTCCATCGGCGTGAAGGAGACCCGCGACCTGGTGCGCCGGGCCCAGCTGTCGCCGGCCGTCGGGCGCTGGCAGGTCATCGTCCTGGAGGACGCCGACAGGCTCACCGAGGGCGCCGGCAACGTGCTGCTCAAGGCCGTGGAGGAACCCGCTCCGCGGACGGTGTGGCTGCTGTGCGCGCCTTCGCTGGAGGACGTGCTGCCCACCATCCGCTCCCGCTGCCGGCACCTGACCCTGCGCACCCCGCCCGTCTCCGCCGTCGCCGATGTGCTGGTCCGGCGCGACGGCATCGCGCCCGCCGTCGCCGAGGCGGCCGCCCGCGCGACCCAGGGCCACATCGGCCGGGCGCGCCGGCTCGCCACCGACGAGGCGGCGCGGGCCCGCCGGGCCGCCGTGCTGAAGCTCCCGCTCCGGGTCGACGACGTGGGCGGCTGCCTCAAGGCCGCGCAGGAGCTGATCGACGCCGCCGCGGAGGACGCCAAGCAGGTCGCCGAGGAGGTCGACACCAAGGAGACCGAGGAGCTGCGGGCCGCCCTCGGCGCCGCCGCCGGCACCGGCGGGCGGATGCCGCGCGGCACGGCGGGCGTGATGAAGGAGCTGGAGGACCGGCAGAAGCGCCGCCGGACCAGGACCCAGCGCGACACCCTCGACCTGGCGCTGACCGACCTGACCGGGTTCTACCGGGACGTACTGGCCCTCCAGCTCGGCTCGGCCGTGGCCATCGCCAATGAGGAGATACGGCCGGACCTCGACCGGATCGCCCGCGCGTCGGGCCCGGAGCGCACGCTGCGGCGCATCGAGGCGATCATCGCGTGCCGGAACGCCCTCGACCGGAACGTGGCCCCGCTCCTCGCCGTCGAGGCCATGACCATGTCGCTCCGGGCGGGCTGACCGCCGGCAGTCGGCCCTGCCCGGCGGGTGTCCGGCACGTGCCAGGCGGGCGGTGCGCCGCGACGCCTGTTGACTCGTCCACCCGTACGAGTGATCCGGCGGTCCGGGGGCGGACAGTGCCCGGTCCGCGCGGGTCGGTGGCCACGCCCCGGCCGGCGGTCCACCGGCCGGGGCCGACGCCATCCGGCGGGCGGCGCGGGCAGGCCGTAGGCTCGCCGCATGGACACCAGTCGCCTGCTGCGTACCACCGGGACCGTGATCGCAGCCGCCGGGCTGCTGCTCTCCGGTTGCACCTCGGGCGGTGCGGGGACATCCCGGGCCGCCGAGTCGTCACCCGGCTCCACGCCTCCCGGCCCGGCCGCCACGCCCGGCGAGATCCCGGCCGCGCTGCGCCCGTACTACGACCAGAAGCTGAGCTGGCGCGACTGCGGTGTCCCCGGTTTCCAGTGCACCACCATGAAGGCCCCGCTGGACTACGCCAAGCCCGGCTCCGGCCAGGACACCGACATCGCGGTATCCCGCCGCCAGGCCACCGGCCCCGGCGAGCGGCTCGGCTCCCTCGTGGTCAACCCGGGCGGACCGGGGGGCTCCGGCATCGGGTACCTCCAGGCGTACGCGGGCATCGGCTATCCGACGTCCGTCCGCGCCCGCTACGACATGGTCTCCTTCGACCCGCGCGGGGTGGACCGCAGCAGCCCCGTCGAGTGCCTGACCGGGCCGGAGATGGACAAGTTCACGCAGGTGGACCAGACGCCGGACGACGAGGCGGAGCGGGCGCGGCTGGTCGAGGCGTTCAAGGAGTTCGCGGCGGGCTGCAAGGAGCACTCGCAGAAGATCCTGCCGCACGTCTCCACCGTCGACGCCGCCCGCGACATGGACATCCTGCGGTCGGCGCTGGGCGACAAGAAGCTGACATACGTCGGCGCCTCGTACGGCACCCTCCTCGGCGCGACGTACGCGGACCTCTTCCCGGGCCGCGTCGGCCGGCTGGTCCTCGACGGGGCGATGGACCCGTCCCGTCCGGCGCTCGAACTGAACCGGGACCAGACGGCGGGCTTCGAGACGGCCTTCGTCTCGTTCGCCAAGGACTGCGCCAAGCAGCCCGACTGCCCGCTCGGGCAGGGCGGTCCGGACGCGATGACGCAGCGCCTGAAGGAGTTCTTCCGCAAGGTCGACGCCCAGCCCGCGCCCACCGGCGAGCCGGGCCGCCCGCTGGGCGAGTCCCTCGCGACCACCGGGGCGATCGCGGCGCTGTACGACGAGAGCGCCTGGCCGCAGTTGCGCGAGGCCCTGACCGCGGCGATGAACGGCGACGGCTCCGGGCTGCTGGGCCTGGCCGACAGCTATTACGAGCGGGACGCGGACGGCAAGTACGCGAACCTGATGTTCGCGAACGCCGCCGTCAACTGCATCGACCAGCCCCCGGCCTTCAGCGGGCCGACGGCGGTCGACGCGGCCCTGCCGTCGTTCGAGAAGGCCTCCCCGGCGTTCGGCGCGGGGCTCGCCTGGGCCTCGCTGAACTGCGCGTACTGGCCGGTCAAGGCCACGGGCGAGGCGCGCCCGCTGGCGGCGAAGGGGGCCCCGCCGATCGTGGTGGTGGGCACCTTGCGGGACCCGGCGACCCCGTACAAGTGGGCGCAGGCGCTCGCGGGCCAGCTGGAGTCTGGCACCCTGCTCACGTATGACGGCGACGGGCACACGGCGTACGGGCGCGGCAGCGAATGCGTGGACAGCGCGATCAACCGCTACCTGCTGGAGGGCAAGCCCCCGGCGGACGGCAAGAAGTGCTGACGCCGCGCTTGTGGTGACGCGCTAGTGCCCTGACCCGGTCGCCTTGAAGTCCTTCGGCACCATCCACACCACGAGCACCAGCACCGCGCCCGCGATGGCGATGGAGACGTACGAGGTGGTGGTCAGGGCGCTGTCGAAGGCGTCCCGGGCCCGGTCCAGCAGTGCGATGCCCTCGGCGGCCGGCAGCCGCTCGGCGAGTTCCTTCGCGCCCCCGATCGACTCGGCGGCGCCGGCCGGGGCGCCCGCCATGTGCCGGGCGTAGGCGGCCCCGTGGATGGACCCGAGCAGCGCGACGCCGAGGCCCACGCCCAGTTCGTACGAGGTCTCGGACACGGCGCCGGCCTGCCCGGCTCGCTCGGGCGGGACCGCGGAGACGAGCACGGAGGCGGCGGTGGTGACGGCGAGGCCGTCGCCGAGCCCGATGGAGATGAGGAAGACGGCGACGTAGGCGTACGAGGTCGGCTGCGGGGCGAGCGCGAGCAGGACGAACCCGGCGACCAGACCGGCCAGACCCAGCGCCATGGCGGCGCGCACGCCGGGGCGGTGCATCAGGGCCGGCGCCAGCAGCGAGCTGACCAGCATCGCGAGCGCGGTGGGGAGGGTGCGCAGGCCGGCCTCGAAAGGCGTGTACCCGTGGACGTACTGGAGCCACAGCGACACCAGGAACAGCGCGGCGCCGGCGGCGAGCATGGCCATCAGGGTGGTGAGCGCGGCGGCGGTGAAGGGCGGGTTCCGAAAGAGCCGTACGTCGAGCAGCGGATCGGGGAGCTTCAGCTGCCGCCGGGCGAACCAGGCGAGGAGCCCGATCGCGACGAGCAGGATGACGAGGTCGGCGGCGGCCGGGCTGCCCCGGGCCACGTGCTTGATCCCCCAGGCGAGGGCGACGATGCCGACGACGGAGAGCACGGCGCTGGGCCAGTCGAGGGGGTGGCTGCCGGCGGCCTTGTACTCGGGCAGCAGCCAGACGCCGGCGATGACGGTCACGACCACGACGGGGACGTTGACCCAGAAGGCCGCGGCCCAGCCGTACCGCTCGACCAGCAGCCCGCCGACGAGCGGCCCGATGGCGGCACCGGCGCCGGCCACGGCGGCCCAGATGCCGATGGCGCGCGCCCGCTCGCGGGGGTCGGTGAAGATGTTCCGGATCAGCGAGAGCGTGGACGGCATGACCATGGCCCCCCCCGATGCCGAGGAGCACGCGCCCGGCGATGAGCTGCGCGGAACTCCCGGCGGTCGCGGCGACCACCGAGGCCACGCCGAAGAGCACGAAGCCGATGAGGAACAGCTTCCGGCGGCCGTACCGGTCCCCGACGGCTCCGGTGGTGACGAGCAGCCCGCCGAGGACCAGGCCGTAAATGTCGATGATCCAGAGCTGCTGGAGCGCGGTGGGCTGTAGATCATCGATGAGGGAGGGCAGCGCGACGTTCAGGATGGTGGCGTCCATCGCCACCAGCAGCAGACTCGCGCACAACACGGCGAGCATCGCCCAACGCCCGCCCCCGGCACTGCCTGCGTCATCCACGGCTCGGGCCACGGCATCCCTTCGGGGGCGCACAGCACCACAACGTGCCCGATAGGGCACATCTGCCCCAGTATGCGACGCATTTCCACCCCTCGCACAACCCGGTTCGGGGCACCCCGATTCACCCTGTAGACTTGGCGCCGCTGCTGATGAGCGCCTCCCTCACCCGGAAGACGTGTCTCCGCAGCGGCGCCGCCTTAGCTCAGTTGGCCAGAGCAACGCACTCGTAATGCGTAGGTCTCGGGTTCGAATCCCGAAGGCGGCTCTGTAGAAGCCCCAGGACTCACTCGCCGTGACCTGGGGCTTTTGCTATTTCCGGGATACTGCGCCGCCGCCGTGCTCCGGCCTGGCGTTGGCCTGGATCGGCGGGCCGTCGCCCCCCGCGCGCTGCGGACGGCTCGCCGAGTAAGACGTGTTGGCGCGGCCCGGCCTCTGTGGGGCGGGTGGCGCGGCAGCCGGCCCGTCGAGGCCCGGGGGTTGGCGACCGATGGGTTTCGGTTCGTCTACCGGGAGTCCGTTCCGGGGTGTGTCCGTTGCCAGGCCCAGCGGGTGAGGGCGCCGATGGCGAGCGACACGATGATGGCGCCCCAGTCGATGACGTGGGGGAGGCCGGGGAAGAAGGCGAAGAAGGCGAGGGCCGTCAGGGCGCCGGCGAGGAACGCGGCGGTGCCGGCGTGACGGAGTCTCGTGGGCGGGCGGTTCGGGCGATTCATGTGCGGCTCACTTTGTGATGTGGTGGCACTGACTGACCCGGCGCACGCCGTTGATGTGGAGGTGGGCGCAGGCTTTGCCGAAGCGGGGGAGGGTCTGCGGCGCGTTGTTGCGCATCGGGTGGATCTCGCACTCGGTGTGGGTCTTGCCGCTGGAGGTGCGGTACGTCTTGTTGTTGGTGTCCGCGTACGTGAAGTCGATGCGCCAGTTGCAGAAACCGGCGTTGAGGGCGCCGACGAAGCCGCAGTCGACGCCGGCGTTCTGGTAGGTGATCTTGCGGCCTTCGCCCCGGATGATGTGGGTGAACATGCAGCCCGTGGGGACCTTCATGGTCACGCCTCCGATCGGGTAGTCGAAGGTGGCGACGGGGGTCGATCCCGCGGCCGTGGCGTGGGCGGGTGCCGGGGATAAGAGGGCGAAGGCGGCCGCGCCGGCGACGGCGGCCGCGATGCGGGACGTGACGTTCGTGATCACGCTGGTGCGCTTTCGGTGGGGGTGCGGCTGTCGAGCGGAGAGCTGCTCTGGCCGCTCGCGGGTGCGCCCCGGCGCCGCCGTCCACTACGAAGAGTGATCAGCTGATGTGCATGCTGACCCGCTGATAGGCCTGGCTGCGTTGCGGGCACGGCACCCCGGCCGCAGCGGTCGCCGGGGGGTGGGGGCGGGGATAGCTTGGGGAGGTGGGGGCCGGGTCGCGTGTGGCAGGAGGCCGGGTATGAGTACACGGTGGTGTGGGGCCGCGGCCGGGGTGGCCGCGGTGGGGTTGGTCGTGGTGCCCCTGGGGTTCGGGGCGGGGTACGTGTCCGAGGGGGCGCCGACGCCCGGGGCTTCACCTTCCGTATCCGCGACCCCGCAAGGCGACGCGTTTCCTCGGCTCACGCCCGCCGTGGCCCGGCAGTTGGACCAGGTGGTGCAGAAGGTGATGGCCGACGCCAAGGTGCCGGGGGTGATGGTGTCGCTGTCGGCCCCCGGCAAGGGCGAGTACGTGCGGACCTTCGGCATCGCCGACAAGGCGACCCGTGCGCCGATAGCCACCGATATGTACATGCGGATAGGGAGCGAGACCAAGACCTTCACCGTGACGGCCCTGCTCCAGCTCGTCGACGAGGGCAAGGTCGGGCTGGACGACCCCATCGGGAAGTACGTGTCGGGCGTGCCCAACGGCGACCGGATCACCCTGCGCGAGCTGGCGGGCATGCGTTCCGGGTTGTTCAACTACTCCGAGGACGAAGGCTTCTTCAAGGCCCTGACCAGCGATCCTCGGCGGCCCTTCACCCCGCAGGAGCTGCTCGACTACTCCTTCAAGCACCCGGTGCTCTTCGAGCCCGGCGCGAAGTTCTACTACTGCAACACCAACCTGATCCTGCTCGGACTCGTGGTCGAGAAGATGACCGGGCAGAACCTCGCCGACTACGTCAACGAGAAGGTCACCAAGCCGGCGGGACTGGCCCACACCCTCTTCCCCAAGGGCGCGGAGTTCCCCACTCCGCACTCCCAGGGCTACACCAACCAGACCGCCACCGGAAAGGTCGAGGACGCGGCGGACTGGAACCCCTCCTGGGGCTGGGCGGCCGGTGCGATGATCTCCCGGCTCGACGACCTGAAGCAGTGGGCCAGGGTGCTGGCCACCGGCGAACTGCTCACGCCCGCCACCCAGGCGCAGCGGCTCAAGGTCGTCCCCGCCGCGGGTCTGCCCGACACCGGATACGGCCTGGGCATCTTCAACGTGGACGGCTGGATCGGCCACAACGGCTCGCTCCCCGGCTACCAGTCGCTGACCATCTACCTCCCGGAGCCCAAGGCCACGCTGGTCGTGCTGCTCAACACCGACATCTCCCATCAGGGCTCCGAACCCAGCTCCCTGTTCGGCGAGGCCATCACCAAGACGGTGACCCCGGACCACGTCTTCCGGCTGCCCGCCCAGCCGGTCCCCGGGTCGAGCTGAGCGGGCGCCCCCGCGCACAATGGCGTGCATGAGCAATCAGGCAGAGATCGTCATGCGCGCCGCGGACGAGGACGACATCGACACGGCGGCCGCCCTGTTCCGCGGCTACCTCGACTTCTACGAGGTCGCCGTCGAGGACCCGGACCGCCCCCGCGCGTTCCTCGCCGAGCGGATCCGGTCCGGCGAGTCCCTGGTCCTCCTCGCGGACGCGCCCGGGGCCGGCACGGTCGGGTTCGCGCAGGTCTACCGGACGTTCTCGTCGCTCGCCCTGCGCCCCATGTGGATCTTGTCCGACCTGTACGTGGCCCCGCCCGGGCGGCGCAGCGGCGCGGGCCGGGCGCTGCTGAGGGAGGTGCTGCGGCGCGCCGGGGCGGCCGGGGTGGCGGGCGTGCAGCTGGAGACGGCGTACGACAACCACGTCGCGCAGGCGCTGTACGAGGCGGAGGGCTTCGAACGCGACGAGTTCCACATCTACTTCCACGGGCTGAAGCCTTCGGAATGAGGCAGGCAATGAAGCAGCCGAGCAGCCGAGCAGCCGATGAAGCAGCCGATGATGCGGTCGGGGTGAAACATTCTCCCGTCCTCGTCGCGTCAGTGGGGTGAGGCGTACGCGAGGGGGAGTTCATGCGGCAGGGTCGCGGAGACAGATCAGGGTTCCGTGAGTTCGCGGCGGCGCGGTCGGGGCACCTGTACCGATCGGCCTGCCTGCTGACCAGCGGGGACACCCACCTCGCGGAGGACCTCGTCCAGGAGACCCTCGGGCGGATGTACCTGCTCTGGGGGCGGATCTCCCGGATCGACAATCCGGCGGCCTACGCGCAGAAGGTGCTGGTACGGGCCTTCCTGACCCACCGTCGGCGCCGGTCGGCGGGGGAGAGCCCGGTCGGGGAGTTCCCCGACGCGGGCGCGGCGGCTGGCGGCGGCGACGCGGCGCTGCGGATCACGCTGTTGGACGCCCTGGGGCGGCTGGCGCCCAAAGACCGGGCGGTGCTGGTGCTGCGGTACTGGGAGGACCGCAGCGTCGAGGAGACCGCCGACGCGATGAACGCCAGCTCGGCGGCCGTACGGACCCGCACCACCCGGGCGCTGGCACGGCTGCGGGAGCAACTGGGCTGCAGCCTGGCCGAGTTCGCCGAGCGTTGAGCCGATGCGTTGCCGAGTGGCCGAGTGGCCGAGTGGCTGAGTAGTTGAGTCGTTGGGCCGTTGAGTTGTTGAGCGCGCCGTTCCCTCTCCTTCTTTTTCTTACCCCGTGACGTGGAAGGTCTGGTTCCCCATGCCCTTTGAAGATGAGCTCGGCAATGCCCTCCGGCACGCGGGGGACGGATTCACCACTGACGGGCAAGCCCTCGTGGACGCCGGCGAGCAGCGCGGACGCCGGCTGGTGGCGCGTCGGCGGGCGGCCGTGGTCGGCGGGTCGGTGCTGGCCCTGGCGGTGATCGGTACGGGCGGCGCCTACACCGGCGGGCTGTTCGACGGCCCGGGCGGCTCTGGCGGTGCCGGGCAGGTGAACGTCGCCACGCCGCCGGAGGTGTCGAGCGGTCCGACGACGGCGCCGGCGGCCGGCGGCGCGCGGTCGCGGATGGGCAGCGGGGCGGTCTCCGCCGAGCAGCTGGTCACCGTACTCAAGCAGCTGCTGCCCGGAGGGAAGGTGTCCGGCACCAAGGCGCGGGGAACCGGCGACGTGGTGGGCCCGAGCGTCAGCGGCGTCTACGACGACGGCAAGGGCAAGGCGGCGATCGGCGTCAGCCTCTCGCGTACCGACCCGAACGGGCGGAGCACGGCGGACGGGCTCGAATGCCCCGACAAGGACACGCTGGACTACGACGACTGCACGAGCGAGACGCTCGCGGACGGCTCGAAGGTCATGATCTTCCAGGGGTACGAGTACCCCGACCGCCGCGTGGACACGAAGCTGTGGCGGGCCACGCTGGTGACCAAGCAGGGCTTCCAGGTCGAGGCCATGGAGTGGAACGCCCCGGCGGAGAAGGACGCGAAGGTCTCGCGGCCCGCTCCGCCGCTGAGCCCGGCGCAGCTCAAGGCCTTCGTCGACTCGCCGCTGTGGCACCCGGCGCTGAAGGACCTGCCGGCCGCCCCGCCCGAGGAGCAGACGTCCGGCCCGGCCCCCGCCGGGGCCGACGCGCGCCTCGTACTGGAATCCCTGGTGCCGAAGGAGAACGGGATCAAGGCCGTCTCCAAGGGCGGCGAGAACGACTACGCCTACATCGTGCTCGACGACGGCAAGGGCAAGTCGCTCGTGCAGGTGAACGTGCAGGCGAACATGGGGGACACGCTCGGGGGTCACATGGGCGGCAGCGACGTCCTGCCCGACGGCACCAAGGTGCTGGAGAAGAAGCAGCCCGGTGAGAAGGGCGGCCAGGGCGTGGTCTGGTGGTCGGTCGACACGCTGCGCCCGGACGGCCGTCGGGTGGTGATCTCCGCCTTCAACACCGCCAACCAGAACAAGCCGGCGACGCGGAAGGAGCCCATCCTGACGCTCGAGCAGCTCAGGGCGATGGCGCTCGACCCGAAGTGGTTCGGCTGACGGGGCGCGCGGGGCGCGCGGGGCGGGTGGGGTCGGTGAGGTCTCACTTGGCGTCGGCGTAGCACTCCACGATCGCGGTGGTGAAGGGGAACCGGACCGGGGTGTCGCCGAAGGCGATGCGGCCGGCCCGGTCCCCGGCGGCGCGGATGGCCTCGGCGACGGCCTCGGCCTCCTCGGCGGGGCAGTGCACGATCACCTCGTCGTGCTGGAAGAACACCAGCTCGGCCCGCATCCCGGCGGCGGCGATGGCCTGGCGCAGGGCCGCGAGCAGGAGCAGCGCCCAGTCGGCGGCGCTGCCCTGGACGACGAAGTTACGGGTGAACCTGCCGCGGGCGCGGGTGTTGGAAGAGGCGTAGCTGGGGGTCCAGGCGTCCTCGCGCTCCTGCGGGGCGGACTGGGGGATTCCGGCCTCGCCGTCGGTGTCGCCGTGCTCGGAGGCGGCCGGTGGCGGGCAGGTGCGGCCCAGCCAGGTCCGTACGAGGCGGCCCTCCTCGCCGGCCTTGGCGGCTTCGTCGACGTAGGCGACGGCCTGCGGGAAGCGGCGGCGCAGCGCGGCCAGGTTCTTGAGGCCGTCGCCGGAGGTCTGTCCGTAGACGGCGCCGAGGACGGCGATCTTGGCCATGTCCCGGTCACCGGCGAAGCCTTGGCGGGAGATGGCGGTGTAGAGGTCCTCCGGGCGGCCGGCGACCTCCATGAAGGCGGGGTCGCGGGAGATCGCGGCGAGGACGCGGGGCTCCATCTGGTCGGCGTCGGCGACGACGAGCCGCCAGCCGGGGTCGGCGACGACGGCCCTGCGGATCACCTTGGGGATCTGCAGGGCCCCGCCGCCGTTGGTGACCCAGCGGCCGGTGAGGGTGCCGGCGGGGATGAACTCGGGGCGGAAACGGCCGTCGTGGACCCAGTCGGCGAGCCAGGACCAGCCGTGCGCGGTGTAGATCCGGTACAGCTTCTTGAACTCGACGAGGGGTTCCACGGCCGGGTGGTCGAGTTCCTGGATCTCCCAGCGGCGGGTGGACTTGAGCTTGATGCCGGCTTCGGCGAACGCCTTGATGACGTCGGCGGGGAGTTCGGGGCGGACGCGGCGGCCGAACGCGTCGGAGATCCGGTCGGCGAGCTCCGCGAGGCGGCGCGGCTGGCCGCCGCCGGCGTAGCGCTCGCCGAGCAGTTCGGTGAGCAGGGCGCGGTGGACGTCGGCCCGCCAGGGGAGGCCGGCGCGGTGCATTTCGGCGGCGACGAGGAAGGCGGCCGACTCGGAGGCGGTCAGCAGGCGCATGCGGTCGGGGTGGGCGGTACGGGTGTGGCGGGCGGCCTGGTCGGCGTAGACGGCGAGCAGGGCGTCGAGGGGGAGGGGTGTGGGGCGGGGGTCGAAGAGGGAGTCCTGGGTGCCGGGCTCGGCGGCGCGCTGCGGGGGGTCGGGCGGGACGGGGGCGCCGGTGAGGCGGGCCCATGCGGCGGCGGCGGAGCGGGGTTCGCCGAAGCGGCCTTCGTGGCGGAGCAGGAGGAGTTCGGCGTTCTCGATGTCGTAGCAGCGCTCGACGGTCACGCCGGAGGCGAGGAGGCGGGGGTACACGGCGGGGGTGGAGCGCCAGATCCAGCGGGTGCCGGGGGGTGCGGTGGCGACCGCGTCGGCGGGGTCGCGGTGGCGGGCCGCCTGGGCGGCGCGGCCGTCTCCGCCGCTTACCGGGGCAGCGTGCCACCAGCCGTCGCCGTCCTCGGCGAGGGCCCAGCGGGCGGCGGGGTCGCTCATGGGTGCGAGTCTCCCACCGGCCACTGACATCCCGGCGCCGCCTCCACCGCTGGCGGGGCGGCATTTCCCGCCGGTGTGCGGGCGGTGGCCGCGGGGCGCGGCGCCGCTGCCGGGGGCCGCCCCCCGTGCACCCGCGCCTCAACCGCCGGCGGGGCTGGGGTTTCCCGGCCGGGGTGGTTGGGCGCCCGGCGCGGCTGGGCTGTGCCGGTGTTCGTGTGCCGGTGCGGAGCCGCTGCCGGGGGCCGGCCCCCGGACCCCCGCGCCTCAACCGCCGGCGGGGCTGGGATGGCTGGCGGGCTGGGATGGCCGGCGGGGCAGGGGTTGCCGGCGGGGTTGTGCCGTCCGGGTATGGGACCCGGGACGGGTAGGCGCGGGCGAGGGCGGGGGTGGCGCAGCGGACCCCCGTGCCGTTGGGCGGATACCGCCGGCCCCGCCCGCGGGTCAGGGGAGGGCGTTCGCGTAGACCGTGAGGGCGTCGAGCGGCGGGCGGGCCAGGAGGGTGGAGAGGGTGCCCTGGTCCGTAGCGGCGAGGAAGCCTGCCGCTATGGCCGAGTACGTGCCGATCAGCATCGGGACCTGGAACGGCGCCGCGCCGGAGGCGGCGGCCAAGGCTTCGCGGGTCGGGCCGAGAGCGGCGGGGGCGTAGGCGGCGCCCGTCGCCCCCGCGAGGTCCGCGCCGCTCAGGGCGCGCTCGCCGACCAGTTCGTACACCCGCCCGGCATGGGCCCCGGCGTCGAGGGACACCCGTACCGCCACCTCCGCCAGGTCCTCGCGGGCCACCGCCGCCAGCCGGCCCTCGCCCAGCGGCGCGGTGATCCGCCCGTCCGGCCCGGGGGCGGCGAGCCCCGCGAGGAGTTCCGCGTAGAGCCCGTTGCGCAGGACGGTCCACGCCGGCACCGTCGAATCCCGCAGCCGGCGTTCCGTCCAGCGGTGCGGGAGCGCGTACGGGAGGTGGTCCCCGGCCTCCGTCAGGCTGGTGTAGACGACGTGTCCCACCCCGTCCCGCTCGGCCGCCGCGATCACCGCCCCGTGGCGGGCGATGACCTGGTCGTCCTCCCCGTACCCGGCGGAGATCAGCAGCAGGACGTCCACCCCCGCGAAGTCCAGCGTGCCGGGCGCGTCGAAGTCCACCCGGACCTGGTCGGGGCCGTCCGGCCGACGCGTGCCGATCCGTACGTCGGGCCGGCCCGCCAGGCGCGCCGCGATCAGCGAGCCGAGTCCGCCCGAGGCGCCGGTCAGCATGAGCGTGGGGGTGGGGGTGGGTGTGGGCACGGGAAGTCCTTCGCGCTGACGGCTGTTGGTGATCAGGGAGAGCCGGATGGTCAGAGTGGGTCAGAGTGGTCAGGGACATCGTGTGCCGGGGGCGCGCGGCGCGTAAGGAGGCACTTTCATGTCAGCAGGGCACACCGGGGTAACCGGCACCCGGGTCACCGACCAGGCGTCGGCCGTCATCTCGTGCGACGACGACTGCGGGATCCGCGACGTCCTCGACCGGATCGGCGACAAGTGGTCGGTCCTCGTCGTCGTCCAGCTGGCGGCCGGCGTCCATCGGTTCAAGGAGCTCCAGCGCGCCGTGGACGGCATCTCCACCGGCATCTCGCAGCGCATGCTCACCCTCACCGTCCGCCGCCTGGAGCGCGACGGGCTGGTCTCGCGCACCGTGTACCCGACCGTCCCGCCCCAGGTGGAGTACGAGCTGACCCCGCTCGGCCACAGCCTCACCCACCTGATCAAGGGCCTCGCCGACTGGTCCCTCGTCCACCGCCCGCAGATCGAGGCAGCCCGCCGCGCATGGGACGCCACGGCGGACATGCCAAGCTGAGAGGCGTGAAAGACACCGTCGACCGCGCCTTCGCCGCCGCCCTCTACGCCCAGGACGACACCGGGCTGGACACCGGCGCCTCGCTGCTCGCCGCCGATCCCGGCCGGTGGGGCGAGGTCGCGCGGGAGCTGCTGGCGCGCGGGGAGGCGTACGTACGGCAGGCCTGGGAGCGGGGCTGGCAGCCGGCGGACGTACTGCGGCTGGTGCGGCGGGACCTCGATGAGCGGCACATACGGATCGCCGGCGACCTGATCGCCGGCGAGGCGCGCCGCTACGCCCGGCTGCCCGAGCGCTGGACCGACGCCGAGGTCTGGTGGACGGATGCCAAGGACGCCAGGGACGGACGCGGCGGCAAGGACGCCAGGGACGGGAATGGCGGCAAGGGCGGCAACGGCGCCAAGGACGGACACGGCGACGGCGCCTACGGGGAGCGGCTCGCGGCGCGTGAGAAGGCGGACCGGTTCAGTCTGGCGACCGCACTGCTGGAGGTGTTGCGGCTGCTGATCAGGCTGCCCTCCATCGAACCGGTGGGTCCGGTTCCCGGCGACCCCGCCGGCGACGCCCTGGAGCACGCGCACATCGAGCCGCGCATGCTCGGCCGGATCCGCGCGCTGCTCGCGAAGGCCGAGGCGACCAACTTCCCGGAGGAGGCGGAGGCGCTCAGCGCCAAGGCGCAGGAGCTGATGGCCCGGCACACCGTCGACGAGGCGCTGCTCGCGGCGAGCGGCAAGGGACCGGCCCAGGTGCCCGGGGCCTGCCGGATCGGCGTCGAGCCGCCGTACGAGGAGGCCAAGGCGGTGCTGCTGGACGCGGTGGCCACCGCGAACCGCTGCCGGGCAGTGTGGAACGGCGCCTTCGAGTTCTCCACGGTGGTGGGGTTCGAGAGCGATCTGGAGGCCGTCGAGCTGCTCTACACCTCGCTGCTCGTGCAGGGCACCGCCGCCATGACCCGCGCCGAGGCCGCCCAGCGCTCCGGCGGGCGCAAGCGGACCAAGACCTTCCGGCAGTCCTTCCTGCTCGCCTACGCCAGCCGGCTCGGCCAGCGGCTCGCGGAGGCGGCTGAGAACACCGCGACCGAGGCCCCGGACAACCTGCCCGCCCTGATCGCCCGCGACGTCGCGGTCGGCTCGCGGGCGGACGAGATGTTTCCGCGGACCACCACCACCCGGCTGCGCGGCGCCACCGACCACGCGGGCTGGGAGGACGGCACGGCAGCCGCCGACCGCGCCCACATGGGCAGCAAGCGGAACCCCCTGCCCCGCTAGTGCTGTGACCGGCAAACCTTCCCGGTCACAGCACTAGTCGCGCCCGGACTTCGTCGGTTCCGGATCGGCGTCCTGTTCGCCGCGCAGCGCCCGCGTCTCCGCCTTCAGGATGCGCAGGGACTTGCCGACCCCGCGGGCCATCTCGGGGAGCTTCTTCGAGCCGAACACCAGCAGGCAGACGATCAGCAGTATCGCCAGGTGCCAGGGTTCGAGGGCGTTCCGGAGCATGCGCGTACCCACCTTCCATGGACCCGCACGGCCAAGGAGGCCGGCGGGCCCATCGAACCCCCTCGACCGGACCAGGACAAATCTGAAGAAGTCCTGAAACGGGCCCGAGGCCTTACCCTCGTCCCCATGAGCTGGACGCGGGCGCTGAAGCACACCGTCCGCACGGGCATGGCGATCGAGCGCACGCCTCTGGAACCCCTCATCGCCCTGCGCGCGACCGTCGGCCTCGCGCTCGTCATCGCCGCCGGGCTCGCACTCCTCGGGCCCGGCGCCGCCGCCAGTTCAGCGTTCGGTGCCTTCATGGCCGCGATCGCGACCTTCCAGCCGAGCTGGCGCCCGCGTCCGGTGCTCGCCCTCTCCTCCGGGCTGACGCTGGCGGTGTCCACCTTCGCCGGCTACCTCGTCGGCGCCTCGAACACCGCGCTGTTCCTCGCCCTGCTCGCCGTCTGGACCTTCCTCGCGGGCCTGATGTGGGCCGCGGGGGCCACCGCCGGGATCATCGCCTCCGGCAACGTCGCGATCATGCTCGTCACCGTCACCCTGCCGACCTCCGTGCCCCAGGCCGCCGGGCACGCCGCGATGATCGCCGCCGGCGGGGTGGTCCAGGCGCTGCTCATCGTGCTGTTCCCGATCCGCCGCTGGGGCGCCCACCGCGACGCCCTCGCCGACGCGCTCGCCGGGGAGGCCGACTACGCCCGGCGGCTGCGGCAGGACCCCGTCGCGCCCTTCGACCCGCAGCCCCTGATGAAGGCGCGGGACGCCGCCGCCGTGACGGTGCGCCAGGCCCGGCGGCGGCCCGCCGAGCTGCACGGGGCGCGGGGGCTCGCGGAGCGGATCCGTCCGGTGTTGGCCTCGCTCGCCGATCCCGCGGTCGGGGCGCCCGCCGAGGGGCCGGCCCGCGACCGGGCGCGGGAACTGCTGGCCGCGGCGGCGGAGGTCCTGGACGCCGCCGCGCGGGCGATCCGTCAGGGCGAGCCGGTACGGCTGCCCGGGCCCTCGCTGGCCGTGCTGAAGGCGCCGGACCTGGGCGATGTCCTCACCGGCCCGGCGCTGCGGGCCGCGCGTCGGCTCGCCGCCCTGCTGGACGACGTACTGGAGACGGCCGAGCCCGGGTCCGGCCGCACGGCGGATCCGCAGGCGTCGATGCTGCGGCCGCCCCTGCGGGCGCTGGTGCCGGTGGTCCTGAGGGCGGTACGGGCCGAACTGCGCCCGGGGTCGCCCGTGCTGCGGCACGCGGTGCGGCTCACGGCGGCGGCCTCGGCGGGCTACCTGATCGGGCAGGCGCTGCCGTTCGGGCACGGCTACTGGGCCCCGATGGCCTGCGTGATGGTGATGCGGCCCGACTTCACCCAGACCTACGCGCGGGCCGTCGCCCGCTTCGGCGGGACGCTGGTCGGGGTCGCGGTCGCGACCGCGATCGTGCAGCTCGCCCAGCCGGGGATGTACCTGTCGGGCCTCCTCGCGGTGGTCAGCGCGGGGCTGATGTACGTGCTGATGCGCACCGGGTACGCCGTCGCGCAGGTCTTCGTCTCCGCGTACGTCGTCTTCCTGCTCGGCATGGGCGGGGTGCGCTGGGACCAGACCGTGCCCGACCGCGTCGCCCTCACGCTGGTCGGCGGGCTGCTCGCGATGCTCGCGTACGCCGTCTACCCGGCCTGGGAGACCCCGCGGCTGCGGAACCGGCTGGCCGACTGGCTCGCCGCCGTCGGGCGGTACGCGGCGGCCGTGCTCGGCCAGTACGCCGACCCGGCCGGGGCCCGCCCGGCCGATGTGCGGGCGGCGCTGCTGGCCACCCGGGACGCCCGGATCGCCTGGCAGGAGACCCTGGACCGGGCCGCCGGGGAGCCGGTGCGCCACCGCGGGCTGTCCCGGGCCGCCGCCGACGGCGCGGGTGACGCCGTGGCCGCGCTGGGCCGCAACGCCATGCTGCTGGAGGCCCACGTCCCGGACCGGAGCCAGGCCCCGGTGCCGGGCGCGGCCGCGCTCGCGGAGGCTCTGCGGAGCTCGACGGAGGCGGCGGCGAAGGCCGTGCGGGAGCGCCGGGTACCCGAGTGGGACACCGTCCGCACCCTTCTGACCAGCTGGGACGCCCCGCAGGCAGGGGTGTTGCGGGGAGCCGCCGGGCAGCTGCTGGACGCGCTGGACGAGGTCTCCGAGGCGCTGCGCCCCTGAACTGTGATCAAGGGACCACTGCGCGTGCACGTGCATCTGCCCATGCATGCGCTTATGAACACAGCTATGATCCGGTGGAGTTGACATCTGCACTATCGGGGGCTTCCTGTGGACCACGCGTACAACGGGATGGCAGCTGCAGAACTCGACGGCGTGACCTGGCAGAAGAGCAGACACAGCAACTCGCAGGGATCCTGCGTGGAGTTCGCCAAACTGCCGGGCGGCGCCGTCGCCGTGCGCAATTCACGCTTTCCGGACGGTCCGGCGCTCGTGTACACGCCGGCCGAGATCGAGGCGCTGCTGCTGGGCGTCAAGGACGGCGAGTTCGACCACCTGATCGCCTGAATCGCTGCCCGAAGGGCCGCATGAGGGAACAGCGCTCTGATCGCGCCATGCACGTGCACTGGCCGGGACTGATCTAAATGATCAACCCCGGCCAGCTGTCGTTTGTCTGGTGATTCGTCCCCTGGCCGGAATCCGGTCAGTCCTGGAGCATGAACAGCGCCCAGACCACCTTGCCGGTCAGCCGCCCCGCGAGCGGGTGCCAGCCCCAGCTGTCGCTGTACGAGTCCACCAGGAACAGCCCGCGCCCGGACTCCAGGTCGCAGTTCTCGTCCGTCCGCTCGGGCGTGAACGAACCCCCCGGCCGGTCCTCGCTGGGATCGCGCACCGCGCACACCAGCCGCGTGCTCCACCTCATCAGATGCAGCCGTACCGGTGCCTCCGGCTCGCCCGCGGCGCGCGCGTCGTCCGGCAGGGCATGGCGCAGCGCGTTGGTGACGAGTTCGGAGACGACGAGGGCCACGTCGTCGAAGCGGTCGTCCAGGCCCCACTGGGACAGCGTGGACCGGGTGAACGAACGGGCGCCCCGCACCGCCTCGTAGCGGGCGGGCAGAGCGCAGGAGGCGGACCCGGAGACAGCCGTGGGGTCGACCGGGGGAAGCCCCTGCCGTAACGGCTCGAGCATGGTCGATCCATTCGTCCCCATGCGAGGCACTCCCGGGATTCGCGGACTGAGCGGTGACTCTGTCCAAAAAGAACTGCGGGGTGGGTCCGGCGCCGGCGCGATGAGCACGCAGGTGCGCGGGGACCATCGTTCCGAATGCGGAAGTCAGATGCAAGGGCAGATGCACGTGCACGCGCCGGACCTGTCCACTCCCGTGATGGTTCTTGCTCATTTCTTCCTACGCATACTTACGGACTTCTTTTCCGGGACGCCGGATTCCGTTACAGAACGAGTACGGACCGATGCGTTTTGGTGGCAGACTGCGGGCCCAGGGGTACGGGGGCCCCGCGACGCACACGGCACGCACGCGTAGACCAACGCGCAACCATCGCGATGGGGAGGGCAGGACAAGTGACCGCAGAAGCCAGCGGTTCTGTGGTGCGCCGCATCCTCCTGGGCTCGCAGCTCAGGCGACTCCGAGAATCCCGCGGCATCACCCGTGAGGCGGCCGGCTACTCGATCCGCGCATCCGAATCGAAGATCAGCCGCTTGGAGTTGGGAAGGGTGAGCTTCAAGGCCAGGGACGTCGAGGACCTCCTCACGCTCTACGGGGTCACGGACGGCGCGGAGCGGGAGTCCCTTCTGGGGCTGGTCCGCGAGGCCAACGCGGCGGGCTGGTGGCACAGTTACGGCGACGTGCTGCCCAACTGGTTCCAGACGTACATCGGGCTCGAAGGCGCGGCCTCGCTCATCCGCATCTACGAAGTCCAGTTCATCCACGGTCTGTTGCAGACCGAGGCGTACGCCCACGCCGTCGTCAAGCGCGGCATGCCCGGCGCCGGCTCCGCCGAGATCGACCGCCGCGTCGCGCTGCGCCTGGAGCGGCAGAAGGTCCTCGTCTCCGAGAATGCCCCGGTCTTCCACGCCGTCCTCGACGAGGCGGCACTGCGCCGCCCGTACGGCGACCGGGAGGTCATGCGGGGACAGCTGGAGCACCTCATCGAGGTCTCCCAGCGCCCCAACGTCCAGCTCCAGGTGATGCCCTTCTCCTTCGGCGGCCACGCGGGCGAGAGCGGAGCCTTCACCCTGCTCCGGTTCCCCGAGTCCGACCTCCAGGACATCGTCTATCTGGAACAGCTCACCAGCGCCCTCTACCTGGACAAAGAAGAGGAAGTGGCGCAGTACGGAAGGGCGATGGAGCGGCTCCAGGCCGACTGTCCCGACCCCGACCGGACGCGAGATCTCCTGCGCGGTCTGCTCCAACTGTCTTGATTCGCACGTAGTATGACGTCTGATCAGTGCATGACGACCGATCGGTCTCCGGTGCAGCGCACGGGTGCGCGCTCGCAGTAAGGGATGGCATGTCCATATTCACCGACGTGGCTCACCAGTACATAGATGGCGAATGGCTGGCCGGAACCGGTTCGTGGGACATCATCGACGTCAATCCGTACAACGGTGAGAAGCTGGCGGCCATCACCGTGGCCACCGTCGAGCAGGTGGACCAGGCCTACCGCGCCTGCGAGCGGGCCCAGAGAGAATGGGCCGCCACCAGCCCGTACGCGAGACGCGAGATCCTCGAACGCGCCCTGCGGATCACCGAGGAGCGCGAGAAGGAAATCGTCGAGGCGATGATCGACGAGCTCGGCGGGACGCGCCCCAAGGCCGAGTACGAGGTCTACCTCGCCAAGGAGTTCATCCGCGAGTCGATCCAGCTGGCCATCCGCCCCGAGGGCCGGATCCTCGCCTCGCCCGTCACGGGCAAGGAGAACCGGGTGCAGCGCCTCCCGGTCGGCGTGATCACCGTGATCAGCCCCTTCAACTTCCCGTTCCTGGTGACCCTGAAGTCGGTCGCCCCGGCGCTGGCGCTGGGCAACGCGGTCGTGATCAAGCCGAACCAGAACGCCCCGGTGGTCGGCGGCGGGCTCATCGCCAAGATCTTCGAGGACGCCGGGCTGCCGGCCGGGCTGCTCAACGTGCTGGTCACCGACATCGCCGAGATCGGCGACGCGCTGCTGACCCACCCCGTCCCGAAGGTGATCTCCTTCGCCGGCTCCGACCGGGTCGGCCGGCACGTCGGCGCGGTCGCCGCCCGGCACTTCAAGCGGACGGTCCTGGAGCTCAGCGGCAACAGCGCGCTCGTCGTCCTGGACGACGCGGACCTCGACTACGCGGTGGACGCGGCCGTCTTCAGCCGCTTCGTGTACCAGGGCCAGGTCTGCATGGCCGCCAACCGGATCCTCGTGGACGCCTCGATCGCCGAGGAGTTCACCGAGAAGTTCATCGCGCGGGTGCGGAGCCTGAAGACCGGCGACCCGCACGAGGCCGACACCCAGATCGGCCCGCTGATCAACTCCTTCCAGGCCGACGCCCTGACCGCGCTGGTGGACCGCGCGGTGGAGGCCGGCGCGCAGGCGCTCGTCCGGGGGTCTACGCGCGGCAACCTGGTGGAGCCGACCGTGCTGGCGGGACTGCCCGAGGACTCCCCGCTGCTGGGCCAGGAGATCTTCGGCCCGGTGGCGCTGCTGGTGGTCTTCGACGGCGAGGAAGAGGCCGTACGGCTGACCAACGCCACCCCGTACGGGCTGAGCGGCGCCGTGCACACCCGGGACGTGGAACGCGGGGTCCGGTTCGCGCAGCGGATCGAGACGGGGATGATCCACGTCAACGACTCCACCATCGGGGACGAGCCGCTGGCGGCGTTCGGCGGGGAGAAGGCCTCGGGGCTGGGCCGGCTGAACGGCGACGCCACGGTGGAGGCCTTCACCACCCAGAAGTGGATCTCGGTCCAGCACGGGCGCAGCCACTTCCCGTTCTAGCGGTGGTGCGCGGGGGGTTCCGTCGAAAGGCGGAGGGTCGCGCCCAATAGAGGACAGGAACTGACCGCAACCCTCCGTAGCGTGGTTCTTGTCAGCACGAGACACCCACGCGAAGGCGGTTGGTCAGCATGGTCACTCACGTTCCCTCCGAGTCCTACGGCGACGAGCGCGGCGCGCTCCTGTCCTTCGTGGAGGCCCAGCGCGGCGGGCTGCGCCGCTCGGTGCTCGGCCTGAGCGAGGAGCAGGCCGCGAGCCGCCCGAGCGCGAGCGAGCTGTCCCTGTCGGGGCTGCTGAAGCACGTCGCGGAGTGCGAGCTCAACTGGCTGCGGCTGGCGCAGCAGCGGCCGAACGAGCTCCAGCGCACGGAGGAGACCTGGGGCGACAGCTTCCGCCTCGTCGGCGAGGAGACGGTCCCGCAGATCCTCGCGTTCTGGGACGACGTGGCGGCGCAGACCGCCGAGTTCGTCGCCGGCCTGCCCAGCCTGGACGAGAGCTTCCCGCTGCCGCCCGCGCCGTGGTTCCCGAAGGACGGCAAGGTCTCGATGCGCTGGATGCTGCTGCACCTGGTGGAGGAGTTCGCCCGGCACGCGGGCCACGCGGACATCGTCCGGGAGTCCCTCGACGGCAAGACCGCCTTCGAGCTGGTGGCGCAGGCCGCCGAGACGGCGTAGGGGCCCTTCGACGGGGCTGGATAGCCTGGCTCCATGTCAGCGACGCGGCTTCTCGTCCTCGGGGCGGTCCGGCAGCACGGGCGGGCGCACGGCTACCAGGTGCGGGCCGACCTGGAGTACTGGGGCGCCCACGAGTGGTCGAACCTCCAGCCCGGCTCGATCTACCACGCGCTCAAGCAGATGGCGAAGCAAGGCGTCCTGCTCGCGCACGAGGTGGCGCCGAGCGCGGCGGGCGGGCCGCCGCGCACCGAGTACGAGGTGACGGCCGCCGGGCGCGAGGAGTTCTTCCGGCTGCTGCGGGAGGCGCTGGCCGCGTACGACCAGAAGACGGACGTGCTCTCGGCGGCGCTCGGGTTCATGGTGGACCTGCCCCGCGCGGAGGTGCTGGGGCTGCTGCGGGAGCGGCTGGCCCGGCTCGGCGCGTGGCGCGCGGCCGTGACGGAGTACTCCGCTCCGCACGGCGCCCCCCGTGCGCCGGGCCACATCGGGGAGATCACGCACCGCTGGGTCCACTCGGCGGACGCCGAGGCCGACTGGACCCGGGGCCTGATCGCCCGTATCGAAGGCGGCGCGTACCGCTTCGCGGGCGAGGGCGGCGACCCGTTCGCGGCGGAACCCGGACCGGGACTTGCACCTCACGCCACGTGAGGGACCACGGTGAGGGGCGTACCCAACCAGAGGAGCGGGACGAAATGAGCTACTCCGTGGGCCAGGTCGCCACGTTCGCCGGAGTCACGGTGCGCACCCTGCACCACTACGACGAGATCGGGCTGCTCTCCCCGAGCGGCCGCAGCCACGCGGGACACCGGCGTTACGACGACGCCGATCTCGACCGGCTGCAGCGCATCCTGTTCTACCGGGAGCTCGGCTTCCCGCTCGACGAGGTCGCGGTCCTGCTGAACGACCCGGACTCGGACCCGAGGGAGCACCTGCGCCGGCAGCACGCCCTCCTGTCCGACCGGATCGCCCGGCTCCAGCGGATGGCCGAGGCCGTTGAGAACGCCATGGAGGCACACCGAATGGGCATCAACCTCACGCCCGAGGAGAAGTTCGAGGTCTTCGGGGACCACGACCCCGACCAGTACGCCGAGGAGGCGGAGCAGCGCTGGGGCGGCACCGACGCGTACAAGGAGTCCGCCCGGCGGGCGGCCACGTACACGAAGGACGACTGGAAGCGGATCCAGGCGGAGATGGAGGACCTCAACCGACGGCTCGGCGACCTGATGGCGTCGGGCGCGGCGGCGGACTCCGCCGAGGCCATGGACCTCGCCGAGGAGCACCGCGGCTGGCTGAGCCGCAACCACTACGACTGCCCGTACGAGATGCACGTCTGCCTGGGTGAGATGTACGTCGCGGACGAGCGGTTCACGGCCTTCTACGACGCCGTCCGGCCCGGTCTGGCGGTCTTCGTGCGGGACGCGATCCTCGCCAACGCGGTCCGCGGCGTGTAGCCGGATCTTCGCGACATCGTCTTGTGACGGCCCCCTCGGGTACCTGGAACCCGGTGGGGGCCGTGTGCGTTGATAATTGAGACCACCGTCTTGTCCGCCTGCCTGTCCGCAGACACCCGCACATGTCCGCAGAACCCCGCAGACCCCCCGATCCAGGAGAGCCCGGAACTCGTGTACACGCTTGCGCTCGGCCCTGAGTGGCTGTCCCCGGACTATCTGATCTCGCACTTCGGCCTGATCGGCATCCTGGTCATCGTCTTCGCCGAATCGGGACTGTTCGCGTTCCTGCCCGGCGACTCCCTGCTGTTCACGGCGGGCCTGCTGGTCGCGAACGGCGAGTACATCAAGCAGCCGCTGTGGCTGGTCTGCACCCTGATCGTGGCCGCCGCGATCATCGGTGACCAGGTCGGCTACATGATCGGCAAGTTCTTCGGCCCGAAGCTCTTCAACCGCCCGAAGTCCAAGGTCTTCAAGCGGGAGAACCTGGACAAGGCGCACGAGTTCATGGACAAGCACGGCCCGAAGGCCATCGTGCTCGCCCGTTTCGTCCCGATCATCCGCACCTTCGCGCCGATGGTCGCGGGCGCCGGGTCGATGAAGTACCGCACCTTCCTGACGTACAACGTCATCGGTGGCATCGGCTGGGGCGCGGGCATCACGATCGCGGGCTACTGGCTCGGCCAGATCGACCTGATCAAGAACAACATCGAGGCGATCCTCGTCCTGATCGTCCTCATCTCCCTGATCCCGGTGATCTTCGAGGTGATGAAGGCCCGCAAGGAGGGCAAGGCGGCCGCCGCGGCGGCGCCGGCCGGCGGCCCCGCGGAGCCGCAGGGCCAGGGCCAGCGCGGCCGCCACGCGAAGCGCTGACGCGCTGCCCGTACTTCTCGTCCGTACGCCCCGGAGACCCGCCAGAGTCTCCGGGGCGTACGTGTTCCCGGCCGGGGCCGTGCAGAGCTGCGCAGAGCTGTTCGGAGCAGCTCAGAAGCCGCGGGTCCGCTTCGCCGCGCGGCGCTTGGCGGCGCTCGCCGCCCCCGGGATGCGCATGAACAGGCGCGAGGCCTCCGACCCGAGGTTGACCCCGATCGCGATGGCCAGGGCGATGGCGGCGGCGTTCGTCAGCGAGCCCAGGCCCTCGTTGAGCTTGTCCTCGGCGATCAGCAGCAGCCCGTAGTACGTCGCCGAGCCGGGCAGCAGCGGGCCGATCGCGGCGGTCACGTACGGGAGCGCGGAGGCGAACCGGTAGCGCGAGAAGAGCTGCCCGAACAGGCCGACCAGCCCGGCGGCGATGGCGGTGGAGGCGACCGGGGCGATCCCGCCCGCGTAGTGCAGGGCCCCGTACGTCACCCAGGCGACCGCGCCGTTCAGGGTCACGATCCACACGGTGGAACGTTCCTGCTGGAGCAGGATCGCGAAGGTGAACACCAGCACCATCGACGCCGCGATCTGGATCAGCGGCCGCTCCGTGATCAGGAGGGCCTCCTCCGGATTGAGCGTGGCGCCCAGCTGGAGGCCGAGGTAGAGCACGACCAGCACGCCCATGATGATGCCGATGAAGAGGTACATGACCTCCAGCAGGCGGGCGGATGCGGTGATGTAGAAGCCGGTCAGGCCGTCCTGGACGGCCGCGACCAGGGCCCGCCCGGGCAGCAGGGCGAACAGCCCGCCCGTGATCACGGCCGAGGCCCGGACGTCGATCTCGGCCAGCTTCAGAGCCACCCCGAGGCACGCGGGCGGCATCGCGGCGGCGACGAACTGGTAGAACTCCGGAAGCCCGCGGCCGGCGCACAGCCAGGCGAGCCGGTCGCCGAGGACCGCCCCGATCGCGGCCGCGAAGAAGACGACCACGCCACCGCCGACCAGCGTCGACGCGGCCCCGGCGAGCAGTCCGGCGGCGGTGGTCAGCATCCAGCCGGGGTACGGGTGCCGGTTGCGGCGGATCTCGGCGAGGCGGCGGTACGCCTCTTCGAGGGAGATGTCGATCCCGGGGTGGCTGATGTCGTCCACGAGCCGGAACACGGCCGAGAGCCGGGTGTAGTCGGTGCCCCGGCGGCGCACCGTCCGGTTCGCCGAGACGGGGTCGTCCACCAAGGACGGCTGGTGCGTGATGGACAGCAGCGTGAACGTGACGGTGGGCTCGCAACGGTCCAGCCCGTAGCTGCGCGCCACCGCGAACATGGCGGCCTCGACGTCCTCGGCGCCCTCGCCTCCCGCGAGCAGCAGCTCGCCGATGCGGAGGGTGAGGTCGAGTACGCGGCCCACGGCGGGCCCGCTCTCGCTGAGCCGCTGCGCGGGCTCGGGGACGGGGCGGACGTCGACCGGCATGCGGAGCATGGTGCGCATGCGGTCCTGCCAGGGGGACTCCGTCATGCGGGACACCGGGAAGCCGTGGGCGGGGGTGTAGGCGGCCGGGGAGTACTGGGCGCTGTAGGTGGCGGGCGGCGCGAACGCCGACCCCTCCGGCTCGGGCGGCTGCGCGGCGAGCCCGTCGGGCACGGAGAACTCGGAGGTCGGCTGGTCCTCTTCGACCCCCTCCGCCTCGATCCCGGCCGGGGAGGTGAAGGCACTGTGCGCCTCGTCGGATTTCGGCTTCCGGTCCTCGACGCCCCCGGATCCCTCGCCCTCCGCCACGCGTCCTCCAGTCCTGGCCAGCCCGGGTATCAGTATGCGGATCCGTTTCCTCCCCGGCGAAACGACGCCGGACGGCGGACCCGCACCGGGACACGACGACGGGCGGCGCCCCCTCCATGAGGGAGCACCGCCCGCGGTGTCACGGGGGCAGCGGGAGGTCCCGCTCACCCGTTGCCGAGCGGCCGGCTCAGTGGTGGCCGCCCTGCGCCTCCAGGCGCTTGTACGAGGCCTCGATCTCGGCCTCGGCCTCGGTGCGGCCCACCCAGTTGGCGCCCTCGACCGACTTGCCCGGCTCCAGGTCCTTGTAGACCTCGAAGAAGTGCTGGATCTCCAGGCGGTCGAACTCCGACACGTGGTGGATGTCGCGCAGGTGCTCGACACGCGGGTCCGAGGCCGGCACGCACAGCAGCTTGTCGTCGCCGCCCGCCTCGTCCGTCATGCGGAACATGCCGATCGCGCGGCACTTGATGAGGCAGCCGGGGAAGGTCGGCTCGTCCAGGATGACCAGCGCGTCCAGCGGGTCGCCGTCCTCGCCGAGGGTGTTCTCGACGAAGCCGTAGTCCGCCGGGTAGCTGGTGGAGGTGAAGAGGCGACGGTCCAGACGGATCCGGCCGGTCTCGTGGTCCACCTCGTACTTGTTCCGCGAACCCTTGGGGATCTCGATGGTGACGTCGAACTCCACGTCCTGCTCCTCCATGCTTCGGGACTGCATTGATACAGATGCGTGCGCGTCCGTCCCAGCCCTGCCGGGTGGGGTGCCATGCTCGCGGCAAGACGCAATGGTTAAGTGTCCCTCACGCATATCCGTGATCGCGAAAGGGGCTGGTCCGAGGTGCCCTTGGTCAAGACGTGGCAGCTCATCGCGGCATCGGCCGTCGCCGGCCTCGTCCTGTCGGCCGCGACGGTCTCCGCCGCAGGTCCCTGGGACTCCGGCCAGCGTAAGGCCGAGCGGGACAAGGCCGCCTCCTGGAGCCGGACGGGTGGCGCAGATCACGGCTCCGAGCCGCTCCCGGAGGCCGCGCCCAGCGCCCCGGCGGTGCTTTCCGGCCTCCCCGCGGCCCGCCGGGCCGGAAAGCAGGCGGGCCGGCAGTCCGGCTCCGGCTCCGACGCCCTCGCCGAGGCGCTGCGGCCGCTGCTCGCCGATCCCGCGCTCGGAGCGGTCCGTGCCGCCTCGGTCGTCGACACCGCGACCGGGCAGGTGCTGTACGAGGCCAAGCCGCGCGAGGCGATGACCCCCGCCTCCACCACCAAGATCGCCACCGCGACGGCGGCCCTGGCCGCGCTCGGCCCCGAGCACCGCTTCCGCACCACCGTGACCCCCGGCGCCGGGCCCGGGCAGATCATCCTGGTCGGCGGCGGCGACCCGTCCCTCACGGCGAGGAAGAAGCCGCCGGCCGGCTCCGGGGGCAGCCTCGTCGCCCTGGCCGCCGACACCGCCCAGGCCCTCAAGGCGGCCGGCACCGACAGCGTGAGCCTCGGCTACGACGACTCGCTCTACTCCGGCCCCGCCCGCCACCCGATCGGCCTCAACCCCAACATCGCGCTGCTGACCGCGCTGACGGCCGACGAGGCCCGGACCAACGACTCGCTCTCGGGCCCCGTCGCACGGTTCCCGGACCCCTCCGGAGAGACCGCCCGGGCCTTCGCCGAGCTGCTCAAGGAACGCGGCATCAAGGTCACCGCCGCACCCGCCAAAGCCAAGGCCGCCGCGGACGCCGAGCCGCTGGCCACCACCCTGTCCACGCCGCTCGGCGGCCTCGTCGAGCGGATGCTGACCAACAGCGACAACGACATCGCCGAGGCCCTCGCCCGCCAGACCGCCCTCGCCTCCGGGCAGCCCGGCAGCTTCGAGGGCGGCGAGAAGGCCGTCGCCGCGCGGCTCGCCGCGCTGGGCATCGACACCACCGGCTCCCGCTTCGCCGACGGCAGCGGCCTGGACCGCGCCGACAAGGTCAGCGCGGGCCTGCTGACCGCGCTCCTGGCGAAGGCCGCCGACCCGCAGCGGCCCGAACTGCGGCCCGTCCTCACCGGACTGCCCGTCGCCGGGTTCAGCGGCACCCTGCGGGGCCGGGGCGGCGGCGACTCCCCGGCCGCCGGGCTGATCCGGGCCAAGACCGGCACCCTCTCGGGCGTGAACTCCCTCGCGGGCACCGTCGTCGACCCCTCCGGCCGGCTCCTCGCCTTCGCGTTCCTCACGGCCGACACCCCGGGCCCCGAAGGCGCCGAGAGGGCGCTCGACAAGCTGGCGGCCACCGTCGCGAGCACGCGCTGAGGGGGTCCGCCGCGGCGCCGGTCCACGTACGGTTGACGCATGACGAGCATCGGTGGTGCGGAGATGGTCGACTGGAACCTCGCGGTGGCGACGGCGACCCGGCTGGTGCGGCCGGGTCCGGAGGTCAGCCGCGACGAGGCCCGGGCCGTGGTGGCGGAGCTGCGCAGGCACGCCAAGACCTCTGAACGGCACGTGCGCGAGTACACGCGGATGGTGCCCGAGAACGCGGCGGTGCAGGACACGCCCGTCCTGGTCGTCGACCGGGCCGGCTGGGTCAAGGCCAACGTGGCCGGCTTCCGGGAGCTCCTCGGCCCCCTGCTCGGCAAGATGCAGGACCGCCGCGGCAATCCCCCCGGCGGCGCCGTGCTCGGCGCGGTCGGCGGCAAGGTCACCGGCGTCGAGCTGGGCATGCTGCTCAGCTTCCTGGCCTCCCGGGTGCTCGGCCAGTACGAGACCTTCGCGCCGGCGGCGCTCGACCTGCCGGGCTCGGCCACCGGCGGGCGACTGCTCCTCGTCGCCCCGAACATCGTGCACGTGGAGCGGGAGCTGGGGGTGAACCCGCACGACTTCCGGCTGTGGGTGTGCCTGCACGAGGAGACGCACCGTACTCAGTTCACGGCCGTGCCCTGGCTGCGGGACCACCTGGAGGGCGAGATCCAGACGTTCCTCGGCGCCACCGAGATGGACCCGATGAACGTACTGGAGCGGCTGCGCGAGGCCGCCCAGTCCTTCGCGGGCGCCCGGCCCGCCGACGAGCAGGGTGACGACGGGCGCTCGCTGGTGGAGCTCGTGCAGACGCCCGAGCAGCGCGAGGTGCTGGGGCGGCTCACCGCCGTCATGTCCCTGCTGGAGGGGCACGCCGACTACGTGATGGACGGGGTCGGGCCCGGCGTGGTGCCCTCGGTCGCCGAGATCCGCGAGAAGTTCCAGCAGCGCCGGGCGAGCGGCGCGGGCCGGCTGGACGCCGCGCTGCGCAAGCTGCTCGGGCTGGACGCGAAGCTGCGGCAGTACCGGGACGGGGAGCGGTTCGTGCGGGCCGTCGTCACCGAGGTCGGGATGGACGGCTTCAACCGGGTGTGGACCTCCCCGAACACCCTGCCGACGAAGGCGGAGATCGCCAAGCCGGCGGACTGGGTGGCCCGCGTGCACGGGAAGTGACGGCGTGTACGGGAAGTGACGGCGCGCGCCCGAGGCGAAAACGACAAGTAAGGCGACCGAGAGTGACTCGGGACGCGTAAACGTGTCTCACTGGGGGAAGAAGCGTCACCCTTCCGAGGGACCGTGGGGCGTGGAAGGGCGTGCGATGCTCGGGGAACGGCTCGGCTCTGTCACCATCGACGCACTCTGAGTGACAACTCCCGGCACGCACCACACCCCGAAGCCTCCGAGGCATCCGAGGCATCCGAACTTCACCGAAGGGCACCGGACATGGGTCCCCATCCTGCGGTCGCGGCGATACGCCTGGCGGTCCGCCGCGTACTCCACGACGTCCTGACCGACCTCACCGACCGTCCCGCCGACGGCCGCGACCCCGTCGGCACCCCCGGCGGCGCCCCGCCGCTCGTGCTCGTCGCCTGCTCCGGCGGCGCCGACTCCATGGCGCTCGCCTCCGCCCTCGCCTTCGAAGCCCCCAAGCTCGGCATCCGGGCCGGTGGCATCACCGTCGACCACGGCCTCCAGCCCGGCTCGGACCTGCGCGCCGCCGAGGTCGTCACCCGCATGACCGCGCTCCGCCTCGACCCGGTGGAGTCCGTCGCCGTGCGCGTCGGCCGCGACGGGGGCCCCGAGGCCGCCGCCCGCGACGCCCGCTACGGCGCCCTCGACGAGGCCGCCGACCGGCTCGGGGCCTGCGCCGTGCTGCTCGGCCACACCCGGGACGATCAAGCCGAAACCGTCCTGCTCGGCCTCGCCCGCGGTTCCGGCATCCGCTCCCTCTCCGGCATGGCCGAGGTCTCCGGCGGGCCCGGCCGTACGAACCGCTACCGGCGCCCCTTCCTCCAGGTCGACCGGCAGACCGCCCGCAAGGCCTGCATGGTCCAGTCCCTCCCCGTCTGGGACGACCCGCACAACGCCGACCCCGCCTACACCCGCTCCCGGCTGCGCCACGAGGGACTGCCCGCCCTCGAGAAGGCACTCGGCAAGGGAGTCGTCGAGGCGCTCGCCCGTACCGCCCAGCTCTCCCGCGACGACGCCGACGCCCTGGACTCCTGGGCCGCCGAGGCGGAGACCGGCGTACGGGACGCCGACGGCCGGCTGGAGTGCGCCAAGCTGTACGCCCTGCCCCCCGCCGTCCGCCGCCGCGTGCTGCGCCGCGCCGTGGTCGCGGCCGGTTCCCCGGCGGGCTCCCTCTTCGCCCGCCACATCGAGGAAGTCGACCGCCTCATCACCGGATGGCGGGGTCAGGGCGCCATCAACCTGCCCGGCCGGGTGGAGGCCCAGCGGCAGGGTGGCAGACTTGTCATCCGGCAGGGCTGATTGGTGCTGAACCACGGCTGAGTCCTCCGGGGCACCCCCGGAGCCCCGGCCGTCGACGAAAGTGATGCGGGTGGACGAGAAGGACATGGGCGACGACCTCCAGTCGGTGCTCATCACCAAGGAAGAGATCGACGCGAAGCTGGCCGAGCTGGCCGCGAAGATCGACGCGGAGTACGCGGGCAAGGACCTGCTCATCGTCGGTGTGCTCAAGGGCGCGGTGATGGTGATGGCGGACCTGGCGCGTGCCTTGTCCACCCCCCTCACCATGGACTGGATGGCGGTGTCCTCGTACGGCGCCGGGACCCAGTCCTCGGGTGTGGTCCGGATCCTCAAGGACCTGGACACCGACATCAAGGACAAGCACGTCCTGATCGTCGAGGACATCATCGACTCCGGTCTGACGCTGTCCTGGCTGCTGTCGAACCTGGGCTCCCGCCAGCCGGCCTCCCTGGAGGTCGTCACGCTGCTGCGCAAGCCCGACGCCGCGAAGGTCGCGATCGACGTGAAGTGGGTCGGCTTCGACATCCCCAACGAGTTCGTCGTGGGCTACGGCCTCGACTACGCGGAGAAGTACCGCAACCTGCCGTTCGTCGGCACGCTCGCGCCGCACGTCTACGGCGGCTGACACGCACCCGCGCCCTCGGGTCCCCGACGGGAACCTGAGGGCGTCGCCCGCCGTTGGAGCATGCGAAGGCGGGTTTGTCAGCCGTCCCACGAGGCCGCGGGTGACAATTCAGGGGTACATTCCGAAGAACAGTCTTTACTCACAGCAGCATTTACCTACGGGCAGGAGGGACGGGGTGCTCAGCGCCCCGTATGGATGGACGTGAAGCGATACTTCCGTGGGCCGGTCATGTGGATCGTGCTGGCCGTCCTCGCCGTGGTCGTGTTGATGAACGTCGTCGGCTCCGGCGGCGGCTACAAGTCGGTGGAGACCAGCGAGGTCATCAAGGCGATCAACAGTGGCCAGGTGGACAGCGCCAAGCTGACCACCGGTGACAGCCAGATGATCAAGATCGAGCTGAAGAAGGGCCAGAAGCTCGGCGACAACGACGGCACCAAGTTCCAGGCCAACTACATCGGGGACCAGGGCGTTCAGCTCGCCCAGAACCTCCAGACCAAGTACGAAGCGGGTCAGATCCCGGACGGGTACACCGTCTCGCCGGACAAGACGAGCCCGTTCCTGAGCGTGCTGCTCTCGCTCCTGCCCTTCGTCCTCATCGTCGTGGTCTTCCTGTTCCTGATGAACCAGATGCAGGGCGGCGGCTCCCGGGTCATGAACTTCGGGAAGTCCAAGGCCAAGCTCATCACCAAGGACACCCCGAAGACGACGTTCGCCGATGTCGCGGGCGCGGACGAGGCCGTCGAGGAACTCCACGAGATCAAGGAGTTCCTCCAGGAGCCGGCGAAGTTCCAGGCCGTCGGCGCCAAGATCCCCAAGGGCGTGCTGCTGTACGGCCCGCCCGGCACCGGCAAGACCCTGCTCGCGCGTGCCGTCGCGGGCGAGGCCGGTGTGCCCTTCTACTCGATCTCCGGTTCCGACTTCGTCGAGATGTTCGTCGGTGTCGGTGCCTCGCGTGTCCGCGACCTGTTCGAGCAGGCCAAGGCCAACGCGCCGGCGATCGTCTTCGTCGACGAGATCGACGCCGTCGGCCGGCACCGCGGTGCGGGCCTCGGCGGCGGTCACGACGAGCGCGAGCAGACCCTCAACCAGCTGCTCGTCGAGATGGACGGCTTCGACGTCAAGGGCGGCGTCATCCTGATCGCCGCGACGAACCGTCCCGACATCCTCGACCCGGCGCTGCTGCGCCCGGGCCGCTTCGACCGGCAGATCGCGGTCGACCGGCCCGACATGCAGGGCCGTCTGGAGATCCTCAAGGTCCACCAGAAGGGCAAGCCGGTCGCTCCGGACGTCGACCTCTCGGCCGTCGCCCGCCGCACCCCCGGCTTCACGGGTGCCGATCTGTCCAACGTCCTGAACGAGGCCGCGCTGCTCACGGCCCGCTCGGACCGGAAGCTGATCGACAACCACATGCTGGACGAGGCGATCGACCGCGTCGTGGCGGGCCCGCAGAAGCGGACCCGGATCATGTCGGACCGGGAAAAGAAGATCACCGCGTACCACGAGGGCGGTCACGCCCTGGTCGCGGCGGCCTCCCCGAACTCCGACCCGGTCCACAAGATCACGATCCTGTCCCGCGGCCGGGCCCTGGGCTACACCATGGTCCTGCCCGACGAGGACAAGTACTCGACCACGCGCAACGAGATGCTCGACCAGCTCGCGTACATGCTGGGCGGGCGCGCGGCCGAGGAGCTGGTCTTCCACGACCCGACCACGGGCGCGGCGAACGACATCGAGAAGGCCACCGCCACGGCGCGGGCCATGGTCACGCAGTACGGCATGACCGAGCGTCTCGGTGCGATCAAGTTCGGCGGCGACAACACCGAGCCGTTCCTGGGCCGCGAGATGTCGCACCCGCGGGACTATTCGGAAGAGGTCGCGGCGCTGGTCGACGAAGAGGTCAAGAAGCTCATCGAGACCGCGCACAACGAGGCCTGGGAGATCCTGGTCGAGAACCGCGACGTCCTCGACAACCTCGTCCTCGCGCTGCTGGAGAAGGAGACGCTGAACAAGGAGCAGATCGCCGAGATCTTCTCGACGATCGTGAAGCGTCCGGCCCGCCCCGCGTGGACCGGCTCCTCCCGCCGCACCCCGTCGACCCGTCCGCCGGTGCTCTCTCCCAAGGAGCTCCAGCTGACGAACTCGGCGAACGGCACCTCGGCGGCGAGCTCGCCGGTCGTGTCGGTGGAGAAGGCCCCGGAGCCCTCCCCTGAGGATCGCCCCGAGTAATCGGCGGTCGACCCCTCCGGAATGGATGCCGCGCCCCCCAGGTTCTAGCCTGGGGGGCGCGGCACTTTCACGTGCCCGCGAGCGCGAGTGCACAGGCACACAGGAACGAGGATGAGATGACCGACCCAGTGACCCTGACCGGTGGCGAGGGCACGATCGGCGAGTTCGACGAGAAGCGCGCCGAGGCGGCCGTCCGAGAGCTCCTGATCGCGGTCGGCGAGGACCCGGACCGCGAGGGCCTCCTGGAGACCCCGGCGCGTGTGGCGCGGGCGTACAAGGAGATATTCGCCGGCCTGTACCAGCGGCCCGAGGAAGTCCTGACGACCACCTTCGACCTGGGTCACGACGAGATGGTCCTGGTCAAGGACATCGAGGTCATGTCGAACTGCGAGCACCACCTGGTGCCGTTCCACGGTGTGGCCCACGTCGGCTACATCCCGTCCACCGACGGCAAGATCACCGGGCTGTCGAAGCTGGCCCGCCTCGTGGACGTGTTCGCCCGCCGCCCGCAGGTGCAGGAGCGGCTGACCACGCAGATAGCCGACTCCCTCATGGAGATACTGGACCCGCGCGGGGTCATCGTGGTCATCGAGTGCGAGCACATGTGCATGACCATGCGCGGCGTCCGCAAGCCGGGCGCGAAGACCATCACCTCGGCGGTCCGCGGCCAGCTCCGCGACCCCGCGACGCGCAACGAGGCCATGAGCCTGATCATGGCCCGCTGACGGTCGCGGGGGCGTCCCTCTGAGAGGACCGCGGGCCGGGGCCGCTGCGGCTCTGGGAGTGGCTGGGGCCCCGCCACTCGTTCTGATCACCCGGCCAGAGCCCTCTAGAGTGTGCTGCTGAAGATCGTCAGGGGCCGTCCGGGGTGGGTGGCTCCGCTACGGGGGAGTCGGTCAGTGGTGCGCGCTCGTACGGTTTCGGCCCAGTGGATACGGGGTGGGCTCGCGCTCGCCTGTGGCGGTGTTCTCGTCGGCTGCGGGGGGTCTGCGGAGGGCGGGAAGGCCGGCTCCGCGGCGCCGGCAGCGCCCGCCGCGCCCGCGGCGTCTACGGCGGCGTCCGGGGCCGCCTCCGCATCCGCCTCCGCCGCGCCGTCCGCCGCGCCCTCGGCCGGTGGCGCGGACCGGCTCGCGGGGCGGGGGCCGGTGCTGGAGGCGAAGCGCGCGGAGTACCGGCACTCCGTGCGGATCGTCGGTGCCGAGATCAGCCCCAACACCCCCGAGGAGCCGGCGCCGAGCGGGCTGACGTACATCCAGCTCGTGCTGCGGGTCACCGGCGAGCCGGGCCGGCAGCTCAAGGCCCCGAAGCCGTCCGGTCACTGGGTCGTGGAATTCGACGGCTGCGAGGCGGCTCGGCAGAAGAATTCCAAGGTGACCTGCGCCTACGTGGACGGCGCCACGAACTACTACACCCGCGCCGACATGGAGACGGACGAGTTCGGCCCGGGAGTGGACAGCAAGTTCGGCGGAACCCTGGAGGCGGACACGCCGTACTGGATCCGGGCCTGGCAGCTCGTTCCGGAGGGCGCGGACCTGTCCAAGGCCAGGTTCTGTGAGTGGCGGATGGGGTCCGCGACCAACGACAACTGCATCCCCGTCGGCGAGATCACCGCCAAGAAGCCCGCCCCGGCCCCGGCCGGGTGAGTCAGGCGCGGGCCGGGGAGTCCGCGGTGGGGTCGTCGTCGTCCTCGGGGAGCTTCAGGACGTGCTCCAGGAAGAGGGCGGCGGCGATGACGGCCGCGCCCGCGACCACCGAGGCGCCCGCGTACCAGGTCTGGTCGCGGCGCGCCGGGACGTCCAGGGCCTCGGTGAACAGGAAGACGCCCACGCCGCCGTACATGCCCGCCACGAGCGCCGCGACGAGCGCGCTGGCCTGGCCGAAGACCACCGCGCGGGCCGCCATCAGCGGCTCGACGCCCTTGGCGCCCGGGCGCCGCTCGCGCTGGGCCTTGAGGCGGGTGCGCAGCGACAGCGCCGTGGCGAACAGCACCACCGCGATGACGGCCAGGACGATCGGCGCGGCCAGCGGGACGCCCGGCAGCGTGCCGTAGGCGTTCCACAGGCGGGCGCCGGCCCACGAGAGCACCCCGGCGACCACGAAGATGCCCGCCAGGACCGCCGGCCTCAGTTGCTTCACGTGCCCGTTCCCCGCTTTCTGAGCCGATTCGTCAGCAGTGAACAGGCTAACGACTACTCGGGGAGGTGGAGTTCCAGGTCGGGGCGCGCGGTCACTCCGGTCAGGCCGACTTCGGCCAGCAGCGCGGCGACCGGGCCGCGGCCGGGGATCTGGGCCTCGGGGTCGATGTCGTGCCACGGGGCCAGGACGAAGGCCCGCTGGTGGGCCCGCGGGTGCGGGAGGGTGAGGACGGGGTCGTCGGAGACGACCTCGGCGTACGTGACGATGTCGACGTCGATGGTGCGCGGGCCCCAGCGCTCGTCGCGGACGCGGTCGAACGCCTCCTCGATGGCGTGGCCGCGTTCCAGCAGCGAGGACGGCGGCAGGGTCGTCTTCAGCGCGACGACCGCGTTGAGGTACGAGGGCTGCGAGCCGGGCGCGACGCCCCAGGGCTCGGTCTCGTAGACGGGGGAGACGGCCTTGACCCGCAGGCCCGGCGTGTCGCCGAGGGCGTCGATGGCGCCCTGGAGGGTCTCCAGCCGGTTGCCGAGGTTCGAGCCGAGCGCGATCACGGCCCACTTGGGGTTGGACAGGGTGACGTCCGCCGCGTCGACCGTCTCGACGACGGACGCCGGTACCGGCTGGACGGTGGGGTCGCTCTGGGCGTTCAGTCCGTTGTTCACGCGCGGCTCCGGGTGATCGTGATGGTCACGTCGTCGAAGGGGACGGTGATGGGCGCGTCCGGTTTGTGGACGACGACCTCCACCTGCGCCACGGCGTCGTGCTTGAGGCACTGCTGGGCGATCCGCTCGGCGAGGGTCTCGATGAGGTCCACGGGCTCGCCCTGGACCACGTCGACGACTTCCTCGGCCACGACGCCGTAGTGGACGGTCTTGGCCAGGTCGTCGCCGGCCGCGGCCGGGCGGGTGTCGAGGTGCAGCACCAGGTCGACGATGAAGGTCTGGCCTTCCTCGCGTTCCCGGGGGAAGACGCCGTGGTGCCCGCGAGCCTTGAGGCCGCGCAGCGCGACACGATCCACGCGAATCACTCCTGTTTCGTAGGTTCTTCCGGTCCCGGGACTCCCCGGGGCCATGGGCCTACGCCGAGTGCGGTCGGCGTCGTCCACCTTCGAATTTACCTGCGGCAAACCCCCTGCCCCGCCCGAGGGGTCAGTCCGTGTCCTCTTCGTCCTCATCTTCGGAGTCCGTAAGGACCGGTGAACCGTGGTGGGACCAGAGCAGCCAGCCTCCGGATGTGCGACGGAACACATTCGTGGCGACGACCAGCTGGCCGACGAGCGGGCCGAGCTCGCCGCCGTCCTGGGCGGGCCCGCCGCTGAGGATGTTCTCC
This sequence comes from Streptomyces sp. NBC_01551, assembly GCF_026339935.1. NCBI lineage: Bacteria > Bacillati > Actinomycetota > Actinomycetes > Kitasatosporales > Streptomycetaceae > Streptomyces > Streptomyces sp. NBC_01551. The sequence continues at coordinate 3,712,207 of NZ_JAPEPX010000001.1, forward strand.
GTACACGTGACCAGTGCGGTGTCACCTATGACGGCCACTTTGGTGTCGGTGAGGAAGAACTGGATGTACTCCGTGTGGGACATGATCAGCGCGTAGGAGCGCAGCACCTCGCCGCGGCCGGAGAGCACCGGCCAGCCCGGGTGCACGCAGGAGATCTCGTCTTCGAGCCAGAGCGCCGACAGAGCGTCGAAGTCCCCCCGCTCCATCGCCTCGTAGAAGGCCGTGTTGGCCTCTTCGACGGCTTCGATGTCGGTACGGCTCACCGTGCCCCTTTCCTGCCCGTACGGGTGCTGCCGCGGGTCGCGGTCCGGACGGGTGTCCGGATCACAGAGCCCCTTCCACGGCGCGGGCCACCCGAACCGCGTCGGCGGTGGCCCGTACCTCGTGGACCCGTACGGCCCAGGCACCCTGGTGGGCGGCGATGGCGGAGACGGCGGCGGTGGCCGCGTCGCGCTCGCGGGCGGGCGGCACGGCGGCGCCCGCGGCGGCGCCGGCCAGGACGCGGCCGAGGAACCGCTTGCGGGAGGCGGCGACCAGCAGCGGGAAGCCGAGGGCGCGGAGCTCGGGGAGGTGGGCGACGAGGGCCAGGTCGTGCTCGGCCATCTTGGCGAAGCCGAGGCCGGGGTCGACGAGGAGCCGCTCGGGGGCGATGCCGCCGGAGACGACGGTGTCGATGCGGGTGCGGAGCTCGGCGGTGACCTCGGCGAGCACGTCGTCGTAGACGGCGAGGCTGTTCATGTTCTCGCTGAAGCCGCGCCAGTGCATGACCACGAACGGCACCTCGGCGGCGGCGACGGCCGGGATCATGCCGGGGTCGGCGAGGCCGCCGCTGACGTCGTTGACCAGGGCCGCGCCGGCGGCGACGGCCTGCGCGGCGACGGATGCGCGCATGGTGTCGACGGAGACGACGACGCCTTCGGAGGCGAGGCCGCGCACGACGGGGACGACGCGGCGCAGCTCTTCCTCCTCGTCGACGCGGGGGGCGCCGGGGCGGGTGGACTCACCGCCGACGTCGACGAGGTCGGCGCCCTCGGCGACGAGGTCGAGGCCGCGCTTGACGGCCGCCGTGGTGTCGAACCAGCGGCCGCCGTCGGAGAAGGAGTCGGGGGTGACGTTGACGACCCCCATGACCCCGCAGCGGTCCCAATCCGGCAGCCCTGTGACCCGGCCCCTGTCGGCGACCGCGCGGTGCGTGTTCATGGACTCAAGGGTAGGCCGCCGTCCCTGGCCGGGAGGAACGAGGCAGTCCGGGCGCCTGCGCCCCCGGCCCGGGCTCCCCGGCCCGGGCTCCCCGGCCCGGGCTCCCCGGGCCGGGCTCCCCGGGCCGGGCTCCCCGGGCACGGCCGGACGGGTCCGGCGGGCGGGGAGAGCTCCCGGACACGGGGCGGCCCGCGGCGGGAGCGACGCGGGTCGCGTCCCGGCGCGGGCCGTGGGGTCGGGGGTGAGCCCGGCGGCAGGTTCCGCCCGGCCAGGGCCTAGGCGGCGGCGATCTCGCGTTCCTTCTGGGTCGGGACCGCCGTCACGTGGGTGTGGGCGCAGGTGCGGACCGGCTTGGGGCGGCGGCGGCTCGCGAAGAGGCGGGGGAGGGCCAGGGTGACGAAGCCCTCCGCCTGCATCGCGGCGAAGCCGATGCGCGGCAGGTCACGCGTCGTGCGGAACACCACGAAGCGCGGCTCCCAGCGGGGCTTGAACTTCGCGTTGAACTTGTACAGCGACTCGATCTGGAACCAGCGCGACAGGAACACCAGCAGGCTGCGCCACATCCGCAGCACCGGCCCGGCGCCGATCTTCTCGCCGCGCGCGAGGGCCGAGCGGAACATCGCGAAGTTGAGCGAGACCTTCTCGATGCCCAGGGACGGCGAGGCCTCCAGGGAGGCGACGATCAGCAGCTCGTTCATGCCGGGGTCGGCGGCGCGGTCGCGGCGCATCAGCTCCAGCGACATGCCGTCCTTGCCCCACGGCACGAAGTGCAGCACGGCCTTGAGGTCGCCGAACGGCGAGGTGTCGCCCTCCTCCACCCGGTGCGCGGTGGCGATGAAGCAGTCGCCGTCGCCCGGGTCGCCGACCCGGCCCAGGGCCATCGAGAAGCCCCGCTCGGTGTCGGTGCCGCGCCACGCGTCGGCCGCGCCGCGCACCTGCTCCAGCTCCTCCTCGGTCAGCTCGCTGACCCGGCGGACCTTGGTGGTGTAGCCGTTGCGCTCGATGCGCTTCACCATCTGGCGGACATTGCGCATGGCCCGGCCGGAGAGGGAGAAGTCTTTGACATCGACAATCGCCTCGTCACCCAGCTCCAGGGCGTCCAGCCCGGTCTCGCGGGTCCACACCTCGCCGCCGGTCTCGCTGCACCCCATGACCGCCGGCGTCCAGGAGTGCGCCTTGGCCTCCTCCATGAACCGCTCGATGGCGCCGGGCCAGGCCTCGACGTCGCCGATCGGGTCGCCGGAGGCGAGCATCACGCCGGAGACGACGCGGTAGGTGACGGCCGCCTTGCCGCTGGGGGAGAAGACGACGGCCTTGTCGCGGCGGAGCGCGAAGTGGCCCAGCGAGTCGCGGCCGCCGTGCCGGGCCAGCAGCTCGCGCAGCTTGACCTCGTCGTCGGCGGTGAGCCGCGCGGCCGGGTGCTCGGGGCGGAACGCCAGGTAGATCGTGGTCAGGGCGGTCAGCATGCCGAGGGCGCCGAGCGAGTAGCCGACGATCCAGGAGACCCGGCCCGCGTAGTCGACGGGTCCCTCGAAGCCGAACAGCCCGTAGACGACGTGGCTGATCTGCTCGTAGACGCCGGGGTTGCCGACGACCTTGCCCGGGTGGGAGTTGACGATGACCAGCCCGAGGCCGATCGAACCGGCGCTCATCAGTACGAAGTTCGCGAGCGCCTTCCAGCGGCTGCGCGGGTCCGGCAGCGCCTTGAATTCACCCTGGTGGCGCAGCAGCAGCGCGAGGAGCGCCGCCGCGATGACCACGCCGATGACCGAGTGCCGGTACGTGAACTGCGCCACGGCGCCGGCCGGCAGCAGCACCACGGCCGCCCGCCAGGCGCGCCGCTTGCGGCGCTTGAGGCCGTGCGCGAGCAGCAGCAGCAGTACGCCCGCGCTCAGCGCGAGGGCCGCCGCGAAGGGGCCGAGGGAGCCGGGGAGCACCTCGGTGACCGCGTGGAACCTGCTGTGCCGGAATCGCGGGAACACCCCTGCCGCGATGTCCAGGAGGCCGACGACCGTGACGGCCATACCCACCAGGCCGGGCACGGTTTCCGGTCGTGGTCCGCGCAAGATTCGCCCCGCCCGACTCGGAACCTGTCCGGACTTATCGCCATCTATCCTGCTAGACATCGCTTCCCGTTGCTCCGCGAGAGATCATGTGGCCGAAGGCCGCGACAGCCTCCGGAGTGTGGTGCGTCCCTTAGGACGACATCGGAGGGGAGCGGGTTCACTCTTCCGCCGAGAAAAACTCGTCCTGCCATCAGAAAGACGACTGACTGCTCATGGGTCTCACCAGTAATACGGTTCTGGCGCTGGCCATCGTCGCCGGTGTGCTGCTGTTCGCGGCCACGGTCTGGTTCTGGCCAAAGCTCTCCGGCCGCACCTGGCGTGCCTTCACGGGCCGGATCGGACTCCTGCTGGCGACCCAGCTGGCGCTCTTCTCGGCCGTCGGTCTGGCGGCGAACAAGTCGTTCCTCTTCTATGGATCCTGGGCCGACCTGTTCGGTCAGGAGACGTCGATGGGCAAGGTCGTCGACCACTCGATGAGCAGCAAGGACATCAAGGTCGTCGACAAGCAGAAGCTGGACGTCCCCGGCGGCGGCAAGCCGCAGGTCGGCGGACAGATCCTGAAGGTTGCCATAACCGGGGAGAAGTCGAAGATAACGAGCCCCGGGTACGTGTGGCTGCCGCCGGAGTACTTCCAGCCCCAGCACAAGCACCAGAACTTTCCCGCGGCCATCGTGCTGACGGGCTACCCGGGCACGGCGGAGAACCTGATCAAAGGGCTGAACTACCCGATGACGGCCTTCAAGCAGGCCAAGCAGGGCAAGATGAAGCCGATGATCCTGGTCATGCTGCGGCCGACCGTCGCGCCGCCGCGCGACACCGAGTGCGTGGACATACCCGATGGCCCGCAGACCGAGACGTTCTTCGGGCACGACCTGCCGAAGGCCATCCAGGGCACCTTCCGGGTCGGTGACAAGCCGCGGAACATGGGCTTCATCGGCAACTCCACGGGCGGCTACTGCGCCCTGAAGATCGCCACGCACTACCCGCAGACCTTCGGCGCCGCCGCTGGTCTCTCCGCGTACTACGAGGCCCCGGACGACCCGACCACCGGAAATCTGTTCCACGGGGACGAGAAGCTGAAGAAGCGTGCCGACGTCCTGGAGAGCATCGGGAAGAAGGAGCCGATCGGTACGTCGTTCCTCGTCACCAGCAGCCAGAAGGGCGAGCCGAACCTCGCCGACACCAAGAAGTTCATCAAGAAGGTGAAGAGCCCGGACCGGGTCTCCTCGATCATCCTGGAAAGCGGCGGCCACAACTTCAACACCTGGCGCCGTGAGATCGCGCCGATGCTGGTGTGGATGAGCGACCGCATCCAGGCCTGAGGCCCCGGCCGGCCGCCTACGCCTCCTGCAGCTGGGCCCGGCGCAGCGCCCGGTGCACCCCTTCGGGGGTGAGTACGCCGACCAGCGCGCCGGTGTCCGGATCCGTGACCGCGATCCGGCCCGAGTCCTCCTGCAGCAGCAGCGCGAGCGCCTCGCGCAGACTCGCCCCCAGCGCCACTTCGGCGGTGGGGGCTTTCCCGTCGGCGGCCGCGGCCTCGGCCGGCACCACGTCGGCCGGCCCCACCGGGGTGACCGCGAGCCGCTTGAGCCCCCGGTCCGCGCCGACGAAGCCCGCGACGTAGTCCGTGGCCGGCGCGGCGAGCACCGCCGCCGGGCGGGCGAACTGCTCGATGGTGCCGCTGCCGTAGACGGCGATGCGGTCGCCGAGCCGGATCGCCTCCTCCAGGTCGTGCGTGACCAGCAGGATCGTCTTGCGCACCGTCTTCTGGAGGGCCAGGAACTCGTTTTGGAGGCGTTCGCGCACCACCGGGTCCACCGCGCCGAACGGCTCGTCCATCAGCAGCACCGGCGGGTCCGCCGCGAGCGCGCGGGCCACGCCGACGCGCTGGCGCTGCCCGCCGGACAGCTGCTCCGGGTACCTGCCCCCGTAGACCGCCGGATCGAGCCCGACGAGTTCGAGCAGCTCTGCCGCCCGCGCGCGGGCCTTGGCCTTGGGGGTGCCGATCAGCTGCGGGACGGTCGCCGTGTTCTCCAGCACCGTCTTGTGCGGGAACAGTCCGACCTGCTGGATGACGTACCCGATGCGGCGGCGCAGCTCGACCGGGTCGGCGGCGGCGATGTCCTCGCCGCCGAGCAGGATCCGGCCGGAGGTCGGCTCGATCAGCCGGTTGACCATCTTCATCGTGGTCGTCTTGCCGCAGCCGGACGGGCCCACGAGCGTGACCAGCTCACCCTCCGCGACCTCGAAGGACAGGTCCTCGACGGCCGTCGTCCCGTCGGGGTAGCGCTTGGTCACGTGCTCGAATCGGATCACCCGACCATCCTCCCTCACCCGCGCCTCGAAATTTGTGACGGGAGTATTACCCCCGTGCGAAGGGTTCCGGCCATTGTCGGCCCCGGGGGTTAGGGTCGGTCCTGACCGTGCCGTTCGTACGGGTGTACGTGGTGGTGGCGAGGGGGGTGAGGGCATGGCCGGGCAGAACTGCCTGGTGGCGAACGACTGGTTCTGCTGGGAGTACGTCACCTCCCGCTCCCAGGAGCTCACCGACGCCACGGTCCAGCACGTGTGGATCACGGCCGTGTCGGTGCTCATCGGCCTCGTCGTGGCCGTCCCGCTCGCGCTGCTGGCCCGCCGCGGCCGCCGCTGGGCGGCCCCCGTGCTGGGCCTGACCACCCTGCTCTACACGGTCCCCTCGCTCGCCATGTTCTCCCTGCTCCTGCCGCTCTTCGGGCTGTCGGCGGCGCTGGTGGTGACCGGGCTGGTGCTGTATTCGCTGACCATCCTGGTCCGCAACGTGCTGGCCGGCCTGGAAGCGGTCCCCGAGGACGTACGGGAAGCCGCGCGCGGGATGGGGTACGGGCCCGGGCGGCTGCTGTGGCAGGTCGAACTGCCGCTGGCGCTGCCCGCGGTGCTCGCCGGGGTCCGGATCGCCACCGTCTCCACGATCGCGCTGACCACCGTCGGCTCCATCGTCGGCAAGGGCGGGCTGGGGAACCTGATCGCCCCGGCCGTGAACAGCTCCTTCAAGGCCCAGGTGCTCACCGCCTCGGTGCTGTGCGTGCTGCTCGCGCTGGTCGCGGACCTGCTGCTGCTCGGGACCGAGCGGCTGCTCACGCCGTGGACCCGGGCGACGCGGCGCGCGGGCGCGGCGCCCGCTCCGGCCGCGGCCGACGCGCCGGCCGACGCTCTGACCAAGGGGGCCTGACGGCATGGGGGTACTGGGCGGGGCCTGGGACTGGCTGGCGAACGGCGCCAACTGGTCGGGGGAGAACGGTGTCTGGCACCGGCTCGGCGAGCACGTCTTCGTGAGCGGCGTGGCCCTGGCCGTCGCCTGCGCGGTGGCGCTGCCGGTCGGCCTGTGGCTCGGGCACCTCGGCAAGGGCGGCGCCCTCGCGGTGAACGTCTCCAACGTGGGCCGGGCGATCCCCGTCTTCGCGGTTCTGGCGCTGTTCATGGTCTCGCCGCTGCGCAGCGCGGGCAACGTGCCGACGATCATCGCGCTGGTGCTGTTCGCCATCCCGCCCCTGTTGACCAACGCGTACGTGGGCATGCGGGAGGTGGACCGCTCGGTGGTCGAGGCCGCCCGGGGCATGGGCATGTCCGGCGGCCAGCTGTTCCTGCGGGTGGAGCTGCCGCTCGCGCGCGGACTGGTGATGACGGGCCTGCGCTCGGGCGCCGTCCAGGTCATCGCCACGGCCACGATCGCGGCGATGGTCGGCCAGGGCGGCCTCGGTCGGATCATCACCGCCGGGTTCAACACATACAACACGGCGCAGGTCTTCGCGGGAGCGCTGCTGGTGGCACTGCTGGCGCTGGTGGTGGAGGGCGCGCTGGTGGCCGCGGACCGGCTGCTGCTGCGGCGCCCGGCGCCGGCGGCCCGCTGAGCTTTCCTCTCTTTCCGTCCCTTGAATGGAGTAACCATGAGCAAGTCCACGCGTGTCCTCGGCGCGGCACTGGGTGCGGTGGCCCTGACGGCTTCGCTGACCGCGTGCGGCGGCGACAGCCTGGAGAAGTCCAAGGACGGCGGCTCGTCCTCCTCGTCCGCAGGGGCCTCCGGGGGCGCGAAGGGCAAGCTGGTGATCGGCGCGGCCGGCTTCACCGAGTCCAACGTGCTGGCGGAGCTCTACGCGCAGGTGCTGGGGGACGCGGGCTACGACACCTCGATCACCACGGTCAACAACCGCGAGCTGTACGAGCCCTCGCTGGAGAAGGGCGAGATCGACGTCGTCCCGGAGTACGCGGCCACCCTCGCGGAGTTCCTCAACGCCAAGGTGAACGGCGCGAAGGCGCCGGAGGAGAAGCCGGTCGCCTCCAGCGACCCGGCGGCGACGGTCGCCGCGCTGGAGAAGCTCGCCGGCCCGCTCGGCCTGAAGGTGCTGCCGGCGGGCGCGGCGGTCGACCAGAACGCCTTCGCGGTCAGCAAGGAGTTCGCCGGGAAGAACAACCTGAAGACGCTCTCCGATCTCGGCAAGTCCGGCCTGAAGGTGAAGATCGCCGCGGGCGACGAATGCGCCGTACGGCCGTTTTGCGCACCGGGTTTGAAGAAGACGTACGGAATCGACGTTTCCGGCATCGACCCCAAGGGCGTCGGCACCCCGCAGTCGAAGCAGGCGGTCAAGGACGGCGTGGACCAGCTGGTGCTGACCACGACCACGGACGCCACCCTCGACAGCTTCGGCCTGGTCCTGCTGGAGGACGACAAGTTGCTCCAGAACGCCGACAACGTCGTGCCGGTGGTCAACGCCAAGGACGCGGGCGCCCCGGAGGTCGCGGCCGCCCTCGACAAGCTGACCAAGGCGCTCACGACGGCCGATCTGGTCGCCCTCAACCGGAAGGTCGACGCGGAGCGCGCGAAGCCCGCGGACGTCGCGAAGGCCTACCTGGAGTCCAAGGGACTGATCCAGAAGTAGCGGAGGCGCGGTTGGTGGAGAAATGACGGTTAACTGCCCGGCAAGAGATTGCCGGGCGGCTACCCCACTGGGCACCCACGCCCTGTAAATTTCAGGCCATGCCCCGTGGACGCCACCGCAATCCCGAACCCCTGCACCGGCTGCTCACCCCGACGACCGTCGCCGGTGTCTCCGTCGCCAGTGCCGCCGCGGCCTGGCTGCTGGCAGAACCGATTCCGCTGCGCCTCCTCGTCGCCCTCGCCGGGGCCGTGGGTGTTGCCGGCGCGGTCGTCATGCGGTCCTGGGACCGCGCGGCCGGCCGCCGGGTGGCGGAGCTGGCCCGCGAGCGGGTCAAGGACGAGTGGAAGACCGAGGAGCGGATAGCCGAGCTGGAGTCGGACCTCGAAGAGGCCCGGGTCCTGCGGGCCAGGCTCGACACCAAGCTGCGCGCCAAGCGGGTCGAACTGGCCGGTCTGCGTGGGGAGCACGCCGCGCTGCTGCGCCGGTACGCGACCGCCGAGACCGAGCGGGCGAGCGCCCTGGAGCGGCGCCGGCTGCTGGCCATCGAGGCGGCCTCGGCCCCGGCGGCCTCCGCGCCCAAGGAACTTCCCCCCGTCACCGAGGAGCGCACCTCGGCCGGCGCGCCGACCGCCGTCGGCTACGCCCGGGCCAACGCGGCCATGGCGGCGCTGGTCCGCAAGGCGGAGGCCGCGCACGCCCGCTCGGCCGCCACCGCCTCGGTCCCGGCCCGGCGCCCGGCCGCGACGGTGGCCCCGTACTCGCCGCCGCGCCGGACCGCCTCGCGCGTCGAGGGCGGCTTCGACTTCTTCGGCACCAAGACGGCGGCGCAGGCCCGCGCGGTGATCGAGGCGGTCCAGAACGAGGACCTGGCCGACGTGGTGGGCGCGGAGGTGCTCGCGGTCCACAAGGCGGAGTCCGCCCAGGGCCGCCCGGCCGAGCCGGAGTTCAAGCAGCCCACGCCGGAGCAGCGCGCGGTGGGCCAGGTCATCGACCTGACGGCCCACGACGAAACGGAACCGATCGACGTGGTCCGGCTGCGCACCGCGATCTCGTAGCGCCCGCCAGTCCCGGTGCGAGGCCGGCGGCCGCCGGCTGCCGGCCGGCCTCGCCGGCTCAGGGGTAGGCCAGGACCAGGCCCGTCGCCATCGTCTCCAGCAGGATCTGGATGGCGAGCGCTGGCTCCGCCGCCACGGGCGGCGCGGCCAGCGCCACCACCATGGCCACCAGCGCGACACCGAGCAGCGCCGCGAACGCCGCGATCGGGAAGTGCGTGCAGCCGCCGTACACCAGGCAGCGCGAGCCCGTCTCCGTGGCCAGGACCGCGATCTTCGCGAGGACCAGGGCGGGCAGCAGCAGCACGGCGGAGACGATCGCGGGCGTGACGGTGCGCTTGCGGGATGCGGAGGGCCGCGGGGTGACGGTGGCGGGCTGTGCGTTCCAGGTCATGCGAAGATCCTGGCCCGCCCCGGCCGGAGGGGGATCCGCATGGGTACTCAGCCGCGGGTGACTTCGTACTCAAGGCGTTGAGAAGGCGATGCCCGGGGGAGGCGGTGCCCGGGGGGCGGCGCGGCCCCGGGGGGAGGCGGTGCCCCGGGAGAGGCGCGGCCTCAGAACAGGGGCAACTGTCCCGGGAGCGGCGGGAGTACGAAGCCGTCCAGGGTCGGCGCCGAGGCGCCGAGCGTCACCCGCGCCCGGGAGCCGGGGCAGGAGACCAGCTCACCGCGCCCGCCGGGCGGGTCGTGCCGGGCGATGCGGCCGGCGGTCACGGCGCAGTCGCGGCCGCAGGAGGGGCAGGCCCGTCTGGGGGAGTGGGACATGCCCCAAGTCTGCCCTGCCGCACCGACAGTGGCCGCGGCGCGGCCCGTGGCCGGTCGCCCGTGGCCCTATTTGTCGATGTCTCCGACCACGAAGAACAGCGAGCCCAGGATCGCCACCATGTCCGCGACCAGCTGCCCGGGCAACAGCACCGCCAGCGCCTGGATGTTGTTGTAGGAGGCGGAGCGCAGCTTCAGCCGGTACGGGGTCTTCTCGCCCTTGGAGACGAGGTAGTAGCCGTTGATGCCGAGGGGGTTCTCGGTCCACGCGTACGTGGCCCCCTCGGGCGCCTTCAGCACCTTGGGCAGACGCTGGTTGATCGGCCCCGGCGGCAGCTCCGCCATCCGGTCCAGGCAGGCCACGGCCAGGTCGAGCGCGTTGTGCGTCTGGTCCAGCAGGCATTCGAAGCGGGCCAGGCAGTCGCCCTCGGTACGGGTGACCACCTTCAGGACGTCCTGGAGCTCCCCGTACGCCAGGTACGGCTCGTCGCGGCGCAGGTCGAAGTCGACGCCGGAGGCGCGGGCGATCGGCCCGGAGACCCCGTACGCGTGCACGGCCTCGGCGGACAGCACGCCCACCCCGCGCGTGCGGCCGCGGAAGATCTCGTTGCCGCGGACCAGCTTGTCGTAGACGTCCATGCGGGTGCGGACGTCGGCGATCGCGGCGCGCGCCCGGCCGAGCCAGCCCGCCGGGAGGTCCTCCTTGAGGCCGCCGACCCGGTTGAACATGTAGTGCATGCGGCCGCCGGAGATCTCCTCCATGACGGCCTGGAGCTCCTCGCGCTCGCGGAACGCGTGGAAGATCGGGGTGATTCCGCCCAGTTCGAGGGGGTACGAGCCCAGGAACATCAGGTGGTTCAGCACGCGGTTCAGCTCGGCGAGCAGGGTCCGCATCCACACGGCCCGCTCGGGGACCTCCATGCCGAGCATCCGCTCGACGGCCATGACCACGCCGAGTTCGTTGGAGAACGCGGACAGCCAGTCGTGGCGGTTCGCGAGCATCACGATCTGGCGGTAGTCGCGGGCCTCGAAGAGCTTCTCGGCGCCCCGGTGCATGTAGCCGACCACCGGCTCGGCGCTGACGATCCGCTCGCCGTCCAGGACGAGCCGCAGGCGCAGCACGCCGTGCGTGGAAGGGTGCTGGGGTCCGATGTTGAGCACCATGTCGGTGCTCTCCGCCGCTCCGCCGATGCCGACCGTGGTCTCCGTCATGGGCGCATTGTCTCAGCCCTAGGGTGGGGGGATGGAAACGGGCACGAACGGTGAGACGGGCCGAGCGCGGTGGGTGGGTCTGCCGGGCGGGCTGCTCACGCTGCGGCGGCTGCTGCTGGTCCTGTGGATGACGCTGCTCACGGCGGTGACGGCGGTCGTGCTCGCGCTGACGGCCGGGCCCGCGTGGGCGGCCCTGGGCGCGCTCTGGCTGCCGGTGGCGGCCTGGGGATGGGTGCTGCTCGGCCGGAACTGGCGGTCCTGGCGGTACGCCGAGCGCGCCGACGACCTGCTGATCAGCCGCGGTGTGCTGTGGCGGGAGGAGACGGTGGTCCCGTACGGGCGGATGCAGCTGGTCGAGGTGACCTCGGGCCCGCTGGAGCGGCGCTTCGGGCTGGCCTCCGTACAGCTGCACACGGCGGCCGCGGCCACGGACGCGAAGATCCCGGGGCTGGCGCCGGCCGAGGCGGAGCGGCTGCGGGACCGGCTGTCGGAGCTCGGCGAGGCAAGGTCGGCGGGGCTGTGAGCGCCGAGGAGCCGCAGGCCGTCGCGGTCGCTGTTGCCACCGGCGTCGAGCGGAGGCTGCACGTCCTCACGCCGCTGCGGCGGGCGTGGGTGCCGATCGCCGCGACCGTCGGCGTCGTGGCCCAGCAGGGCGACCGGGTCGCGGAGTGGGTGGGCGGGCTGCCGCGCGGCCTGCAGGCGCTGACCATGGCGGGCCTGGTCGTGGTGTTCGGCCTGTACGGGTTCCTCAGCTGGTGGTTCACCCACTACGCGGTGACCGACTCCGAACTGCGCATCCGCACCGGTCTGCTCTTCCGGCGCACCGCGCACATCCGGCTCGACCGGATCCAGGCCGTGGACGTGACCCGGCCGCTGCTGGCCCGGGTGGCCGGGGTCGCGAAGCTGCGGCTCGACGTGATCGGCACCGAGGAGAAGGACGAGCTGGCCTTCCTCGACGAGCGGGAGGCGGTGGCGCTGCGCGCCGAGCTGCTGGCCCGGGCGGCGGGCTTCGCCCCGTCCGAGGCGGTCGCGGTCGGCGAGGCCCCGGAGCGGGAGCTGCTCCGCGTCGCCCCCCGGGAGCTGGTGGTCTCGTTGCTGCTCACCCTGTCGGTGTGGGCGGCGCTGGCCGCGGGGCTCGTCGCCCCGGTCGTGGTGTGGTGGGTCAGCGACAGCCCCTGGGCGGCCGCCGTCACCCTCCTCCCCATCCTGGGCGGGGTCTGGGCGGGTACGGCCGGGCGGTTCCTCGGCGAGTACGACTGGACCGTCGCGGAGTCCCCGGACGGGCTGCGGCTCGACCACGGGCTGCTGGACCGGGCGCACGAGACGGTGCCGCCGGGCCGGGTCCAGACCGTGAAGCTGGTGGAGCCGCTGCTGTGGCGGCGCCGCGGCCTGGTCCGGGTGGAGCTCGCGGTGGCGGGCTCGAAGAACGAACTCCTGGTCCCGGTGGCGACGCGGGAGGCCGCCCAGGACGTGATCGCCCGGGTCCTGCCGGGCGCGGACCTGGCGGCGCTGGAGTTCAGCCCGTCGCCGCGGGCCGGATCGCGCTGGGTGGTCCCGGTGTGGTGGAAGGGCTACGCCCTGGCGGTCTCGGACGACCTGTTCGCCGCCCGCCACGGCCGGCTGTGCCGGCGCACCGAGATCGTCCCGCACGCCAAGGTGCAAAGCGTCCGGATGACACAGGGCCCCTGGCAACGCGCCCGCGGCGTGGCCGACGTATCCGTCGACACGGGCGCGAACGGCACGGTCACGGCCCGCCTCCGCCCGACCCCGGAAGCCACCACCCTCCTCCACGCCCAGGCCGCCCGCTCCCACACGTCCCGCGCGACCGCCCGCCCGGACCGGTGGATGACGTGAAGGGCTCGACGTACGGATTCCGGACCGCCCGGGGGCGTAGGGGGCCGGGCTAGGCTCGGAGTTGAGCGTGGCGACCCGATCCATGAGGAGGCGGCATCGTGACCGAGCGCAAACCCCCCGGCGTCAGCGTCGAGTCCTGGGTGGACCGGCAGATTCGGGAGGCCGCCGAGCGCGGGGAGTTCGAGAGCCTGCCGGGCTGGGGCAAGCCGCTGGCCTCGCTCGATGCCCCGTACGACGAGATGTGGTGGGTCAAGGAGAAACTGCACCGCGAGGGGTTCGCGGTCCTGCCGCCCGCGCTGGCGCTCCGCAAGGAGGCCGAGGACGCGCTGGAGGCGGCCCGCGGGGCCCGCACCGAGCGCGCCGCGCGGGACATCCTCGCCGCGGTCAACGAGAAGATCCGCGCGGCCCTGCGCATGCCCCCGCCCGGGCCCCCGCTGGGCCTCACCGAGTACGACGTCGAGGCCGAGCTGGCGGCCTGGCGCGAGAGCCGCGAGGGCCGCGAGGGCGCGTAGCCGCGCGTGCCGCTCCGTACGGGGCCCGCGCGGGTCCCGCGCTCCGCCAGGGGTCAGCCCGCGCCGCCGCCTGCGCGGACCAGGCCGGTTTCGTAGGCGAGGACCACCACCTGGACGCGGTCGCGCAGGCCCAGCTTGGTGAGGATGCGGCCCACGTGCGTCTTGACCGTGGCTTCCGACAGGACCAGGCGGGCCGCGATCTCGCCGTTCGAGAGGCCCTGGGCGACCAGCAGCATGACCTCGCGCTCGCGCTCCGTCAGCCGCTCGATCTGCTTGTTCTGCGGCTCCTGCGTCGTCGTCGGCAGCATCGGCGCGAAGCGGTCCAGCAGGCGCCGCGTCGTCGACGGGGCGACCACCGCGTCGCCGCTGTGCACCGAGCGGATCGCGGCCAGCAGCTCCGCCGGCGGCACGTCCTTCAGCATGAACCCGCTCGCGCCCGCCTTCAGGCCCGAGAACGCGTACTCGTCCAGGTCGAAGGTGGTCAGGATGATCACCTTGGGGTGCTCGTCCGGCTCACAGATGCGCCGGGTCGCCTCGACGCCGTCCAGCTTCGGCATGCGGACGTCCATCAGCACCACGTCCACCTTGGTGGCCCGCAGCACCTCCAGCGCCTCCAGGCCGTCGCCGGCCTCGGCGACGACCTCCATGTCCGGCTGGGCGGCGAGCACCATCCGGAAGCCGGTGCGCAGGAGTACCTGGTCGTCGACCAGCATCACTCGGATGGACATCAGTTACCTCGTCCTCGTACTCGTACTCGTCATCATCTTTTTTTGAGCGGGAGCAGCGCGCTGACCCGGAAGCCGCCACCCGGCCGCGGGCCCGCGTCCAGGGTGCCGCCGACCATGCCGATGCGCTCGCGCATGCCGATCAGGCCGTGCCCGGCGCCGTCGACGCCGCCGTCCTCGTACAGTTCGTGCGGCGAACCGCGGCCGTCGTCCTCGACGAGCAGGCCGAGCCCGTCGTCGAAGTAGACCAGCCGGACGCTGGCCTTCGCCCCGGGCCCCCCGTGCTTGCGCGTGTTCGTCAGCGCCTCCTGCACGATCCGGTACGCCGTCAGCTCCACACCGCTCGGCAGCCGCCGCGGCGCGCCCTCGACCTCGAAGTCCACGTCGAGCCCGGCCGCCCGCACCTGCTCGACCAGGACCTCGATCTGCTCGACGTCCGGCTGCGGCACGTAGTCCTCGGACTCCTGCGGCTCGCCGGTGCGCAGCACCCCCAGCAGTCGCCGCATCTCGGCGAGCGCCTGGCGCCCGGTGCCGGAGATGGTCTGGAGGGCCTCCTTGGCCTGTTCGGGGGCCACGTCCATGACGTACGCGGCGCCGTCGGCCTGGACCACCATCACCGAGACGTTGTGCGCGACGACGTCGTGCAGCTCGCGGGCGATCCGGGCCCGCTCGGCGGCCACGGCCACCTTCGCCTGCGCCTCGCGCTCCTTCTCCAGGCGCTGGTTCCGCTCGACGAGCTGGGCGTAGTAGGCCCGGCGGGTGCGCAGTGAGTCGCCCGCCACCCAGGCGAGGGCGAAGGGGATCGCGGCGAAGACGACGAACCCCAGGTTGTCGGTGGCGCTGCCCTTGTCCACCGTGAAGCGCAGCGCGTAGAGGGGGGAGGCCGTCAGCCCCAGGGCGAGCGCCAGCCGGGACAGCCGACGCGAGACCTCGGCCGAGGCCGCCACCGTGAACAGGATGACCAGCATGGCGAGGTCGGCGCTGTGCGCGTTGGAGTGGGTCACCAGCTGGTAGACGCCGGTGCCGACGGCCAGCCAGAACATCTGTGGCGTCCACTTGCGGCGCAGGGCGACGACCACGCCCATCGCGGCCACGGAGGGCATGGCGATCAGGCGCGCGGCGGTGGTGCCGTAGCTGGAGTCGGCGACTTGCAGCATCGCGATCCCGGACAGGAGAACAGCCCAGAAGCTGTCGACGCCCGTCGGGTGTCTGCGGAGGAAGTCGTAAAGGCGCTGCACGTAACCCAGCGTAGGCAACGGAGATAGGTGCTGGAGTCAACCACAGGGGCGAACCTCTCCCCGGGGGCGTACTCCGCAAGGTGGAGGCCGAGCTTAGCCTTTGGTGGGTGAGAATCCAGGGCGAATCCCGAGGTCCGGTCAGGTGGCGCGAGGCGATGGAAGCCGCGCTGTACGGCCCCGGCGGCTTCTACGTGCGCCCCGGCGGGCCCGGTCCCGCGGGCCACTTCCGCACCTCGGTGCACGCGTCGGCTCTGTACGCGGGGGCCGTCGCCCGGCTGCTGCGGTGGGTGGACGCGCAGCTCGGGCACCCGCAGGTGCTGGACCTGGTTGACGTGGGGGCCGGGCGGGGCGAGCTGCTGACGGGGGTGCTGGCCGCGCTGGAGCCGCAGACGGCGGCCCGGGTGCGGCCGTACGCGGTGGAGCGCGCGGCGGCGCCGCAGGGGCTGGATCCGCGGATCCGATGGGTCGCGGCGCCGCCCGAACGGACGACGGGCCTGCTGTTCGCGAACGAGTGGCTCGACAACGTACCGCTGGACATCGTCGAGGACGGCCATTACGTCCTGGTCGCACCCGACGGTACGGAGAGCAGGGGCGGCGCCGTCGAGGGCGAGGACCTGGCCTGGCTGGAGCGGTGGTGGCCGGGCCCGGGCCGCGCGGAGCTCGGCCGCCCGCGTGACGAGGCGTGGGCCGCGGCCGTGGCGGGCCTGGAGCGGGGGCTGGCCGTGGCCGTGGACTACGCCCACACCCGGCGGACCCGGCCGCCGTTCGGGACGCTCACCGGGTTCCGGGCGGGGCGGGAGGTTCCGCCGGTGCCGGACGGGAGCTGCGACGTCACCGCGCACGTCGCGCTGGACGCGTGCGCGGGGGCGGTGCCGGGGCCGGGCGCGGTGCTGCTGACGCAGCGCGAGGCCCTGACCGCCCTCGGGGTCTCGGGGGCCCGGCCCCCGCTGGCGCTGGCCTCCACCGATCCGGCGGCGTACGTCCGGGCCCTCGCCTCGGCCGGAGAGGCGGCGGAGCTCACCGCGCGGGGCGGCCTCGGCGACTTCGGCTGGCTGATCCAGCCGGTCGGCGTGGCCCCCTGGCGGGCGTGACCTCGGGCGGGTCTGACCTCGGGCGGGCGTGACCTCGGGCGGGTCTGACCTCGGGCGGGCGTGACCTCGGGCGGGTCTGACCTCGGGCGGGCGTGACCTCGGGCGGGTTTGACCTCGGGCGGGTCTGACCTCGGGCGGGCCTGCCCCCGGGCGGGCCTGCCCCCCGCCGGGCCTGCCCCCGGGCCGGTCTGAGGCCGGGAGCGCTGCGCGGGGTCGGCCCCGCCCCTTTCCGGAACCGGGAGCTCCGTCCCCGGACCCCCGGTCCTCAAAAACGCCGGACGGGCCGGGAGTGCCGCCGCGCGGCACCGTCCAGCCCGTCCGGCGCTTGAAGAGGCCCCGCGCGGCGGCGACCCGGCTTACTCCGTCACGTCGTGGTCGTGGCCCTCGCGCAGGCCGCCGCCGTTGTTCGCGGAGCCGTCGGTCGGCGCCGACGCGACCGGCCGGCTCAGCGGGGCCAGGTCGTACGCGTAGTGGCCCACCGCGTTCGCGATGACGTCGACGTTGATGTCGAGCGCCTTCTGGTTGATGTTGGTGATGTCGTCACCCTCGCCGTGGTAGTTCACGTCGTAGGCGACACCCGCCTGACCGCCGAACTTCACCGCCTGCGCCGCCGTCTTGATCCCCTCGGCGCCCGTGTCCGTACCACCGGACGGGATGCCCGCCTCGATGAACGGGCCGTAGTCCGAGCGGCCCGTGAAGTCCGAGCCCTCGTGCGGGATCTTCTGCGTGTCGAGGAAGTCGGTGATGCCCTTCTCCAGCTGGGCCGAGCCCTCCGGGCCGGGGCCCGCGCCGACGTGGTCGGAGTCGTCGCCGTCGTAGACGAAGTACGCGGCGTTCGGCGAGGCGATCATGTCGAAGTTCAGGTAGAGCTTGATCTGCTTCTTCTGCGCGTCCGTCAGCCCGCCGACGTACGCCTCGGAGCCGAGCAGGCCGAACTCCTCCGCCGACCACCAGGCGAACTTGACCTTGTTCTTGACCTTCTTCTGCTCGCTCGCGAGGCGCTGCGCGACCTGGAGGATGCCGGCCGAGCCGGAGCCGTTGTCGTTGATGCCCGGGCCCGCCGCGACCGAGTCGAGGTGCGCGCCGAGGAACACGGTGTTGTTCTCGTCGCCGCCCTTCGTCTCGGCGATCACGTTGAACGTCTTGCGGTTCTCGCGGAACTCGCGGATGTCCAGGGTGACCTCGACCGGGCCGGCCGCGGCCTCGGCGGCGAGCTTCTCGCCGTCGGCCTGGGAGACGCCGCCGGTCGGGACCTTGCCCGCGTTCGGGTCGCCCAGGGTGCCGTTGAGGGAGCCCTCGGTGTTGTTGTAGATGACGGCGCCGACCGCGCCGGCCGCCGCCGCGTTCTGCTGCTTCACCGCGAAGGTGCAGCCGCCGCGCTTGACCAGCGCGATCTTGCCGGTGAAGGCGCCGGCCGCGAAGTCGCCGGGCTCGCAGCCGTTCGTGCCGTCGGCGTCGACCGGGGCGACGGCGACCTGCGCCGTCACGCCGTCCTCCGGGCCGCTGGCCGTGTACGTCATCAGCTTGACCGGGACGTCCCGGCCGGCCGAGCCGTTCACCGTCAGCTTCTCGGCGACCGTCTCCACGTAGACGAAGTCGAACTCGTTGCGCGTGACGTTGTAGCCGGCCGCCTTCATCACGGCCTCGACGTACTGCGCGGACTGCACGTGGCCCTTCGAACCGGCCACGCGGGTGCCGTTGTTGTACTCCGCGATGGACTGGAAGACCTTCAGGTGGTTGTTGGCGCCCTTGCCGGTCGCCTCCTTGACCAGCTTCCTGGCGAGGGCGTCGCCCTTGGCTGCGTCACTTTGAGGACTGGTGGCACCGGCGGGCCCGGCGAGCAGCAGCGGGGACGCGAGGGCCACGGCCGCCAGGGCGGCAGTCGCTGCGGCTATACGGCGAGAGGGCATGAAGGTCCTTTCACGGCAGATGCATGCATACATGCGGACATGCGAAAGAAACGTGCGCACTGCGTGGGGGAGTGGTGGAGGCACGTTAAACAGCAACTCGCCACTCTGGCCAGAGTTTTCACTGTTTCCGGTTCGTGAATACCGGATATCGGTGAATTCGGCCGTTTGAATCAGGCCATGCCCCGGCTAGCGGAGGATGCCCTCTATGAAGTCGGAGCCGACCCGGGCGACCAGGGTCAGATCCAACTGATGCTGGACATAACGACCTTGGCGCCAGGTGTGCAGCAGTCCGGCCTTCTTCAGGACGGCCAGGTGCCGCGACACCTCCGGCGCGGATATCCCGTGCACGGTGGCGAGCTCGCTGGTCGTGTACGGGGCGCGGGCCAGGCTCCGGCACAGCATCATCCGCATCGGATGGGCCAGTGCCTCCATCCGCCGGACCAGGGTGTCGACGGAGGCGGGCTCGGCGCCGAGTTCCGGGGAGTTCAGCGGATAGTGGACCACCGGCCGCCAGCCGGGGGCGTGCAGCACGAGCAGGTGCGGCCAGCCGAAATGGGTCGGTACGAAGACCAGCCCGGCCCCGATCCGGGGATCGGTCGCGACCGCGGACCCGTTGACCATCTTGTCGACGGTGATCAGGGTCCGGGCCTCGTCCACGCTCAGCGCGGAGGAGACCTCCTTGAGGGCGGCGGGCAGCCCCTTACGGCGCAGCACCTCGGCCTTGTGACGGGCGTCGGCGGCCTGCTGGGGCCCGATGCGCTTCCAGGTCTCGGCGAAGAAGGCCTCGTCGCAGTCCTCCAGGAGCCGGCGCATCCAGACGCGGACGGCGGCGGTGTCGTCCAGCAGCCGCAGCGAGAACGCGAGCTGGCGGGGGCCGCGGGCGGCGGCGGTGTCCAGCGCCTTGGCGCGGGCCTCGGGGTGCTTGAGGGGGGAGGGGCCGCCGCCCTCGTTGTAGAGCGCGAGCCAGCAGTGCTCCAGGGCGGCCATCACGAACCGCTCGTCATCCATCCGGTCGAGTACGTCGAGCTCCTCGGCCAGGGTCCGGGCGGGCAGCCCGGATCCGCCGGGGACGCCGGCGAAGGCCATGAAGATGTCGGAGAAGGAGCTCCGCCACATGAAGTCGCCCTCCATCAGCCGGTCCGCGAGGCCGGGGTCGAGCGCGGCGGCGGTGGCGGAGGTCCAGGAGGCGAGGCCGGGGTGGTGGGCGGGCTGCGAGAGCGCGTGCAGCGCCATGCAGAGCTCCGAGAGCGGGGAGGGCGCGAAGCGGATCCGCTCGACGGGGAGCCCGGCGATGTCGATGGTGACGCTCATCGCCCCATTCTGCCGTCGCGCCGGCCGCGCGTCCCTCCCCGACCCCCTCGGTTCCGCCGCCCGTGTCTCACCCGGTTCCCCCTGGCGGCGGCGCCGCAGCCGGGTTCCCTGGGGCTCCGCTCCAGACCCCGCGCCTCAAACGCCGGCGAGGCTGGGATCGCCCCGGCCCTGGGCAGGGCTGCGCCCTGGGGAGGCGCGGCTGCCGGCGCGGGCAGGGGGTGCCTCCGTAAGGGAAATATCGCTGGTCAGGCGAGGGAAAGCCGTTCGATTGACGGGGGTTGTCAATTGTCGGGGCCGGGCGTCGCGGCGGGGTGAGGGTGGGGGCATGACCGCGATCGAGCAGTACCTCATCGACACCTACCGCGCCTCCCAGCACGCCTCCCCCATGCCCCCGCTCCCCGGCGAGAAGGACGTCGCGACCCTCCGCGCGGCCCGCGCGTACGTCCAGTTCCAGGCCGTCCTCGACGAGCGGCCCGCCCGCCACCCGTGGCTCGCCGCCTTCCGGCGGGCTCTGCGGCGCCCGCGCGCCTGCTGAGCTACAGCCGGGCCAGGAAGTCGGCCGCCGCCCCCGCCACGTCCGCCGGCGTCCACGCGAGGCCCGGCGCCGTGACCTCCAGTTCCGTCATCGCCAGCCCGGGAGGGCCCTCCCGGTGCCAGCGGCGGAACAGGACCGTGCCCGTCTCCTGCGCCTGCCGCAGCCCCGCCTCCGTCAGGACGTCCGCCTCGTACGGGAGCCAGACCTGGAACTGGTGCGTGTGCGGAACCTCCGGGTTGATCCGGAACCACGGGACCCCGGCCGACGCGAACGCCGAGCGCAGCGCTTCGGCGACGACCCCCGCCTGCGCCACGTACGACGGGAGCCTCGGCAGCTCCCGCTCCAGCCCGGCCAGCCCCGACAGCGCCTGCGGGAACTGCCGGAAGACCTGGCCCCCGTACCGGTGCCGCCAGACCCTCGCCTCCGCGATCAGCGACGACGGCCCGGCCAGGCACGCCCCGCTGATGCCGCCCAGCGACTTGTACAGCGACACGTAGACCGAATCCGCCAGCCCCGCGATCTCCGGCAGGGACCGCCCGAACCGGACCGTGGACTCCCACAGCCGCGCCCCGTCGAAGTGGATCACCGCGTCCCGGTCCCGGCCGGCCGCGACCAGCTCCTCCAGCTCCTCCCACGTCGGCAGCAGGAACCCCGCGTCCCGCAGCGGCAGCTCCAGCATCAGCGTCCCGAACGGCTCCGCCAGCTCCGCGACCTCCGCCGGCGTCGGCTGCCGCGGCTCACCCGTCACGTGCACCGTCCGCAGGCCGGATACCAGCGACACCGCGCCGCCCTCCCACCGCTCCGGGTGGCTCATCGGGTGCAGCGCCACCACCGGGTTCCCCGTCCGGCCCGCCCAGCACCGCAGCGCGACCTGCTGCGCCATCGTCCCCGAAGGGAAGAACGCCGCGTCCTCCATCCCCAGCAGCTGCGCGACCCGCGCCTCCAGCCGGGTCACCACCCCGTCCCCGTAAAGATCGGCGGGCTCACCCGCGGCGTCGGCGCCGGCCGCCGCCAGCTCCGCCAGCAGCTCCCCGACGGTCGGCTCCAGCAGGCTCCGGGACAACACCCGATCGGCTCCCCGCCACGCCGCCACCAGCCGCTTCTTGTGCTCCAGGTCATCCGTCACGCCCCGAATCATCGCCGACCGGCCACGGCACCCAGGGGCTAGCATGGCGGCGTATCGTCCGGTACCCCCCGCGGACTGGAACGGAAGGCACTCCCCGCGTGAACTCATCCCAGCAACCGCGACCCGCCCGGCTCACCGTCGGCGTCGTAGGGGCCGGCCGGGTCGGCCCCGCGCTGGCCCGCGCCCTGCAGCAGGCCGGGCACCGGCCCGTCGCCGTGTCGGGCGTCTCCGACGCGTCCCGCCGGCGCGCCGCCGAGCTGCTGCCCGACGTACCGCTCGTACCGCCCGCGCAGGTCCTGGAGCACGCGGACCTCGTCCTGCTCACCGTCCCCGACGACGCGCTGCCCGCGCTCGCCGAGGGCCTCGCCGAGACCGGCGCGATCCGGCCGGGACAGCTCCTCGTCCACACCTCCGGGCGCTACGGGACCGCCGTCCTCGACCCCGCCCGCCGCGCGGGCGCGCTCCCGCTGGCCCTGCACCCCGCGATGACCTTCACCGGGACGCTGGTCGACGTCCAGCGCCTGGCCGGCTGCTCCTTCGGCGTGACCGCCCCCGACGAGCTGCGGCTCGCCGCCGAGGCCCTGGTCATCGAGATGGGCGGGGAGCCCGAGTGGATCGCGGAGGAGAACCGTCCGCTCTATCACGCGGCCCTCGCCCTCGGCGCGAACCACCTCGTCACCCTGGTCGCCCAGTCGATGGAGCTGCTCCACAAGGCCGGTGTCGAGCACCCCGACCGGATGCTTGGCCCGCTGCTGGGCGCCGCCCTCGACAACGCGCTGCGCTCCGGCGACGGCGCCCTGACCGGCCCGGTGGCCCGCGGTGACGCCGGCACGGTCGCCGCGCACGTCTCGGAGCTGCGCAGGCACGCTCCCGCCGCCGTCGCCGGGTACCTGGCCATGGCCCGCACCACCGCCGACCGCGCCCTCGCGCGCGGCCTGCTCAAGCCCGAACTCGCCGAGGACCTGCTCGGCGTACTCGCCGACGGCGCGACCGGCGCCGAGCCCGGCCGCCCGGCCGACGACGCGACCGGCCCGGACGACGACGCGTTCGGCGCCGAAGGGAGCACCGACCGATGACGACCGCCGAGCTGCTGCTCAACACCGCCGAGGAGCTCCGGGAGCTCCCCCGCGCAGGCCGCCGCGCCGTCGTCATGACCATGGGCGCCCTCCACGAGGGCCACGCCACCCTCGTGCGCGCCGCCCGTGAGCTGGTGGGCCGCGAGGGCCAGGTCGTCGTCACCGTCTTCGTCAACCCCCTCCAGTTCGGGGCGAACGAGGACCTCGACCGCTACCCCCGCACTCTCGACGCGGACCTCCGCCTCGCCGCGGAGGCCGGCGCCGACGCCGTGTTCGCGCCGGCCGTAGACGAGGTCTACCCCGGCGGCGACCCGCAGGTGCGGCTCTCCGCGGGCCCCATGGGCACCCGCCTCGAAGGCGCCACCCGCCCCGGCCACTTCGACGGCATGCTGACCGTCGTCGCCAAGCTGCTCCACCTCACCGCCCCCGACCTGGCCCTCTTCGGCCAGAAGGACGCGCAGCAACTCGCGCTGATCCGGCGGATGGTGACCGACCTGAACTTCCCCGCCGAGGTGGTCGGCGTACCGACCGTCCGCGAGGAGGACGGCCTCGCGCTGTCCTCCCGCAACCGCTACCTCTCCGCCGCGGAGCGCCGCACCGCCCTCGCCCTGTCCCGCGCCCTCTTCGCGGGCCGCGACCGCCTCGCCGCCCAGGCCGCGCTGGTCGCCCGCGCCGAGGCCGCCCCGGCCAGCGACGAGCGGGCCACCGCCCTGGCCCGGCTCGGCGAGATCCGCGCCTCCGCCGACGCGCACGCCGTGTCGGCCGCCGGCGCCGGACTGCCCGGATGCGGCCTGCCGGACGCCGTACGGGCCGCCGCCCGGCACGTCCTGGAGGAGGCGGGCCGCTACGAGCCGCCCCTCGAACTGGACTACCTCGCGCTGGTCGACCCCCAGGACTTCACCGACGCCGGCCCCGGCTTCACCGGGCAGGCAGTGCTGGCCGTCGCCGCGAAAGTCGGCACGACCCGGCTGATCGACAACATCCCATTGGAGTTCGGAGCACACACGTGAGCACCCCAGGCACCGGCACCGGCACAGGCGCCCCCGGCACCGGCATACGGCTGCACGCCCCCGCCCCCGGCTGGGCCGTCGACGCCGACGTCGTGGTCGTCGGCTCGGGCGTCGCGGGCCTGACCGCCGCCCTGCGCTGCGCCGCCGCGGGCCGCCGTACCGTCGTGGTCACCAAGGCCCGGCTCGACGACGGCTCCACCCGTTGGGCCCAGGGCGGCATCGCCGCGGCCCTCGGCGACGGCGACACCCCCGAGCAGCACGAGGGCGACACCCTCGTCGCGGGCGCGGGCCTGTGCGACGAAGCGGCCGTCCGGCTGCTGGTCACCGAGGGCCCGGACGCGGTGCGCCGCCTCATCGCCACCGGCGCGGTCTTCGACACCTCCGCCGAGACCGGCGAGATAGAGCTGACCCGCGAGGGCGGCCACCACCGCCGCCGGATCGCGCACGCGGGCGGCGACGCGACCGGCGCCGAGATCTCCCGCGCCCTCGTCGAGGCCGTCCACGCCGCCGGTATCGAGACCGTCGAGAACGCGCTGGTCCTGGACCTCCTGCAGGACGCCGAGGGCCGTACGGCGGGCGTCACCCTGCACGTCATGGGCGAGGGCCAGCACGACGGCGTCGGGGCCGTCCACGCGCCCGCCGTGATCCTCGCGACCGGCGGCATGGGCCAGGTCTTCTCCGCCACCACCAACCCCTCGGTGTCCACGGGCGACGGCGTGGCCCTCGCGCTGCGCGCCGGCGCGGAGGTCTCCGACCTCGAATTCGTCCAGTTCCACCCGACGGTGCTCTTCCTCGGCCCCGACGCCGAGGGCCAGCAGCCCCTGGTGTCCGAGGCGGTCCGCGGCGAAGGCGCGTACCTCGTCGACGCCGACGGCGTCCGCTTCATGGTGGGCCAGCACGAACTCGCCGAGCTGGCGCCCCGCGACATCGTCGCCAAGGGCATCACGCGCCGCATGCAGGAGCAGGGCGCGCAGCACATGTACCTGGACGCCCGGCACTTCGGCGCCCAGATGTGGGAGCAGCGCTTCCCCACCATCCTGGCCGCCTGCCGCTCCCACGGCATCGACCCGGTCACCGAGCCCATCCCGGTCGCGCCCGCCGCGCACTACGCCTCCGGCGGCGTACGGACCGACCTGCACGGCCGCACCACCGTCCCCGGCCTGTACGCGTGCGGCGAGGTCGCCTGCACCGGCGTGCACGGCGCGAACCGGCTCGCCTCCAACTCCCTGCTGGAGGGCCTGGTCTTCGCCGAGCGGATCGCCGACGACATCACGGCGACCGCGCCCGTCGGCAGCGGCCCGGGCATCCCGGTGCCCGCCACCGGCCCGCTCCAGCCCGCCGAGGCGCGCTACGAGATCCAGCGCATCATGACGGACGGCGCTGGCGTGCTGCGCTCCGCCGCGTCCCTGCGCACGGCGGCCGAGGCCCTCGAAGGCCTCTACGCGACGGCCCTCACCGAACTGGAATCCCGGGGCAAGACCGCGGTGCCCGGCACCGAGACCTGGGAGGCCACGAACCTGCTGTGCGTGGCCCGCGTCCTGGTCGCCGCCGCCCAGCGGCGCGCGGAGACCCGCGGCTGCCACTGGCGCGAGGACCATCCCGACCGGGACGACGCCGAATGGCGCCGCCACCTCGTCGTCAGGCTGTCCGCCACCGAGAGGCGGGCCCTGGTCGTCACCCCCACCGACACCGCGGACCTTCCGTCCGTACAGCACCCCCTGAGCCAGGAGCAGTCATCGTGAGCACCCCCGAATCGCACGAGCACGAGCACGAGCACGCCGAGCTTCCCCTCCTCGACGGGGCCGAGGCCGGCTGCGGCGACGACTGCGCCTGCGGCGACGGCGAGGAGAGCGGCCTCGACCCGGCGCTGGCCCAGCTCCTCGCGGACGCGGGCCTGGACCCGATCGAGGTCGAGGACATCGCCCACATGGCGCTCTCCGAGGACCTCGACGGCGGCGTCGACGTGACCACCGTGGCCACCGTTGCGGAGGAGGCCGAGGCAGTCGCCGACTTCGTCGCCCGCGAGGACGGCGTCGTGGCCGGTCTGCGCATCGCCGAGGCGGTGTTCTCCGTGGTCTGCACGGAGGCGTTCGAGGTGGAGCGGCACGCGGAGGACGGCGACGCCGTCAAGGCCGGCGAGGTGCTCCTCTCGGTCCGCGCCCGCACCCGCGACCTGCTCACCGCCGAGCGCAGCGCGCTGAACATCCTGTGCCGCCTGTCCGGCATCGCGACGGCCACCCGCCGCTGGTCCGACGTCCTGCAGGGGACGAAGGCCAGGGTCCGTGACACCCGCAAGACCACGCCCGGGCTGCGCGCGCTGGAGAAGTACGCGGTGCGCTGCGGCGGCGGCGTCAACCACCGCATGTCGCTCTCGGACGCCGCCCTGGTCAAGGACAACCACGTGGTCGCCGCGGGCGGGGTCGCGCAGGCCTTCACCGCCGTGCGCGAGGCCTTCCCGGACGTCCCGATCGAGGTCGAGGTCGACACGATGCACCAGGTCCGCGAGGTCCTGGACGCCGGCGCCGACCTGATCCTGCTCGACAACTTCACCGTCCCGGAGACCGAGGAGGCGGTCGCGCTGGTCCGCGGGCGCGCGGTGCTGGAGTCCTCGGGCCGGCTGACCCTGGAGACCGCCCGCGCGTACGCGGAGACGGGCGTCGACTACCTCGCGGTGGGCGGGCTCACCCACTCCTCCCCGATCCTGGACATCGGCCTCGATCTGCGCGAGGCGGTGTAACCCGTGCTCCTCACCATCGACGTAGGCAACACCCACACGGTCCTGGGCCTGTTCGACGGTGACGAGATCGTCGAGCACTGGCGCGTCTCGACCGACCCGCGCAGGACGGCCGACGAGATGGCCGTCCTGATGCAGGGCCTGATGGGCATGCACCCGATGCTCGGCAACGAGCTGGGCGACGGCATCCACGGCATCGCGATCTGCGCGACGGTGCCGTCGGTCCTGCACGAGCTGCGCGAGGTCACCCGCCGCTACTACGGCGACGTCCCCGCGGTGCTCGTGGAGCCCGGCATCAAGACGGGCGTGCCGATCCTCATGGACAACCCCAAGGAGGTCGGCGCGGACCGCATCATCAACGCGGTCGCCGCCGTCGAGCTCTACGGCGGCCCCGCGATCGTCGTCGACTTCGGCACGGCGACCACCTTCGACGCGGTCTCCGCCAAGGGCGAGTACGTGGGCGGGGTGATCTCCCCGGGCATCGAGATCTCGATGGAGGCACTCGGTGTACGGGGCGCGCAGCTGCGCAAGATCGAGCTGGCGCGGCCGCGCAACGTGATCGGCAAGTCCACGGTCGAGGCGATGCAGTCCGGCGTGGTCTACGGTTTCGCCGGCCAGGTCGACGGGATCGTGACCCGCATGGCCAAGGAGCTGGCCGGCGCGCACGGCGACCCGGACGACGTCCGCGTCATCGCGACGGGCGGCCTCGCGCCGATCGTCCTCGGCGAGGCCTCGGTCATCGACGACCACGAGCCCTGGCTGACGCTGATCGGCCTGCGGCTGGTCTACGAGCGCAACGCGCCCAACTTCGAATGACCGACGGCCGCCGGCCCCGGCCCCCGCGGGGCCGGGGCCGGTCCGTCACACGGGCGGCCGCCCGGGGGTGGGCGTCGGCGCGGGAGTGGGCAGCGGCGGACCGGGGTTGGGCGGCTGCTCCGGGTAGCCCGGGTTGCGGTGCTTGTCCATGGTCACCTTGTCCCAGGTGAGCCCGTAGACGCCCAGCGGCGGGAACAGCTCGACCCGCACCGGGTAGCCCTGCTCCGCGCAGGAACAGCACAGCAGGTCGCGCCGGGCGCCGCGGGTGACCGTCCGGGCGGCCTGTACGGGCTCTCGCCAACAGGCCTCGCAGGTCACGACGTCCGTCACGGTGGTCTCGAACTCGGCTGTGATCACTCGCTCGACCTCACTTCGACCGGGGTGCTCGGGGTGTGTTCACGGTGTTCGTGGCGTTCGGGGTGTTCGGGGTGAATCCGGCAGCCCGGTACTGGTCTTGTCGATCTCCACCCACACGGTCTCGGCGCCGCCGCTGATCCGCTCGTGGCCGTACCGGGCCCCCGCGGCCAGGGCGCTGAGCAGCGCCGCGTGCGCCGGCGGAGCCAGTTCGCCGGGGAGGTCCGCCTCGATCCGGATGCGGTCGCACGTCGCCTCGGTGCGTGTCTCGGCGCCGCCGAGGACCGTGCTGAGCAGGGCGGCGAGCGCCGCTGCTTGTGTCTCGGCGGAACACACGGGTCCCCCTCAGGGCGAGCTCAGGGCGAGCGGTCGGTCACCCGTCGTAATGCTGAGCAATCAGCTTTAACCTGATGGGTTAGCTTTGTCAACGTCGGCCAACGCAGGACGGACGTGTACAGGACGGCCCAAATGCCCCGTGAATCCCCGTACTTGCAGGTGTTCGAGTCGATCCGGGCCCGCGTCGAAGCGGGGGAGTGGGCGGTCGGCGACAAACTCCCGTCCCGGGCGCGCTTCGCCCGCGAGTACGCCGTCGGACAGAGCGTCACCCAGCGCGCCATGGAGCGGCTGATCATCGAGGGCTTCCTCGAAGGACGCGCCGGTTCCGGCACCTACGTCCGCACCCCGCGCCGCCGGATGCGCATGCTCCGCACCCGCCGCGGTGAAGCGCGCGCCGGCAGCCCCTTCCGCGGCGAGACCACCGCGCACGGCCTCGCCGGGACCTGGGACTCCAAGACCGACGCCCGGGTGCCCGCGCCCGAGCGGATCGCCGCCCGCCTCGCCATCGCCCCCGGCGACCCCTGCGTCATGACGCGGTACGAGTTCATGGCCGACGGCAGCCCCGTCGAACTCTCCGAGTCCTGGGAGCCGTTGGCCATCACCGACGGCACCCCGATCGTCCTCCCGGAGGTCGGCGACCTGCGCGGCGCGGGGGTCATCGCCCGCATGCGGTCCATCGGCGTCACCGTCGCGGACGTGCTGGAGGTCCCGCGCCCGTCGCGCGCCACCCAGGTTCAGGCCAACCTGCTCGGCATCAGTGTCGGTGACCTGATCACGGAGATCGAGCGCACCTACTTCGACGCCGACGGGCGCCCCGTGGAGACCGCCGACCTCGTGGTCCCCGACGCCCGTTACGAGATCGCGTACCGCTTCCCGGTCGTATAAGCGCAGCGGGAAGTACACGAATTTCCGCGGAAATGGCCGGATCGGGCCCGCCCGGGGGTTACCGTCGCCCACGGAAGTACCGCGACCTGCGTCCACGGCGCCACGAGCGCCCGCGACCGGAGGAGACACCATGACCGCTGAGACCGACTGGCAGAAGTCCTCGTTCTGCGGCGAGGGGGACGCCTGCGTGTACGTCTCCGCCACCCCCGGCTCCCTCGTCAGGGTCGCCGACCGGGTCGACCCGGCGCACCTCGTCATGGCCACCACGCAGGCCGCCTGGGCCGATTTCCTGCGGGCGGTCAAAGAGACGGGCTAGACAGCTGCGGAACCCGGCGTTCCGCCGCGCCGTACGCGCCCGCCTTCAGGGGATTTTGTCCGATTAGCGCGTATCTTCGGCCCATGCCCACGCCCTACGGATCCCGCGGCGGCATGGCGTTCAGCGCCGCCGAGCTGCACGTGCTCAGGCGTTCGCTCGCCCACGCCCTCCAGTCCTCCACGGCCCCCCTGACGGCCGCCGAGGTGTCGGACTGCCTGCGCCTGGCGCAGTCGGTGGACGAGGCGGTCCGGGAGGCGGGGCGGCTCAGAGCGTTCCTCCTCGCCGACCTGGCCCGCTATCGGGGCGCCCTGCCCGGCAGCCTCTCCGGCTACCTGGAGCTGCTCCAGGACGCCCTGGCCGCCGGCTACGAACCGGTGCCCGACGATCTCGCCGCCCTGCGGGCGCTGCGCGCCAACCCGGTCGCCGCCGCGCTGCTGGAGCGGGCCCAGGTCGTCGCGGAGCGCTCCGTACGCCGCAGGCTCTCCACGACGCCGCCGCCGCGGACCCGGCTGCTGGCGCTCGCGGGCGGCAAGGAGGATCCCGCGCAGCCGGAACCGAAGCCCGAACCGCGGCCGAAGGACCCGGCGCACCCCGAGCGGCCCTCGGAGCGGCCCATCCCGACGCCCGGCGAGGTGTTCCCGCCACGCCGGAAGCCGACCCCGCCCCCGGGGTCCGGGCGCGCGGCCGTATAGCTACGCTGGGGGGCATGGACTACGTCTCCGCGCTCGTGCCCCCCGTCGTGATGGCCGCGTTCTTCATCGCCCTCGTCGTGACGATCGTGAAGAGCCAGGGCGGCGCCAACAAGGCCAAGGAGGACGCGGCGGTCGACGCCGTGATCGCCAGCGCCGAAGCCGCCCGCCAGTCGCAGAAGTAGCCTTCCCGCAGCCCCTCGATGCCGTCCCCGCAGCGGGACCCGCAGCGATTTCGCCGCGCGTTGCCGCGCGAATGGCCGGGCAATTCCGCACAAGCCGCACTATCGTGCTGTTGTGCCTCGCCCCTTGGGAGAACTCGAAGACGCGGTCATGACGCGGGTGTGGCAGTGGAACCG
The DNA here is from genome assembly GCF_026339935.1 of Streptomyces sp. NBC_01551. NCBI lineage: Bacteria > Bacillati > Actinomycetota > Actinomycetes > Kitasatosporales > Streptomycetaceae > Streptomyces > Streptomyces sp. NBC_01551. Next base: position 3,742,289 of record NZ_JAPEPX010000001.1, read on the forward strand.
CCCGGTCACTGTTCGTGAAGTCCTGGAAGACCTCCAGCAGGAACGGTCCATCGCGTACACCACGGTCATGACCGTTATGGACAATCTCCATCAGAAGGGCTGGGTCCGCCGGGAAGCCGAAGGCCGCGCCTATCGATATACGGCGGTCTCCACCCGCGCCGCCTACTCGGCCGCACTGATGAACGAAGCCTGGTCGACGAGCGACAACCCGGCGGCCGCTCTCGTCGCCTTCTTCGGCATGATGTCGGCGGAACAGCGCGAAGCCCTCCGGGACGCCATCCGCATCGTCGGCCATGACGGCGAAGCCCCCCCGCCCGGGCCCGGCGCGGAAGGGGACTCCGCCGAGCGTGGGCCCGAGCCGGGGCGATAGCGTCCGGGCATGGGTGAGATTTCCGCGCCAGACGCAAAAACAGTGACGATCCGCCGTGCGCGCACCGGTGATGTTCCCGCGCTGCGCCGCCTGCTCGACCAGTACGTGCAGCAGCGGATCCTGCTCGACAAAGCCCCGGTCGTCCTTTACGAGGACATCCAGGAGTTCTGGGTCGCGGAACGCGACTCGGACGGTCAAGTGGTCGGCTGCGGCGCTCTCCACGTGATGTGGGAAGACCTCGCCGAAGTACGCACTCTCGCGGTCGACCGCGACTTGAAGGGCGCCGGCGTGGGCCACCAGGTGCTGGCGCAGTTGTTGGAGACCGCCCGCCTCCTCGGGGTCAGCCGGGTTTTCTGCCTGACCTTCGAAGTCGACTTCTTCGCCAAGCACGGCTTCGTCGAGATCGGGGAGACCCCGGTCGAGACCGATGTCTACATGGAGCTCCTGCGTTCCTATGACGAGGGCGTCGCCGAGTTCCTCGGTCTCGAACGAGTGAAGCCGAACACCTTGGGCAACAGCCGGATGCTTCTGCACCTGTGATCGATCGCCCGGGCTTTTCCGGCGCACCACGCACCTGTGACCTATGTCCGAATCGCGTACGTTTCCCGCCCTGTTGTGGTCCTGAACCTCTCGCCGGGGGTTTGTGTTTTCCAGGCAAAAGCGGTTTCCTTTCCGCGTACTGCATTTTCGATGAAAGGAAATCCGGTGGCACAGAAGGTTCAGGTCCTTCTTGTCGACGACCTCGACGGTGGCGAGGCGGACGAGACCGTGACGTTCGCTCTGGATGGCAAGACCTACGAGATCGACCTCACCACCGCCAACGCTGAAAAGCTCCGCGGTCTGCTCGACCCGTACACGAAGGGCGGCCGCCGCACCGGTGGGCGCGCCTCCACCGGCCGCGCCAAGGGCCGCACCGCCGCGCCCTCCGGCAACCCGGACACCGCCGAGATCCGTGCCTGGGCGAAGTCCAAGGGCATGAGCGTCAACGACCGCGGGCGCGTCCCGCAGGAGATCCGCGAGGCCTACGAGAACCGGGCCTGACCCGTCAGGGCCCGACCCGTCAGGGTCTGATCCGTCAGGATCCGGCCCGGCCGGCCCGCGCAGGGTCCGGCCACGGCGCTCCGCAGGGGCGTACGGCGCCGCAGCCGCGCCCGGTGGCATTCCGTCGCCGCCGCGGCGACCAGGCGTACGAGATCGGGCCCGGCGCTCGTCAGCCCGGGACCGGCGCCCCGTCCGGGACCGGACAGGGCGGGCAGAAGTGCCTCGCACCCCTGCTCGGGGGGCCGCAGCCACACGGCGGCCCCCCGGGAACTCCCCTCGTGGACGGGATGGCCCGGCGGCGCCGGGGCGGTGATCCGGCCGCCCGGACCCAGGGCGGCGAGATCCAGGGCGACCCCGCCCCACTCCAGCCAGTCGAGCAGCCCGTCCAGCTCCTCCGCGCTCCCCGGGGCCACGAGGAAGCGCATCCGGCGGCCCATGACCGCCACCGGACCGGTGGGGACCGGCCTGCGCAGCAGCTGTCCGCCGGCGTCGGAGGGCAGCTCCAGCACGTCGAACCGGGTCCCGGTGTCCAGCTGCCCGGGCGGCCCGCCCACGAGGCTCCAGCCGAGCTCCCGCCCGTACCAGAGGGCGTAGGCCCGGTCCGGCGCCCGGGAGGCTCCCACCGCCTCCCGCGGGCCCTCGGAGGCGCTCCGCGACAGCGGGACGGTGGCGGGGGGAACGGGCGCGGGGGGCGGCACGTTGACAGCCATACCGGAGCAACTCCCGAAACGCTCCGGGGTTACGCACCGCGCCGTCATGGATGCGGAACGTAAACATCCGCGGGGCTCGTGTCCTACATTCGAGACGCAAGCGTGTTCGCCCTTAGCGGAGGGAACCGGTGCTGAGAGCATGGAGTGTCAGTGCTTACGGGTAAGACATTCCTAGTGGTACGGGGCGACACGCTGATTTGAGCGGCTTCCGTTCGCCATCGGCGTACACCTGTGACGGGTATCTGCCTGGCCTGCGGGAACATCGTCTCGCACCATCGGGTTGGAGCAGTTGTCGGCTCTTCAAGCCGGTTTTCCCTACCGATGTCGGGGTGAGCCGCGGACGGATGTCGGCAGTTGGAATGAGCTGTCCCGCCCCGCGGGACTAGCATGCGGAAGGACAGGGCGGGGACCGACCCCGAACTGCCCGACCGCTCTGAGGAGCGATAAACGATGTTCGAGAGGTTCACCGACCGCGCGCGGCGGGTTGTCGTCCTGGCTCAGGAAGAAGCCCGGATGCTCAACCACAACTACATCGGCACCGAGCACATCCTCCTGGGCTTGATCCACGAGGGTGAGGGTGTCGCCGCTAAGGCCCTGGAGAGCCTCGGGATTTCGCTCGAGGCTGTTCGCCAGCAGGTTGAGGAGATCATCGGTCAGGGGCAGCAGGCCCCGTCCGGCCACATCCCCTTCACCCCGCGGGCGAAGAAGGTCCTGGAGCTTTCGCTCCGAGAGGCCCTCCAGCTCGGCCACAACTACATCGGCACCGAGCACATCCTGCTCGGCCTGATCCGCGAGGGCGAGGGCGTCGCCGCCCAGGTCCTCGTGAAGCTGGGCGCCGATCTCAACCGAGTCAGGCAGCAGGTCATCCAGCTGCTCTCCGGCTACTCCGGAGGCGGCAAGGAGTCGGCCACCGCCGGCGGCCCGGCCGAGGGCACCCCCTCGACCTCGCTCGTCCTGGACCAGTTCGGCCGCAACCTCACCCAGGCTGCCCGCGAATCCAAGCTCGACCCGGTCATCGGGCGCGAGAAGGAGATCGAGCGGGTCATGCAGGTGCTGTCGCGCCGGACCAAGAACAACCCGGTGCTCATCGGCGAGCCCGGCGTCGGCAAGACCGCCGTCGTCGAGGGCCTGGCCCAGGCGATCGTCAAGGGCGAGGTGCCCGAGACCCTCAAGGACAAGCACCTCTACACCCTTGACCTGGGCGCCCTGGTCGCCGGTTCCCGTTACCGCGGTGACTTCGAAGAGCGCCTCAAGAAGGTGCTGAAGGAGATCCGCACCCGCGGCGACATCATCCTGTTCATCGACGAGCTCCACACCCTCGTGGGTGCGGGCGCCGCCGAGGGCGCGATCGACGCCGCCAGCATCCTGAAGCCCATGCTGGCCCGTGGTGAGCTCCAGACCATCGGTGCCACGACGCTGGACGAGTACCGCAAGCACCTTGAGAAGGACGCGGCCCTTGAGCGCCGCTTCCAGCCGATCCAGGTGGCGGAGCCTTCCCTCCCGCACACCATCGAGATCCTCAAGGGCCTGCGCGACCGCTACGAGGCCCACCACCGTGTCTCCATCACGGACGAGGCCCTCGTGCAGGCGGCCACCCTGGCCGACCGGTACATCTCGGACCGCTTCCTGCCGGACAAGGCGATCGACCTGATCGACGAGGCCGGCTCCCGGATGCGCATCCGCCGGATGACCGCGCCGCCGGACCTCCGCGAGTTCGACGAGAAGATCGCGAACGTGCGTCGCGACAAGGAGTCGGCCATCGACTCCCAGGACTTCGAGAAGGCGGCGTCTCTCCGTGATTCGGAGAAGCAGCTGCTGGCGGCGAAGGCCAAGCGCGAGAAGGAATGGAAGGCCGGCGACATGGACGTCGTCGCCGAGGTCGACGGCGAGCTCATCGCCGAGGTCCTCGCGACCGCGACCGGCATTCCCGTCTTCAAGCTCACCGAGGAGGAGTCCTCACGACTGCTCCGCATGGAGGACGAGCTCCACCGTCGGGTCATCGGCCAGAAGGACGCCATCAAGGCGCTCTCCCAGGCGATCCGCCGTACCCGTGCGGGTCTGAAGGACCCGAAGCGTCCGGGTGGCTCGTTCATCTTCGCCGGTCCGTCCGGTGTCGGTAAGACCGAGCTGTCCAAGACGCTCGCCGAATTCCTCTTCGGCGACGAGGACGCGCTGATCTCCCTCGACATGTCGGAGTTCAGCGAGAAGCACACGGTTTCGCGTCTCTTCGGTTCGCCCCCCGGCTACGTGGGCTACGAAGAGGGCGGCCAGCTGACCGAGAAGGTCCGCCGGAAGCCGTTCTCCGTCGTCCTCTTCGACGAGGTCGAGAAGGCGCACCCGGATATCTTCAATTCCCTTCTCCAGATCCTGGAGGACGGTCGCCTGACCGACTCCCAGGGCCGGGTCGTGGACTTCAAGAACACGGTCATCATCATGACGACCAACCTGGGTACGCGGGACATCTCGAAGGGCTTCAACCTGGGCTTCGCGGCCCAGGGCGACACGAAGACCGGATACGACCGGATGAAGGCGAAGGTCAACGAAGAGCTCAAGCAGCACTTCCGGCCCGAGTTCCTCAACCGTGTCGACGACACGGTCGTCTTCCACCAGCTCACGCAGGAAGACATCATCCAGATCGTCGACCTGATGATCGCCAAGGTGGACGAGCGCCTCAAGGACCGCGACATGGGCATCGAGCTCAGCGGTGACGCGAAGCAGCTCCTGGCCAAGCGCGGCTACGACCCGATCATGGGTGCCCGCCCGCTGCGCCGGACCATCCAGCGCGAGATCGAGGACATGCTGTCGGAGAAGATCCTCTTCGGCGAGCTGCGTCCCGGTCACATCGTGGTCGTGGGTGTGGAGGGTGAGGGCGACGACGCCAAGTTCACCTTCCGAGGCGAGGAGAAGTCGGCCCTGCCGGACCTCCCCCCGATCGAGGCCACGGGCTCCGGCCCGGACCTCTCCAAGGGCGCCTGAGCGGGTAGCCGCAGGCAGCAGTACGAAGGGGCGGCCCCGGGACCTCACGGTTCCGGGGCCGCCCCTTTTCGCGGTCCCTGAGCAGGGCGCCCGGAGGTGGCCAGGGGTCTCCGCCGGTGACAAGCCGCACAGAACAAAACGGACCTACGAGGGCGTTTCGTAGATCCAGTGTCCGATTTGCCGCGCCTGTCACCGCAGGCGGGGAGGGGTCAACCGGGTCGGGAGGAATTCCTCCGTTACGAGCTCCGGTAGTAATCGGGACGTTTGGGGAAGTCCGGGGGCACGGGTTACCAAGGTTGGGCAAGCCCGGCATCCGCAGTGGCGGAGTGCCGGGTCGCTTGTTGCCCCACGTCCTTGTCCCCGGCCCCGGAGGTCTCCACATGTTCGCGAAGCGCGTCAGCACCCGTCGTACCCGCACCGCCCTCGTCGCCACCGGTCTCGGTGTCACGCTGGCTCTCGGGGCGGGGACGACCGCCGCCTTCGCCGACGAGGCCCCCTCCGTGACCGGTACCGCCCACCTGGTGGCCGCCCAGGCCCAGGCCCAGGCCAAGAAGGCGGAGAAGTCCGAGAAGTCGGAGGCCTCCGCCCTGTGGGCCAAGCCGGTCTCCGTCTACACGCTCTCCGCCACCTTCGGCAAGGGCGGCACCATGTGGTCCCACAAGCACTCCGGCCAGGACTTCGCCGTCCCGACCGGCACCGCGGTCCACGCGGCCAGCGCCGGCACGGTCGTCAAGGCCGGCCCCAACGGCGGCGGCGACGGCCCGGCGTACGGCAACGCCATCGTGATCAAGCACGCGAACAACACGTACTCCCAGTACGCGCACCTCTCGAAGATCAAGGTCTCGATCGGCCAGAAGGTCGCCAAGAACCAGCTGATCGCCCTGTCCGGCAACACCGGCAACTCCAGCGGTCCGCACCTGCACTTCGAGATCCGCACCACCGCGAACTACGGCTCGGCCGTCAACCCGATGTCCTTCCTGCGCAACGCCGGCGTGACGGTCTGATCGTCCGCCCGCTGAACCCGCGGCCGGTCAGCCGACCAGCCACGAGTGGCTCGGCTTGACCGCCGGGTCCAGCTTGCCCGCCTGGTACGCGGCAACCTGCTCCGCCGACAGGGCGGTGTCGAAGACCCGCACCCGGTCCATGGACCCGGACCAGGCGCCGCTCCACAGCCCGTGATGGCGGGCCCGGCCCAGCTGGAAGGGGCCGGGGCCCTGCCAGATGCCGGAGACCTGCTCCGGCTTGCCGGCGGGCTTCCCGTCCACGTAGAGCGCGATCGTCTTCTTCCCGGCGTCGTACGTCGCCGTCAGCGTCGTGCGGACCTTCTTCGGAGCCGGCCCCTCGGCCGCGACGGTACGCGCCGTGGACGAGGCCCCCTGGTCGCCCGTCTGGACGCGGAACACCCAGGTGAGCCGGCCGTTCACCTGGTCCCCGCCCAGCTCGAAGGTGAACGACTCCCCGTCGCCCTGGCTGACCGCGATCCGCGACGTCTTCTCGGCCAGGTTGTACACCCGCGCCGTGACCGTGAAGCTCCTGGTCGTCTCCACGACCCGCTCCGACGCCTGGGCGTACGACTTCGAGTTCGCCCGCATCTTGACCTCGTGCTTGCTGCCGAGCGGGACCACCGAGGCGTCGTCGCCCATCCGCAGGCCCACACCGCCGTACACGTCGCGGATCACCTTCGGCTCGCCCGCCACCAGTGCCGGATTCTTCGACGGGTCCGACGCGCCGGGCTTCGGCGAGCCCGAGCCCGAGGCCGGCGCGGTGGGCCGGCCGTTCTTCGCCTCCGGGGTCGTCCCCGGCCCTCCGGCGGCCAGCAGGTACGCCCCGCCGCCCGCCAGCAGCGCCAGTACGGTCGCCGCGCCGCCCCACGCCCAGAGCCGCTTGCGGCGCCGCTGCGTCTCGGCGCGCTCGCTCAGGGCCTCCCAGTCCGGCTCCGCGGGGTAGCGCGGGTAGCCGTAGGCGGGCTCGGGCTGCGGGGTGCTCGGGGGAGGTGTGCCGTAGGACATGCCCCGGATGCTAGGCCGTCTCCCGGATCACCCCGGAAGGGGCCCCTCCGGCGGCTGACGCCGGGCTACTGCGGCAGCGTGATGATCGGGAAGCTCCCCGTCGCCGTCGGCGCGTGCTCGGGCAGCCACAGCACCGCCACCGCGCCCGCCGCCCTGCCCTCGGACTCCCAGCCGCCCGGCGCCGCCACGTTGCGGAACGTCAGCCGGGCGCCCAGCACCCGCGCCTGTCCCTCCGCGATGGTCAGCCCGAGGCCGTGCCCCACGCCGGCGCGGTCCGTCGACCCGGTGCGGAACCGGCTCGGCCCCTCGCGCAGCAGCGCCTCGGGGAAGCCCGGCCCGTGGTCCCGGACGCGGACGACCCGGCCCTCGATGTCGACCTGGATGGGCGCCTGCCCGTACCGCGCGGCGTTGGCCAGCAGGTTCCCGAGGATCCGCTCCAGCCGGCGCGGGTCGGTGCTGACGATCTCGTCCGCGACCACCCGTACCGTCGCCTCCGGCATCAGCGCGCTCACCCGCCGGCTCACGAACTCGCCCAGCGCCACTTCCTGGAGCTCCGCCCGCTCGGACGCGCTGTCCAGCCGGGCCACCTCCAGTACGTCCTCGACCAGCGCCCGCATCGCCTGCGCCCGGTCCCGCACCAGCTCGGTCGGCCGGCCCGGAGGCAGCAGCTCCGCCGCCGTGAGCAGGCCCGTCACCGGGGTCCGCAGCTCGTGCGCGATGTCGGCCGTCACCCGCCGCTCCGCCTCCAGCCGCTGCTGGAGGGCGTCGGCCATGGCGTCCACGGCCCGCGCGAGGTCGTCGGTCTCGTCCCGTACGACGCCGCCGACCGCGTCCCGCACCCGTACGTCGGGATCCCCGTGCGCCACCCGCTGCGCGGCGGCCGCGGCCTTGCGCAGCCGGCGCGAGATCTGGCCGCCGATGAGCACGCCGAGCGCCGAGCCGCCGATGATGACCGCGAGCGAGCCGACCACCAGGGCCCGGTCGAGGTCGCGTATGACCTTCGCGTTCTCGACGAACTTGGAGTGCAGCGTCAGGATCTGCCCATTGCCGAGCGGGACGGCGGCCCACACCTCGGGCAGGCCCTTCGGGTTCTCCTGGACGTAGGTGCCGCGCCGGCCGGACTGGGCGGTCTTGCGCAGGTCGCCGGGCACCTCCGGGTCGTTGATCTTGGCGTTCATCGGCAGCTTGCGGCCGGAGTCGGCGTAGCGGGAGATGAACTGCACGCGTTCGAGCTGCGAGTCGCGGGCGCTCTCCAGCATCGACACCCGGGCAGCGCTGTGCACCACCAGACTCAGCGCGACCGCGATGAGGGCGCCCACGGCGGCGACGGCGAGTGTGATCTTCCAGCGGATCCCGGTACGGAAGGTGACGCTCCTCATGCCTTCAGCTTGTATCCGAAGCCTCGGACCGTTTCGATCCGGTCCTGTCCGATCTTGGTGCGCAGTCGCTGGACGTGGACGTCCACGACGCGGGTGTCGCCGCCCCAGTCGTAGTCCCAGACCCGCTCCAGCAGGCGGTCGCGCGACAGGACGGTGCCGGGCGCGGAGGAGAACTCCAGCAGCAGCCGCATCTCGGTGGGCGTCAGCGCGACCGGGGCGCCCGACTTGCGTACCTCCATGCCCTCGGTGTCGACCTCCAGCTCGCCGAAGGTGAGCACCCCGCGCTCGCCGTCCGCGTCGCCGTCGCCCCGGCCCCCGCCGTTCGCGCCGCCCGCGTGGCCGAAGCGGCGCAGCACGGCGCGGATCCGGGCGACGAGCACCGAGCCGTCGAAGGGCTTGGTGACGTAGTCGTCGGCGCCCGCCTCCAGGCCGAGGACGACGTCGATGGAGTCCGCGCGCGCCGACAGCATGATCACCGGGACGGTGGACTCGTCGCGGATCCGCCGGCACAGGCTGACGCCGTCCATGCCGGGGACCATCACGTCGAGCAGTGCGATGTCGGGCCGGTCGGCGCGGAAGGACTCCAGTCCGGACAGCCCGTCGGGCATGGCGGTGACCACGAACCCGTCGCGCTCCAGCGCCAGGGTCGTGGCTTCGCGGATGACGTCGTCGTCCTCCACAAACAGCACATGGGTCTCGGCCATGCCCAGCCTCGCTTCGGTTCCTCTGGGTACGTGTGTACGGGTGTGGTGGTGTTCGCGAGTCAGTTCTTCAGCGTGACCGCAGGCGCCGGCTGGCCCCCGCCGTCCACGTTGCTGTACTCCGTGTACACGCGGTCCTGCTCGGTGAACCCCTCCCCGCTCCAGCGGTACGTGATCACGTCCTCGCCGGAGGGGTAGTCGAGCGCGTCGGTCTTCGCGTAGACCGGCTTGGTGAGCACCAGCTCGCCCCGGTCGATCTCCGCGTAGACGGGTGGCTGCTCGTCCGCGAAGACATTCTCGTACCTGCCGCCCTCCGACCGGTACACGTACGAGCCCCGGCCGAGCGCGTCGGCGCAGGACAGCACGTTCACGACGACGTCGACGGCGTCGCCCCCGGTGACCTTCCCGTAGCTGACGTCGATCGGGTACTCCTTGCCCGTGCAGGGCTTGAGGTTCCGCTTGATCTCGGCGCTGACCTTCGGGTCCGCCTTCAGCAGGGCGACCGGGTCGATCTTCGTGAGCGCCGGCCGCCCCGAGGGCGCGGGCGAGACCGTGGACCCGCCCGAGGCGTGGGGCACGACGGCCGCCGGCGGGGCCGTCTTGGACACGGATTCGGTGCGGGCCGGCCCGCCGTCCTTGAGCCCCGTGCCTCCGCTGGAACAACCGACCGCGAACAGCACTGTGCCGACGAGGACGACCGTCCCCGCCGACATCAGCACCAGCGAACTTCTGCCGCTCAGGCTTTGGCCAGTCAGGCCGCGCACCGCTCCCGCCCCTCGTAACGGCTGGTGTGGTCACCGCGTTCGAGCGCACGCATGTCCAGGTCCCGGCTCTCCAGCTCCTGCCGGAGCCTGGCCAGTGCGCGGTGCAGAGTGCTCTTCACGGTTCCCGCCGACATGCCGAGCGCCGCGGCCGTCTCCTCGGTGCTCATCTGCTCCCAGTGTCGCAGCACCACCACACTGCGCTGCTTGGGCGCGAGCACCTTGAGGATGTCCATCAGCAGGGCGCGGTCGGCGCGCTGGTCGGAGCCGTCCTCGACGGAGGCGTCGGGGAGCTGCTCGGTGGGGACCTCTTCGAGCTTGCGGGCCCGCCACCACTCGGTCCGGGTGTTGATCATGACCCGGCGCAGGTAGGCGTCGGCGAGGGACTTGTCGGCGATGCCGTCCCAGCGGCCGTAGGTGCGCACGAGGGCGGTCTGCAGGAGGTCCTGCGCGTCCGTCGGGTCCGGGACCAGGCGCCGGGCGCTGCGCAGGAGGGCGTCCTGTCGAGTGCGTACGTAGTCCTCGAACTCGAGTACCTCGCCGTGCGCCATCTCAGACCGCCTCCCCGTTCCGTCGAACCCGCTCGTCCGCTGTCTTGCGGATTCCGCTGTCTTACGGATCCGAAGGTACGGAGGCGTTGTCACGGAGCTGTGCGGGTCAGCCTTCGGAGGGCGCACGGACACCCATAGGTTGTGTAACAGTGCCCTTGAGCTGGGGTTTCACCGTCACAACCGGAATGGTTGAGTCATGAACCTATCAGGGGGTGCGGGCCGCCGCCGGATCAGTTCGGCGAGCTCTGCGGAAGCCGGTACATGCCCTGCGCGAGCGGCTCCACCAGCCCGTCCGAGACCAGCCCGTCCAGCGCCCGGGCCCGCTGCACGGGCTCGTCCCAGACGGTGTCCAGCAGGGCCCCCGGAACCGGCCCCACCGCCTCCCGGAGTACGGCGAGCAGCTTGCCGCGCACCTGCCGGTCCGTCCCGGCGTACGTCTGCCCGCGCCGCGGCGGCCCCTCGTGGGCCGGCTTCCCGGCCAGCCGCCACGCGCACAGCCCGGCCACCGGGCAGCGCGCGCAGTCCGGGGACTTCGCCGTGCACACCAGGGCGCCCAGCTCCATGGAGGCCGCCGCCCAGCGCGCGGCGGTCTCCTCGTCCTCGGGCAGCAGCGCCCGGGCCAGGCGCCGCTCGGCGGCCGTGGTGGCGTTCGGCGGGTACTCGACTCCGGTGGAGGTGCGGGCGAAGACCCGCCGGACGTTGGTGTCGAGCACCGCGTGCCGCTGCCCGTAGGCGAAGGAGGCCACGGCGGCGGCCGTGTACTCGCCGATGCCGGGCAGTGCGAGCAGCTGCGCGTGGTCGCGGGGTACGTCGCCGCCGTGCCGGTCCGTTATCGCGACGGCCGCGCCGTGCAGGCGCAGCGCCCGGCGCGGGTAGCCGAGCCGGCCCCAGGCCCGAACCGCCTCGCCGGGGGCCTCGGCGGCCAGGTCGGCGGGCCGGGGCCACCGGGCGAGCCACTGCTCGTACACCGGAAGGACCCGGCTGACGGGGGTCTGCTGGAGCATGAACTCGCTGACCATGACCCCCCAGGGGCCGGCCTCGGGGCGGCGCCAGGGCAGGTCGCGGGCGTGCTCGTCGAACCACGCGATCACGGGGGAGTGCAGGGCGTGGGACACGTCGGGGGTGGTGACGGTGGCGGGGGATACCGGGGTCGCAGTCATGGCAAACGGCATCCTGGCATGTTTTGGGCCTACCTCGCCGGTCCCGGACCGGTGAACCAGACAGCCGCGCGGCCGCCGCTCGCCCGCATGGCGGCGGTGATCGTACTGATCCGACCGGCGAACCCGAGGACGAGCAGCGCGGCCAGCGAGCCGCCGAGCAGCAGGCCGAGGGTCACGTCGTGCGGGTAGTGCACGCCGACGAAGACCCGGGAGAAGGCCATCAGCAGCGCGAGCGGGATCGTCACCGCCGCGAGCCGGCGGACGGCCAGGGCCAGCGCGACGGCGGCGGCGCCGGCGATGGCGGAGTGGTTGCTGGGGAACGACCAGTCCCCGAAGGCGGGGCACTCCACCAGCGGGATCGCCGCCCCGGCAACGGCCCGGCAGGGCCGCTCCTCGTCCACGACGGACTTGACCAGCTCCGAGACGACGTAGGCGACGGCGGTCGCCAGCGGGGCGAGGATGGCGAGCGCCACGGCGCGGGAACCGTCCTGGCGGCGGGCTCGCCACCACACGGCGACGAAGAGCAGACCGAAGACGAACAGTCCGTACCGCGTCCAGGCCTCGAACAGCGACTGCACCCATCCGGGTGTGGAGTGCGCGAAGCCGGTGATGTCGAGGTAAAGGCGTGAACTGTCCATGGTCACCGAGCGTACTGATGTCCGATTACGTCCCGCATGCGACTGTTGGCCGATTCCGGGCGGTCCGGTGTCCTCCCGCAGGATGATCATCGGCAAAACAAGCGGAACGCGCGGCATGGGGGGCGCGGATCGGGTCCCGGACTCTCGTAAAGTTCCGTCCGTGGGATCTCTGCGCAATCCGGTCGGGCCGCTCCCCTCCTCCATCTACTGGCGACGGAGGGCTGTGCTGGCTTCCGTTGTCGCGCTCCTCGCGCTCCTCGCCGTATGGACCGTCAGTTCCGGTGGGGGGAAGTCGAGTACGAACGGCAAGGGCGGCGACGGCCGCGACCCGGTCAAGTCCATCACCCCGGGGCCCTCCGGCACTGGCCCGGCGATCAGTCAGGCGCCGGGCGGCCGCGGCGAGTCGGGCGGTGGCCCGGGCAAGAACGGCGAGCCGAGCGGCGACCCGAGCTCCTCGGAGGGCGGCGGCGGATCCACCGAGTCCGGAGGCTCCGCCGGCTCGGGCGGGGGCTCCGCCGCCCCCGGGCAGGCGCTCCCCGCGGACTCCCCGCTCCCCACCTGCGCGCCGACGTCCCTCCAGTGGGAGGTGCGGAGCGTGAAGAACGAGTACGAGGCGAACGAGAAGCCCCGCCTCGAACTGATCGCGCGCAACACGTCCGGCACGACGTGCAAGGTCGACCTCGGACCGAAGCAGGCGGTGCTGACGATCCTCCAGGCGACGGGCACCAAGGCCGTCTGGTCCTCGGCGGACTGCCCGACGGGCGCGGGGAACGTCTTCTTCCGCCTGCCGGGACAGGGCGAGACGAAGCACTCCCTGGAGTGGGACCGCAAGCCGAGCGCGGCCTCCCAGTGCCAGTCGCCTCCGGCGCAGGCCGTGGCCCCGGACACGTACGTGGTCGAGGTCAAGTCCCCCGGCATGCCGGTGGCCCGGACCTCGTTCGTCCTGAAGCAGGACTGACCCCGCTCCGGCCCCCGCTCCCGGGGGCCGCTCGGGGGGTTAGACGTAGCGTTCCAGGATCGAGGATTCCGCCAGGCGGGACAGGCCCTCGCGGACGCTGCGCGCACGGGCTTCGCCGACGCCGTCGACCGTCTGGAGGTCGTCCACCGACGCCGCCAGCAGCTTCTGCAGCCCGCCGAAGTGCTCGACCAGCCGCTCGATGATGGCCCCCGGCAGCCTCGGCACCTTCGCCAGCAGCCGGTAGCCCCGCGGGGACACCGCCGAGTCCAGCGTCTCCGGGGAGCCCGTGTACCCCAGCGCCCGCGCGACGATGCCCAGTTCCAGCAGCTCCGGGTGCGACAGCGCGTCCAGCGCCGGCAGCGCCTCGTCCACCGTCCGCGACCGCTTCGCCGTCGGCTCCGGCACGTAGTCCCGGATGACCAGCTCGCGTTCCTGCTCGATGCCCACCGTCAGCTCGTCCAGCTGGAGGGAGAGCAGCCGCCCGTCCGTGCCCAGCTCGACCACGTACTCCGCGATTTCCGTCGCGATCCGGCGCACCATTTCCAGCCGCTGCGCGACCGCCGTCACGTCGCGCACCGTGACCAGGTCCTCGATCTCCAGCGCGGACAGCGTCCCGGCCACCTCGTCCAGGCGGAGCTTGTACCGCTCCAGCGTCGCCAGCGCCTGGTTCGCCCGCGACAGGATCGCCCCGGACTCCTCCAGGACACGGCGTTCGCCGTCGACGTACAGCGCGATCAGGCGCATCGACTGCGACACCGAGACGACCGGGAAGCCGCACTGCTTCGAGACCCGGTCCGCGGTCCGGTGCCGCGTCCCCGTCTCCTCCGTCGGAATCGACGCGTCCGGCACCAGCTGCACGCCCGCCCGCAGGATCTTGGTGATGTCCTTGTCCAGGATCAGCGCGCCGTCGAGCTTGCACAGCTCCCGCAGCCGCGTCGCGGTGAACTCCACGTCCAGCACGAAACCGCCGGTGCACATCGCCTCGACGGACTTGTCCATCCCGAGGACGATCAGCCCGCCGGTGTTGCCGCGAACGATCCGTTCCAGGCCGTCACGCAGCGGCTGACCAGGTGCGACCGCGCTCAGCGAGGCACGCATCATGGCCTCCTGCTTGGAGCTCGCTCCCGACTTGCCGGATGCTGCTGCCCCGTCCTTGGCTGCCACTGCACTCCTCCGGTCGCGGGTTGCGCCGCCTGCGTACGGCCGGGCGGACCAGCCCAAAGTCTACCGGCGCGCCGCGCGGCCCCGCCGTGGCTTGACCGGCAAGGCCGCCGAGGGGCCTTCCGCGGACCCCCTGACCAGCCAATCCGCTCCCAGTTCCGTCAGTTCGGGTCCCGCTCGGCGCCCTTCGTGCGCGAGCGCCCGCGCGGCAACGCCCGTAGCGCGTCACCCATGTCGGCGACCTCCGTCACCTTCATCCCCGCCGGCACCCGCCCCGGATCCACCGGCACCAGCGCGTGCGTGAACCCCAGCCGGTGCGCCTCCGCGAGCCGCCGCTGTACGCCGGTCACCCGCCGCACCTCACCCGCCAGGCCGACCTCCCCGATCGCGACCAGGTTCTTCGGCAGCGGCACGTCACTGGCGGCGGATGCCAGCGCGAGCGCGATCGCCAGGTCGGCCGCGGGCTCGGTGAGCTTCACCCCGCCCACCGTCGCGCTGTAGATGTCCCGCTTGCCGAGCGCGGTGATCCGGCCGCGCTGCTCCAGCACCGCCAGCATCATCGAGACCCGGGAGGTCTCCAGCCCGGACGTGGTCCGCCGGGGCGAGGGGATCTGCGAGTCCACCGTCAGCGCCTGCACCTCCGCGACCAGCGGACGCTTGCCCTCCAGCGTCACCGTCAGACAGGTCCCCGGCACCGCCTCCGCGCGCCGGGTCAGGAAGAGCCCGCTGGGGTCGGCGAGGCCGGTGATCCCCTCGTCGTGGAGCTCGAAGCAGCCGACCTCGTCCGTCGCGCCGTACCGGTTCTTCACGCCGCGCACCAGCCGCAGCCGCGCGTGCCGGTCGCCCTCGAAGCTCAGGACGACGTCCACCAGGTGCTCCAGCAGCCGGGGACCGGCGATCGCCCCGTCCTTGGTGACGTGGCCGACCAGCAGCGTGGCCATCCCGCGCTCCTTGGAGGCCCGGATCAGCGCCCCGGCCACCTCCCGCACCTGGGCCATGCCGCCCGGCGCCCCGTCGATCTCGGGGGAGGCCACCGTCTGTACGGAGTCCAGGATCAGCAGCGAGGGCTTCACGGCGTCGAGGTGCCCCAGCACCGCCGACAGATCGGTCTCCGCGGCGAGGTAGAGGTGATCGCTGAGCGCGTTGATCCGGTCGGCCCGCAGCCGCACCTGGCTCGCCGACTCCTCGCCCGTGACGTACAGGGTGCGGTGCGCCTCGCTCGCCGCCTTCGCCGCCACGTCCAGCAGCAGCGTCGACTTGCCGACGCCCGGCTCGCCCGCGAGCAGCACGACGGCCCCGGGCACGAGCCCGCCGCCGAGCACCCGGTCCAGCTCGTCCACGCCGGTGCTGCGCGCGGTGGCCGTCCGGCCGTCGACCTGCGCGATCGGCAGCGCGGGCGCGGAGACCCGGCCGGCCGCCGTGGTCCGGACGGCCGGCGCGCCGCCGAGCTCCTCGACCGTCCCCCAGGCCTGGCACTCGGGGCAGCGCCCGAGCCACTTCGCGGTGGTGTACCCGCACTCGGTACAGCGGTAGGACGGCCGGTCCTTGGCGGATGAACGAGATGTACGGGCAGCCATGCGCCCCACCGTAGCCGCCCCCACCGACAGCCCCGCGGGGCGCGGCGGATATACCGGGGCCATGGACATGAACGACGAGGGCGCGCCCCTCGATCCGCGCTGGTCGGAGGCCGAGATCAGCGTCTGCGGCCAGGTGATGGGACTGCGCTCGGCGGCGGCCGTGGCCGGGCTGTTCGTCCGGGCCGGCTGGAGCTCCCGCTCCTCCTCCCGGGAGGGGTACGAAGTCGAGACCGCGTGGGCGTCGTTCGAGATCGACCCGATCGAGACCGGGGTACTGCTCAACGGCGTCGCCGACCCGCAGCGCCTCGACGTCGTCGCCGGGCTGCTGCGCCTGCTCGGCCGGCCGTTCGGGCTGGAGCACTACGACGAGGAGGGCGTGCTGGTGCGGGAGATCAAGGAGTGACGGGGGCGCCGCGGGCGGCCCGGGCGGCGCGGCGTCAGGGCGGCTGTCAGCAGGGGCCCGATCTGTTCACCCGTAAGGGCTAAATGTGCTGAAGGCTTCCGGGCCGTCACCCGCGTGCGCCCTACGGTCACCCAGGTGAGCAGCAGCAACCAGCGACACCCCGCATCGCGCACCGGCGCACACCGGGCGCACGGGCGCACTCCCTCCGAGGACGCCGCGGACGAGGTGACGCCGCCTCCCTTCCGGCACGAGCCCTACCTGGACGGCCTGTTCACGTACTGCCTGTCGGTCCTGTGCGATCACGACACCGCCACCGACGTGCTCGGCGACGTCCTGGCCGTCGCCGAACGCCATCCCGGCCGATGTCCCGACGAGGGCGACCGGCGGGCCTGGCTGTACGCCCTCGCCCGGTGGGCCTGCCTGCGCCGGCTCTCGGAGCGGAGGCGCACACGCCAGGGAGCGCATTCCGCCCGGCGCACGCCGGAGCGCACAGGGCGCGGGCGCGCGCCGGCCGCGGCTCCCGGAGCGGCGGGGCAGCATGCCACAACCGGCACTCAGGACTCACACGCCTCACAGACCCCGCCCCCCTCATCTCCCTCGTACGACCCACTCGCCCCGTACGGCTCGCACAGTCCCTCCGCCTCGCGGGGCTCGACGCCCCTCTCCGGCTCGTCGGCCACCTACGGCTCGCCCGCGGCGTCGGCCTCGCACGGAGCGTTCGAATCCCCGGCCCCGTACTCCGCCCACGTCCCGCAGCAGTCCCCGTCCTCCCCGCGGCCGGCGGACCGGCGGCCGGCGGACCGGCTCGACGTCCTCGACGTGTACGCCTACCGCCGTACCGAACTCGCCCGCCTCGCCTGGCCCGAGGCCGCCGGGACCACCCCCGAGCAGCGCGAGGCCCTCGAACTCGCCGTCCGTCACCGCCTCGGCGTCCCCGAACTCGCCGCCGTCCTCGGCACCCCCCAGCCCGTCGCCCGCGAGCTGCTGTCCGGCGCCGCCTGCGAGGTGGAGCGCACCCGCGCCGCCCTCGCCGTCGTCGAGACCGGCAGCTGCCCCGCCGTGTCCCGGCTCACCGCCGAGGGCGGCGACGGGCAGCTGCTGCTGTCCACCACCCTGCGGGCCGAACTCGTCCGGCACGTCGACGACTGCCCGCGCTGCCGCCGCGTCGCCGAGCGCGTCGGGGCCGCCGCCCCCTGGCCCGGCTCCGGCGGCATCAACACCGCCGCGCTCCCGCTCGTCCCGGCTCCACGCACCGCCGTCCACGCCGCGATGCTGCGCTCCGGCCGGGGCCGCGGGCGCGGGCCCGGCCCCCGCTTCGACCGGACCGGCTTCCCGATGGACCCCAGGGACCGCGCGGCCCGGCGCGACCGGCTGCGGGCCCGGGCGGTGACCACCACGGTCGTGGCCACCGTCGTCGCCGCGCCCGTCCTGGCCCTGTGGGCGGCCTACCGGGGCGCCCCCGCCACCGGCGAGTCCGTCGGCACCGACGCCTCGACCCGTATCTCCGCGAGCGAGACCCAGATCCCGCCGACCGCCGCCGGGCGCCGGATCGCCGCCTACGAGAACGCCGGGAACACCGTCCACACCACCGGCCGCCCCGGCTTCGTCACGGGCAGCGCCGAACCCGACGTCTCCGTCGAGGTCATCAGCATCGGCCCGCCCGCCACGCCCGAGGGCGCCGGCCCCGGAGCCCCCGGCCGGCTGAGCGTGGCCGCGTCCTCGCGCGGCGCCGTCACCTGGCTCACCCTCACCGGCTCCGGCGGCGCCCCGGTGGACTGGCGGCTCTGGTCCGACGCCCCGTGGCTGCGCGCGAGCGCGACCGCGGGCACGCTGGCCCCCGGAGAATCGGTCACCCTGCGGATCACCGTGGACCGCGAGACCCAGCCCGAGGGCGCCTGGAGTGCCCGGGTCGGCGTCGACCCCGGCGGCACGGTGGTCTCCGTCAGGGGGCGGGGCCGCCCGGCGCCGGCCCCCGATCCGACCCCCACGCCGACGCCGACCCCCACGCCCACGCCGGTGGACACGGGCGACCCGACGCCGACGCCGACGCCGACCGAGCCGACGACCCCGGCGCCCACGGCGACGCCGACCCCGTCAGAAGGAACGGTTTCCCCGGCGCCGCAGGACCCGACGCCGGCGCCGTCCCCCTCGGGCCCGTAGCTACACGGTGTCCGGGTCGGCCGGGTGCGGAGCCATCGGGAGCAGGGAGGCCAGCCGCGCCTCGCACAGCTTCACGAGCGCCTCGTAGCCCTCCTTGCCCATCAGCTCCGTCAGCTCGGCGCGGTACGACACGTACACCGGATCGCCGGCGCCGTGCGCGGAGGTGGCCGACGTACACCACCAGTGCAGGTCGTGGCCGCCCGGACCCCAGCCGCGGCGGTCGTACTCGCCGATCGAGACCTGGAGCACGCGCGTGTCGTCGGGCCGGTCGATCCAGTCGTACGTACGGCGGATCGGCAGCTGCCAGCACACGTCCGGCTTGGTCTCCAGCGGCTCCTGGCCGCTCTTGAGCGCCAGGATGTGCAGCGAGCAGCCCGCCCCGGCCGGGAATCCGGGCCGGTTCAGGAAGATGCAGGCGCCGTCCCAGCGGCGGGTCTGCCGCTCGCCGTCGTCGTCCTTCTGCACCCAGCCCGACTCGGTCCCGACGTCGTGGAACTGCCACAGCTCGGGCGTGAGCCGCGCCACGTGCTCCGCGACGCGCTTCTCGTCGTCCTCGTCGGAGAAGTGCGCGCCGAGCGTGCAGCAGCCGTCCGAAGCCCGGCCGGCCTGGATGCCCTGGCAGCCGCTGCCGAAGATGCACGTCCAGCGGGAGGTCAGCCAGGTCAGGTCACAGCGGAAGACCTGCTCGTCGTCGGCGGGATCGGGGAACTCCACCCAGGCCCGGGGGAAGTCGAGGCCCTTCTCGTCGGCCACGGCTTTGACCTTCTTGGGGGACTTGGACTTGTTGGCCTTCTTCGTATTTGGCACAAACCCAAGCCTAAGCGCCCCTTACGTCACCCATACTCCTGGCGCACAGTAGCGTTTCCTCGTATGAGACTCGGTGTCCTTGATGTGGGTTCGAACACGGTCCACCTGCTGGTGGTGGACGCGCACCCCGGCGCGCGCCCGCTGCCGGCGCACTCGCACAAGGTGGAACTGCGGCTGGCGGAGCTGCTCGACGGGCACGGCGCCGTCAGCCCGGAGGGCATAGAGCGTCTCGTCTCGGTGATCGCGGACGCGGCGCAGGCCGCGGAGGACAAGGGGTGCGAGGACGTCCTCCCCTTCGCCACGAGCGCCGTACGGGAGGCCACCAACGCGGACGAGGTGCTCGCGCGGGTCAAGGCCGAGACGGGCATCGACCTGCCGATCCTGAGCGGCGACGACGAGGCCCGGCTGACGTTCCTGGCGGTCCGGCGGTGGTTCGGGTGGTCGGCGGGGAAGCTGCTGGTCCTGGACATCGGCGGCGGCTCGCTGGAGATCGCGTTCGGCATCGACGAGGAGCCGTACGCGGCCGCGTCGCTGCCGCTGGGCGCGGGGCGGCTCACCTCGGGCTGGCTGCCGGGGGACCCGCCGGACCCGTCTGACGTACGGGCGCTGCGGCGCCATGTGCGGGCGCAGATCGCGCGGACGGTCGGCGAATTCAGCCGGTTCGGGGTGCCGGACCACGTGGTGGCGACGTCGAAGACGTTCAAGCAGCTGGCGAGGATCGCGGGCGCGGCCCGGTCGGCGGACGGCCTGTACGTCCAGCGGGACCTGACCCGCAAGTCCCTGGAGGAATGGGTCCCCCGCCTGGCGGCGATGACGACGGCCCAGCGCTCGTCCCTCCCCGGCGTCTCGGAGGGCAGGGCGTCGCAACTCGTCGCGGGCGCGCTGGTCGCGGAAGGCGCGATGGACCTCTTCGGCGTGGAGACCCTGGAAATCTGCCCCTGGGCCCTCCGCGAGGGCGTCATCCTCCGCCGCCTGGACCACCTCCCCACCTGACCGGTCCCGGACGGGGCGACACCGCCCCGCCACTGCCGAAGCTCCGCCCACACTCCAGCCCCGCCGGCGTTTGAGGCGCGGGGTCCGGGGCGGAGCCCCAGGGTGGGTCAGCCGGTGAGGCGTGTGGGGGTCGGGGTCGGGCGGAGACCCGTGCGGCCGGCCCGTCCGGCGGTTGGGGACAAGGGCCCCCGCCGGAACCACCGGCGGGGCGTCGGGGCGGGTGGGTAACCTGTCACCCGTGCCCCCGTCCCACCCCCCGGCCCCGAAGGTCGCCCTGTCCACCGCCTCCGTCTACCCGGAGTCCACGGCGACCGCCTTCGAGATCGCCGCGCGCCTCGGCTACGACGGCGTCGAGGTGATGGTCTGGACGGACCCCGTCAGCCAGGACATCGACGCCCTGCGCCGCCTCTCCGACGACCACCAGGTCCCGATACTCGCGATCCACGCCCCCTGCCTCCTCATCACCCAGCGCGTCTGGTCCACCGACCCCTGGACCAAAC
Source organism: Streptomyces sp. NBC_01551 (assembly GCF_026339935.1). Taxonomy (NCBI): domain Bacteria; kingdom Bacillati; phylum Actinomycetota; class Actinomycetes; order Kitasatosporales; family Streptomycetaceae; genus Streptomyces; species Streptomyces sp. NBC_01551. Next base: position 3,763,144 of record NZ_JAPEPX010000001.1, read on the forward strand.
TCCAGCGCGCCCAGGCGGCGGCCGAGCGGCTCGGCGCGAGCACCGTCGTCGTGCACCCCCCGTTCCGCTGGCAGCGCGCGTACTCCCGCGACTTCGTCACCGGCATCTGGCGCATGGCCGAGGAGACCGACGTCCGCTTCGCCGTCGAGAACATGTACCCCTGGCGCTACCGCGACCGCGAGATGCTCGCGTACGCGCCCGAGTGGGACGTCACCAAGGACGACTACCGCCACTTCACGGTCGACCTCTCCCACACCGCCACCGCCCGCACCGACGCCACCGCGATGATCGACCGCATGGGCGACCGCCTCGCCCACATCCACCTCGCCGACGGAAACGGTTCCGCGAAGGACGAGCACCTCGTCCCCGGCCGCGGCACCCAGCCCTGCGCCGAGCTCCTGCACGGCCTCGCCGGCTCCGCTTTCGACGGTCACATCGTCATCGAGGTCAACACCCGCCGCGCCATGTCCTCCGCGGAGCGCGAGGCCGACCTCGCCGAGGCCCTCGCCTTCACCCGCCTCCACCTGGCCCGCGGCCGATGACGACCCCGCCGCCCAAGCCCCCGCCCCCGCGGCCCCGCCGCGGCCCCGGCCGCCCCCGCGCCGACGAGGCCGACACCGGCCCCGGCGCCCAGGAGCGCATCCGCATCGCCGCCCGCGCCGAGTTCGCCGCCCGCGGCTACGACAAGACCTCCGTACGCGGCATCGCCAAGGCCGCCGGCGTGGACCCGGCCCTCGTCCACCACTACTTCGGCAGCAAGGACGACCTCTTCGCCGCCGCCATCGAGCTCAGCATGGAGCCCGCCCTCGTCGTCCCCGCGATCCTCGGCGAGGGCCCCGACGGCATCGGCGAGCGCCTGGCCCGCTACTTCCTCGGCATCTGGGAGAACCCGGTCAGCCGCGCGCCCCTGCTCGCCGTCATGCGCTCCGCCCTCACCCACGAGGCCGCGGCGAAGGTGCTGCGCGGCCTGGTCCTGCGCCGGGTCCTGGAGCGCGTCGCGGCCGAGCTCGACGTCCCCGACCCCACCTTCCGCGCCGAGCTCGCCGCCTCCCACATGATCGGCATCGCGATCCTGCGCTACGTCGTCCAGGTCGAGCCCCTGGCCTCCGCCGAACCGGAGACGATCGTGGCCCTGGTGGCCCCGACCCTCCAGCGCTACCTGACCGAAGAGTGAGCCGGTCGTCCCGCCATCCGGACGCCGCGTCCACGTTCCGGGCGGTAGGCGTAGCCTCGTAACTGAGTCATATCTACCGTCGCGGCCGCGCCCGGTGTACTTCCGTACGCCCGTGCGCACCGTACTCATGGGGAGTGAACCCGATGCCCGAGCTGAGGTCCCGCACCGTCACCCACGGCCGCAACATGGCAGGCGCACGTGCGCTGATGCGCGCCTCGGGCGTAGCGAGCGAGGACATCGGCAAGCCGATCATCGCGGTCGCCAACTCCTTCACGGAGTTCGTGCCCGGCCACACCCACCTGGCCCCGGTCGGCCGGATCGTCTCCGACGCCATCCGCGCCGCGGGCGCCATCCCGCGCGAGTTCAACACCATCGCGGTCGACGACGGCATCGCCATGGGCCACGCCGGCATGCTCTACTCCCTGCCCTCCCGCGACCTCATCGCGGACAGTGTCGAGTACATGGTCGAGGCCCACTGCGCCGACGCCCTGATCTGCATCTCCAACTGCGACAAGATCACCCCCGGCATGCTGATGGCCGCCATGCGCCTCAACATCCCGGTCGTGTTCGTCTCCGGCGGCCCGATGGAGGCCGGCCAGGCCACCCTCGTCGACGGCACCGTCCGCAAGCTCGACCTGATCGACGCGATGGTCGACGCCTCCAACGAGAACGTCTCCGACGAGGACGTCCTGCGCATCGAGGAGAACGCCTGCCCGACCTGCGGCTCCTGTTCGGGCATGTTCACCGCCAACTCGATGAACTGCCTCGCCGAGGCCATCGGCCTGGCCCTGCCCGGCAACGGCTCCGTCCTCGCCACGCACACCGCCCGCCGCGCCCTGTACGAGGACGCCGGCCGCACGGTCGTGGAGATCACCAAGCGCTACTACGAGGGCGACGACGCGTCCGTCCTGCCGCGCAACATCGCCACCCGCCAGGCCTTCGAGAACGCCATGGCCCTCGACATCGCCATGGGCGGCTCGACGAACACGATCCTCCACCTCCTCGCCGCCGCCCAGGAGGCCGGCCTGGACTACGACCTCACCGACATCGACGAGGTCTCGCGCCGCGTCCCGTGCCTGGCCAAGGTCGCCCCGAACGTGGCGCCCGGCGGCACGTACTACATGGAGGACATCCACCGCGCCGGCGGCATCCCCGCCATCCTGGGCGAGCTGCACCGCGGCGGCCTCCTCAACAAGGACGTCACGACGGTCCACTCGGAGAACCTGGAGGACTGGCTGGCCAAGTGGGACGCCCGCTCCGGCACGGCGTCCGAGGAGGCCATGGAGCTGTGGCACGCGGCCCCCGGCTGCAAGCGCTCCGCGACGGCCTTCTCCCAGTCCGAGCGCTGGGAGACCCTCGACCTCGACGCCGAGGGCGGCTGCATCCGCTCCGTCCAGCACGCGTACTCCAAGGACGGCGGGCTCGCGGTCCTGCGCGGCAACATCGCGGCCGACGGCTGCGTCGTGAAGACGGCCGGCGTCGACGAGTCCATCTGGACCTTCGAGGGCCCGGCGGTCGTCTGCGAGTCGCAGGACGAGGCCGTCGAGAAGATCCTGACGAAGCAGATCAAGGCGGGCGACGTCGTCGTCATCCGCTACGAGGGCCCGCGCGGCGGCCCCGGCATGCAGGAGATGCTCTACCCGACCTCGTTCCTCAAGGGCCGCGGTCTCGGCAAGGTCTGCGCCCTGGTGACGGACGGCCGCTTCTCCGGCGGCACTTCGGGCCTCTCCATCGGCCACGCCTCCCCGGAGGCGGCCTCGGGCGGCACCATCGCGGTCGCCGAGGACGGCGACCGCATCCGCATCGACATCCCGAACCGCTCGATCGAGCTCCTGGTCGACGACGCCACCCTGGCCGCCCGCCACGCGGCCCTGAACGGCGTCTACGCCCCCAAGGACCGCGAGCGCAAGGTCTCCGCGGCCCTGCGCGCCTACGCCGCGATGGCCACGAGCGCCGACAAGGGCGCGGTCCGCGACGTCTCCCGCCTGGGCTGACCCGCACGCCCTCGAACCCCGCCGGCGGCCTCACCACCCGGCGGGGTTCGCCCCGTCGCCTTCCTGACGCGTCCCTTGCGCGGCTCGGCGCGGGGCGCCTCCCCGGCTGCGGCCCGCTGCGCCGGACTCCGTCCGTCGGGCGGCCGGGGGATCACCACCCGGCGGGGTTCGCCCCGTCCACCGCGAACACCGACCCGTCCGGCGCGGAGGCGTAGACCTTGCCGTCGGCGACCACGGGGGCGGGGAGCGTCGGCGCCAGTTTGTCCCCGCCCATCCGGGGCTTCGTCTGCCCCACCAGCCGGTGCGTCGCGGCGTCCACCGCCAGCAGCCGCCCGTCCAGGGCCGTGAGGTACACGCGGCCGTCACCGACGGCGGGAGCCGACGCCGCCGTGACACCCGTTTCCAGCCGCCACTGCTCCCGCTCCCCGCTCACGGCGGCCAGCGCCCCCGAGGTCCCGAAGACGTACGCGACCCCGTCGGGTCCGACCGTCGCCTGGGCCTGCAACATCGGCGCCAGCAGCCGGACGGACCGCACCGCGCGCGATGCCAGTTCGACGCGCACGACCGAGCGGGCCATCAGCCGTGCGTCGTTGTCCAGCAGGTAGAGGCTGCCGTTCGACAGCCCGAACGGCTCCACCGTCCCGGCCACCCGCACCTGTGTCCGCGCGGCCCCGTTCGCCGGATCGACCACCGTCACCAGCGTCGACCTGCCGTCCGCGGCGGGGGTGGAGACGTACAGGACGGGCTCGCCGCCCGACCGCTCCGATCCCGCGCGCCAGGCGGAACCCACCCCGCCGAGCTGCTTCGTCCACTGGACGGCCCCGCTCGCCGCGTCCAGCGCAGTGGCCTTCCCGTCCGCCGCCGTGACGAGCACCCGCGCCCCGGCCGGAACCGCCTGCGCACCGCGCGGCATCTCGCGTTTCCAGCGCTCCGTACCCGTCGCCGGATCCAGCGCCCGGAGCAGCCGGCCGCCCTCCGTCACCGTGAGCACCAGGCCGCCGGCGTGGAGGGGAGCGCCGGTCTGCGCCGTGTCCGTGGACGTGCGGGCGGACCACCGCAGCGAGCCGTCCGCGGGGTCGAGGCGAGCGGCGGCGACTCCGGGCCCCGAGCAGTACAGGGCCGCGGTGTCCCAGGAACAGGTCGAGACCCGATTCCCCAGGGTCACCGTCCACGGCGCGAAGGACTTCGGCGTCGGCCCCGCGGCCCTCACCGCGGGCCGCCCCTGATCGGACGGCCCCGCGAGCCACGCGTACCCACCGATCGTTGCGCCCGCGAGCAGCAGCCCGAGCGCGGCCACCACGGCCCAGCGCCGCCACCGCCGCCGCCCGACGACCTTGGCCCCGGGACCGGCCCCGGGATCGGCCCCGGCCCCGGCCTCGACCTCGATCCGCTCCCGCCGGTGCGTGGCCTGTGCCGGCTCCACCGCCTCCGCCGGCCGCCGCGGCTGCGGTACGAACGCCTGGGTGTCCTCCGAGGTCGGATACGCGATCGCCCGCATCTCGGCGATCAGCGCCTCGGCCGTGGGCCGCTCCGCCGGCTCCTTGGCCAGGCACCGCGCGACGAGCGGCGCCAGCCGCTGCGGCAGCCCCGTGAGGTCGGGCTCGCTGTGCACCACCTGGTACGCCACCAGGTAGTGGCTGTCCGAGTCGAACGGCCCCCGCCCCGTCGCCGCGTGCACCAGCACCGCGCCCAGCGCGAAGACGTCGGCCGCCGTCCCCACGTCCCGGGGCCGCTGGAACTGCTCCGGCGCCATGTACGGCGGCGTACCGATCAGCTTGCCCGTCTCGGTCCGCAGATCGCTGTCGGCCGGCCGCGAGATCCCGAAGTCGATGACCCGGACCCCGTCGGGCGCCATCAGCACGTTGCTGGGCTTGAGGTCACGGTGCACGACCCCGGCCCGGTGGATGTCCCGCAGCGCCTCCGCCAGCCCGGCGGCGAGCCGGGTCAGCTCAGGGGGGTCCAGCACCCGCTCCCGTACCCGCTCGGCGAGCGTCGGGGCGTCGATGAACAGGGTGGCCATCCACGGCCGCTCCGCATCCGGATCGGCGTCCACGACGGGCGCGGTGAACGCCCCGCTCACCCGCCGCGCGGCCGCGACCTCCTGCCGGAACCGCGCCCGGAACTCCGGATCCACCGCGTGCTCGGGGTGAACGATCTTGACGGCGAGTTTCAGCCCCGACCCCGACGTGGCCAGACGGACGACACCCATCCCGCCGGAGCCGAGCACGGACTCAAGCCGGTACTGCCCGGCATACTCCGGAAGCCCCGCGTAGCCCGCGCGCAGCGAATGCACCGTTCACCACCCCCGCCGGAGCCTAGTCGATGGCCCGTACGCATCTCGAAGGTCCTGCTACCCTGCGCGAGTTGCGCAGAGCAACACCCATGGGGGGAGATTTCGCATGTCGGTTGAGAACGATTCAAGCCACGTCAACACGGTGGCCGACGGCTCCGGATTCCAGACGTTCCCGGTCGCACCGGGCTACCGTGTGAACGTCCGCAGCGGCCCGTCCACCACCTATCCGATCGTCAAGGTGCTTCCCTACGGGGCATCCGTGACCATTCGCTGCCAGACGCCGGGCGAGCGGGTCAGCGGCCCGTACGGCACCTCGAACATCTGGGACTGCATCGGCAACGGCCAGTTCGTCGCCGACTCCTACGTGAAGACGGGCGCCGACGGCTACGTGGCCAACCGCTGCGCCTGATCCCTCACCGGTCCGGCCCTCACCGGTCGGGCCCTCACCGGTCGGGCCCTCACCGGTCGGGCCCTCACCGGTTCGGCCCTCACGTGTCCGGCCCTCACCGGTCTGACACGTGAGACACACCCGGCCGCCCCGGCCCGGCGAGGGATAATCGCTGGTGTGAGCGACGACCAGCGAGACCAGACCCCCGCCGGGCCGGCGCAGGCCACCACCCCGGCCCCCGGACCGCAACCCGAGCCGATCCGGTTCTTCGGCACCACCTGGGTGAACCACGACGGCGGGTACGCCCTGCTCCGCGTCGGCCTCGCCATCGGCTCCCTCTGTACGGCGGTCGCCGCCGCGATGCTGCTCCGGTTCGCCTACGAGGGCCTGGAGATCGGCAACGTCGGCCCCTTCCTGAGCATCTCCGTCGTCGTCCTCTTCGCGATCGCCAGCTCCATCGCCTTCGTCAAGACCTGGGACTCCTTCAGCCGCCGCCCCGCCCCGTCCTCCGACGAGGCCGCGCTCAAGGGCCTGAAGACCATCGGTTTCATCGGATCCCTCATCGCCTACTTCCTCCGCTGCTTCGCCGAGGCGCCCGGAGAGAAGCTGCGCCGCGCCGAGTACGAGCGCGCCACCGCCGAATTCGCCCGCCGCCGCAGTTCCCGTACGGGCAACCCGGCCGCGCGCCGCCCCAAGCGCAAGAAGTAGAGCCGCCCCCGGTTGACGCCCCGGCACAGCCAGGAGCATTATTCATCACATGATGAATAACCCGCAGGCGCCACCCGCGGCGCCCACCGCCCCCACCGGCGAGCCGGCCCCGCCCGCCGTCCACGCCCACGGCCTCACCGTCGCCCGCGGCACCGGCCGCACCCCCCGCACCGTCATCGACTCCATCGCCTTCGACGTCCCCCGCGGCCGCATCACCGGCCTCCTCGGACCCTCCGGCTGCGGCAAATCCACCCTCATGCGCGCCATCGTCGGCACCCAGGCCCACGTCACCGGCACCCTCGACGTCCTCGGCCGCCCCGCCGGACACCCCGAGCTCCGCTCCCGCATCGGCTACGTCACCCAGGCCCCCTCCGTCTACGACGACCTCACCGTCCGGCAGAACCTCGACTACTTCGCCGCCGTCCTCGACCCCGGCCGCGCCGCCGCCGACCGCCGACGCACCGCCGTCGACCGCGCCATCACCGACGTCGACCTCACCACCCGCGCCGGAGCCCTCGCCGGCAACCTCTCCGGCGGCCAGCGCAGCCGCGTCTCCCTCGCCGTCGCGCTCCTCGGCACCCCCGAGCTGCTCGTCCTCGACGAACCCACCGTCGGCCTCGACCCCGTCCTGCGCCGCGACCTGTGGAACCTCTTCCACGACATCGCCGCCACCCGGGGCGCCACGATCCTCGTCTCCTCCCACGTCATGGACGAGGCCGAGCGCTGCCACGACCTGCTCCTCATGCGCGAGGGCCGCATCCTCGCCCAGGACACCCCCGACGCACTGCGCACCCGTACCCACTCCGCCACCGTCGAGGAGGGCTTCCTCCGCCTCGTCGACGAGGCCAACGCCCTCGCCACCCAGGAGCGCACGCCGTGACCGTCACCACCGCAATCAGTGGCGCCCGCACCACCGCCACCGCCGCCCGCGTCCTGCGCCAGCTCCGCCACGACCCGCGCTCCATCGCGCTGATGCTGCTGGTGCCCGTCCTGATGCTGACGCTGCTCCGCTACGTCTTCGACGGCGACGCCCGCACCTTCGACAGCATCGGGGCGTCCCTCCTCGGGATCTTCCCCCTCATCACGATGTTCCTGGTGACCTCCATCGCCACCCTCCGCGAGCGCACCTCCGGCACCCTCGAACGCCTCCTCGCCATGCCGCTCGGCAAGGGCGACCTGATCGCCGGCTACGCCCTCGCCTTCGGCGCCGTGGCCGTCGTACAGTCCCTGCTCGCCACCGGCCTCGCCCTCTGGCTCCTCGGCCTCGACGTGGTCGGCTCCCCGTGGCTGCTCCTGCTCGTCGCCCTCCTCGACGCGCTCCTCGGCACCGCCCTCGGACTCTTCGTCTCCGCCTTCGCGGCCTCCGAATTCCAGGCCGTCCAGTTCATGCCGGCGGTGATCTTCCCGCAGCTGCTGCTCTGCGGCCTGTTCGCCGCGCGCGACACCATGCAGCCCGTCCTCGAAGGCCTCTCCGACGTCCTGCCCATGTCCTACGCCGTGGACGGCATGACCCAGGTCCTCACCCACACCGACATGACGGCCGACTTCGTCCGCGACGTCGTCATCGTCGCCGCCTGCGCCCTGCTGGTCCTCGCCCTCGGCGCGGCCACCCTGCGCCGCCGCACCCCCTGACCGCGATCCGGACGCCTCGCCGCCGCACCCGGCCCTGGTGCGAGGATGAGCGGTGAGTACACGCATCCCAGGCGAGGTGGATCGGGCATGACCCAGACAGTCGCAGTCCTCGGCACCGGCAAGATCGGCGAGGCCCTGCTCAGCGGGATGATCCGCGGCGGCCGACCCGCCGGGAAACTCCTCGTCACCGCCCGCCGCCCCGAGCGGGCCGAGGAACTGCACACCCGCTACGGCGTCGAGGCCGTCTCCAACGCCGAAGCCGCCAAGCGCGCCGACACCCTCATCCTCACCGTCAAGCCCCAGGACATGGGCAAGCTCCTCGAAGAGCTCGCCCCGCACGTCCCGGCCGACCGCCTCGTCATCAGCGGCGCCGCGGGCATCCCCACCTCGTTCTTCGAGGAGCGGCTCGCCCCCGGCACCCCCGTCGTGCGCGTCATGACGAACACCCCGGCCCTCGTCGACGAGGCCATGTCCGTCATCTCCGCCGGCAGCCACGCCACCGCCGCCCACCTCCAGCACACCGAGGAGATCTTCGGCGGCGTCGGCAAGACCCTGCGCGTCCCGGAGTCCCAGCAGGACGCCGCCACCGCCCTCTCCGGCTCCGGACCCGCGTACTTCTACTTCCTCGTCGAGGCCATGACCGACGCCGGCATCCTCCTCGGCCTGCCCCGCGCCCAGGCCCACGACCTCATCGTCCAGGCCGCCATCGGCGCCGCCGTGATGCTGCGCGACAGCGGGGAACACCCCGTCAAGCTCCGTGAGGCCGTCACCTCCCCGGCCGGTACGACGATCAACGCGATCGTCGAGCTGGAGAAGCACGGCGTACGAGCGGCCCTCATCGCCGCCCTCGAAGCCGCCCGCGACCGCAGCCGCGAACTCGCCTCCGGCAACAGCTGACGGCCGCCGCACACCGGTACGGGCCCCCGCGCGAACGGGGGCCCGCCACCCTTCAGGGCTCCAGCAGTCCGATCGCCCGGTACGCCCGGTCCACCACCGGCCGCGCCAGCTCCCTGGCCCGCTCGGCACCCTCCCGCAGCACCTTCTCCACCGCCCCGGGATCGGCCGCCAGCTCCGCGTGCCGCTCCCGAACCGGCCGCAGCAGCTCCACCACCGCGTCGGCGACGTCCCTCTTCAGCGCGCCGTACCCGTCGTACCCCTCGGCGAGCAC